>JAZQXJ010000049.1:0-21001 GCA_045632815.1 Acutalibacteraceae bacterium | reverse complement strand
TTCTTTTTTAATATAATTTTTTACCGCCGTCATTTTGATTGGCGGTTTTTTTACAACTTTTTTCAAAAAAGCATTGTAAATAAATAATAATATATGTTATAATAATTTGAATTATAATTTTATTTTGTTAAAAATTGTTTTGGAGGCATATATGAAGCATTTACTCAAGCTTATGGATTTGAGCAAAAACGAAATCAGCGAGATTCTTAACCTTGCTGACCAGCTCAAATACGAAAAGAGAAACGGAATTCAGCATCACCACCTCAAGGGCAAAACTCTCGGTATGATTTTTGCAAAATCATCAACAAGAACAAGAGTTTCTTTCGAGGTTGGTATGTACGACCTTGGCGGTATGGCGCTTTTCCTCAGCTCGCACGACATTCAGCTCGGCAGAGGTGAGCCTGTCAATGACACGGCAAGAGTTCTTTCCGGCTACCTTGACGGCATAATGATAAGAACTTTTGACCAGAGTGATGTTGAAACACTTGCCGAATACGGTTCAATCCCCATTATCAACGGTCTTACCGATTATTGCCATCCCTGCCAGGTGCTTGCAGACCTTATGACAATCCGCGAGTTCAGAGGCAGTATTGCAGGCAACAAGCTTTGCTATATCGGCGACGGCAACAATATGGCAAATTCACTTATCGTCGGCGGTATAAAAATGGGTATGTCCGTAAGCATTGCATGCCCCGAAGATTACAAGCCCGATGCTGATATTATGAAATGGGCAAGCGAAAACGGCGATTTCACCTGCACAACAGATGTACTTGAGGCAGCAAAAGATGCTGATGTTCTTTATACAGATGTATGGGCTTCAATGGGTCAGGAAAGCGAAGCGGAAGAAAGAAAGAAGATTTTTACGGGCTATCAGATTAACAGCAATGTTATGGCTGTTGCAAAGCCCGATGCCATGGTTCTTCATTGCCTCCCCGCACACCGCGAAGAAGAAATCACAAACGAAGTTTTCGAAGCACATGCTAAGGAAATTTTTGAAGAGGCTGAAAACAGACTCCACGCACAGAAAGCAGTTCTTGTTAAGCTTATGAAAGACTAATCACTCACAAGGGGGTTTTAATATGCCAATCAATAAAGACATTAAAAAAGTAATGGTTATCGGTTCAGGTCCCATCGTTATCGGACAGGCTGCCGAATTCGACTACGCAGGTACTCAGGCTTGTCGCGTTCTTAAGGATGCAGGTCTTGATGTTGTTCTTGTTAACTCAAACCCTGCTACCATTATGACAGACAAGGCTCTTGCAGATGAAATTTATCTTGAGCCTCTTACAGCTGAAACGGTAAAGAGAATTATCGAAAAAGAAAAGCCTGACAGCCTCCTTGCTGGTCTCGGCGGTCAGACAGGTCTTACCATCGCAATGCAGCTGAGCAAAGACGGTTACCTCGACAGAATGGGCGTTAAGCTTCTCGGCACAAATGCTGAAGCAATTGACAAGGCTGAGGACAGAAAGATGTTCCGCGACACAATGGAATCAATCAATCAGCCCGTTATTCCTTCAGAAATTGCAAACGATGTTGATACCGCTGTTGAAATTGCAAACAGAATAGGTTATCCCATCATTATCCGTCCCGCATTCACACTCGGCGGTGGCGGCGGGGGCGTTGCCGATAACGAAGCCGAACTCAGAGTAATCGCCAAAACAGGACTTGGCCTTTCCCCCATCACTCACGTTCTTGTTGAAAAATACATCTTCGGCTGGAAGGAAATCGAGTTTGAAACAATGCGTGACAGCGCAGGCAACTGCATTGCAGTCTGCAGCATGGAAAACTTTGACCCCGTTGGTATTCACACGGGCGACAGCATCGTTGCTGCTCCCGCACTTTCACTCAAGCCCGAAGAATACGAGATGCTCCGTAAAGCATCACTTGATATCGTTGATGCACTCGGCATCATCGGCGGCTGTAACTGTCAGTTTGCTCTTGACCCCAACAGCATGGATTATGCAGTTATCGAGGTTAACCCCAGAGTTTCCCGTTCATCGGCTCTTGCAAGTAAGGCAACGGGTTATCCCATTGCAAAGATTACCGCAATGCTTGCTATGGGTCTCACTCTTGACGAAATCAAGAATGACGAAACAGGTCTCAACTGCGCAAACTTTGAGCCTGATGTAAAATACATAGTTGTAAAGCTCCCCAAATGGCCCTTCGATAAGTTTGTTAACGCAAGCAGAAAGCTCGGCACTCAGATGAAGGCAACGGGCGAGGTTATGTCAATCGGACCTACATTTGAAATGGCAATTATGAAGGCTGTCAGAGGCGCAGAAATCTCACTCGACACTCTTAATGCTGCTCCCAAGTCAGATGCTCCTCTTGAGGAAAGACTTAAGGAAACCGATGATATGAGACTTTTCGCTGTGTTTGAAGCAATCAAGAGCGGAATGTCAATCGAAAGAATTCACGAAATCACAAAGATTACCGAATGGTTCCTTCTCAAGCTCAAGAATCTTGCTGATTTTGAAAAGTCAATAGAAAACGGTAATATTGATGAAGAAAAGTATAATCAGGGTAAGCTTTACGGCTATACAGACACAGCTCTCAAGCGTCTTTCAGGCGTAAGCGAACTGCCCAAGCACAAGGAAGCGGTTTATAAAATCGTTGACACCTGCGCAAAGAATATGAACACCGCAGCACCCTATTTCTACTCAACATATGATCAGGATTGCGAAGCAAGACCTCTCATCAAGGGTGACAAAGAAAGAATCATCGTTCTCGGTTCAGGTCCTATCAGAATCGGTCAGGGTATTGAATTCGACTATTCATCGGTTCATTGCGTATGGACTCTTAAGGAACTCGGCTACGAGGTTGCAATTATCAACAATAACCCCGAAACCGTTTCAACAGACTACGATACAGCCGACAGACTCTACTTTGAGCCTCTTACCCCCGAAGATGTTATGAACATCATCAAGGTTGAAAATCCCATTGGCGTTGTTGTTGCATTCGGCGGTCAGACAGCAATCAAGCTCACAAAGTTCCTTGATGAAAACGGCATCACAATTCTCGGCACATCAGCTGACGGAATCGACACCGCAGAGGACAGAGAACGCTTTGATGCTCTGCTCGAGAAATTTGCAATCCGCAGACCCAAGGGTATGGGTGTTATGACAAAGCAGGAAGCTCTCAATGCCGCAAATACACTCGGTTATCCCGTTCTTCTCCGACCTTCATACGTTATCGGCGGTCAGAATATGACAATCGCTCACGAGGATGCAGATGTTGAGCGTTATATGGATATCATCCTTTCGGGTGAAATCGAAAATCCCGTACTCGTTGACAAGTATATGATGGGTACCGAGCTTGAAGTTGACGTTATTTCGGACGGCACAGATGTTCTTATCCCCGGTATTATGGAACACGTTGAGCGTGCAGGTGTTCACAGCGGTGACTCAATTGCCGTTTATCCCCCTTATAATCTCAACGATAAAATGCGTGAGACAATCATCGATGTTTCGGAAAAGCTTGCTCTTTCACTCGGAACAAAGGGTCTTGTTAACATTCAGTATCTTATTTATCATAATGAGCTTTATGTTATCGAGGTTAACCCCAGAGCATCGAGAACAATTCCTTACATCAGCAAGGTAACGGGCGTTCCTATGGTTGACATTGCATCAAAGGTTATGATCGGTCAGCCTCTTAAGGACCTCGGCTACGGCACAGGACTTTACAAGACTCCCCCCTATTTCACAGTTAAGGTTCCCGTTTTCTCATTTGAAAAGCTTTCGGATGTTAACTCAATCCTTGGTCCCGAAATGAAATCAACGGGTGAAGTTCTCGGCATCGGTAAAACAACTGCTGAAGCACTTTATAAGGGTCTTACCTCAGCAGGCTTCAAAATTCAGCTTCCCACCGCAGAAAAGAACATCGGTATTCTTCTCAGCGTTGACAGCCACGATATTCTTGAGGCTGTTTCACTCGCAAAGAAGCTTGATGACCTTAAGATTAATCTTTATGCCACAAAAGAAACTGCAGATGCAATTTCACAGCTTGGCATTGATGTTGAATATGTTCAGAGCAGAAACGACGATTCGGAAATCTACAAGCTTCTCGAAAGCGGCAAGATTGACTATGTTGTTTACACAGGCGCTCTTCACGATTCAACAATGGGCGACTACATTGCTCTCCACAGACGCGCAATTCAGCTTTCAATCGCTTGCATCACTTCTCTTGACACTGCAAACGCTCTTGCAGATATCATTGCAAGCCGCTTTAATCAGCAGAACACCGAGCTTGTTGATATCAACAATATGCGTTCGGAAAGACAGACCCTCAAGTTTGTCAAGATGGATGCTTCGGGTAATGACCACATTGTTATCGAAAACTTCGATAATTCAATCACCTGCCCCGAAAGCCTCTGCGTAAGCCTTTGCGACAGAAACCACGGCGTTGGCAGCGACGGTATTGTTCTTGTTGAAAAATCGGATATTGCTCAGGTTAAGATGAGAGTATTCAATCTTGACGGCTCAGAAGGCAGAATGGGTGGTAACGCAATGCGCTCCGTTGCAAAGTATGCATACGATAACGGCTATGTTGACACAGAAACAGTAACAATCGAAACTGCAAGCGGTGTCAAGAGCGTTGAGCTTTATACAATGAACGGCAAGGTAAGCTCTGTTTGCGCAAATATGGGCAAGGCAGACCTTGAAAATGCAGTTACAGGCTCAAAGGGTCAGAACAAATTCATCAACTGTCCCGTTGAAATTGCCGGCGAAACACACAACATCACCTGCGTATCCATGGGTAACCCCCATTGTGTTGTATTCGTTCCCAGAGTTGACACTATTGACATTGAAAAGGTTGGTCCCAAGTTTGAAAAAGCTGACATCTTTGCTCACAGAGTCAACACCGAATTCGTAAGAGTTGTTAATGAAACCACTCTCAAGATGAGAGTATGGGAAAGAGGTAACGGCGAAACACTTGCTTGCGGTACGGGCGCTTGCGCTGCAGTTGTTGCTGCAGTTGAAAATGGCTACTGCAAAAAGAATGCAGACATTACCGTTAAGGTAAGAGGCGGTGACCTTATCGTTAACTATTCAGATGACGGTGTACTTCTTACAGGCGCAACAAAGCTTGTATTCGAAGGAACTGTTGAATATTAAAAAATTGAGGCGGCATCAGAAATGATGCTGCCTCTTTGTATGTTTCTATCCTTCTTTTATTCCGAAAACCAGCTTCAGAATTCCTCTGAGAGCCTTTGGGCTGCGTACAACGACAACCTTCATACTCTTTCTCCTTTCCTCAGAATCGGCAAAGGCTCAGACCTGCAATAATAAGCACCGCAGCAATAATCAACACCGCCAAAGTATATGGAAAAAGCGCAGCAACAATCATTCCCGCAGCAAAAGAAATAATAACATTACCATTTGAAATACACCTCAAAATTAATCACCGCCCGAATTATACAGCATGAGTCCTTGCTCATTACAGTATAATCAAAGGCGGTGTTTTTCGTTACTTTTTATGCTTTTTGTAGCCGCTTAATTCCCATTCCTTGATATTCTTTGCCTGCTCCATCATAGTGCAGTAGCTTTCATGGCGGCTGACGGGTATTTCCCCGTCCTCAACAGCCTGAATTATGCGGCATCCCTTGTCTTTTGTATGCAGACAGGATGTAAATTTACATTGACCGATGTAAAGCTCAAATTCTTTGAACGCAAAAGGCAAATCATCCTTGAGAATAGGCTCTGTCTCTTCTGTTTCAAAGGATGAAAAACCGGGTGTGTCGGCAACATAGCCTCCCTCAACCTTAAAAAGCTCACTGTGGCGGGTTGTGTGTCTGCCTCTGCCCAGCTTATCGCTGATTTCACCCGTTTTAAGGGCAAGTTCAGGGTCGATTGCATTGAGAAGCGATGATTTACCGACACCCGAGTTACCGCAGAAGGCGCTGATATGACCCTCCAGTTCTTTTTTTACAAGGTCCACGCCCTCGCCGTTTACGCAGGAAACAGCAAATGACTTTATGCCCGCCTTGCGATAGATTGAGATATATTCGTCTGCACTTTCAAGATCATTTTTAGTGAAAACAACTATCGGCTCAATATCTTTAGACACAGCAAGAGCTGTAAGTCTGTCGATAATCAGTAAAACGGGTTTTGGCTCACAAACCGAGGAAACAATAAACAGACGATCAACATTTGCAACGGGCGGTCTCATAAGAACGCTGCTTCGCTCGTATATTTCGTCAATCGTGTTCTCGGCATTTTCGTTAATACTGATTGCGACTCTGTCGCCAGCAAGGGGCTTTATTCCAGACTTGCGAAACACTCCCCTAGCCTTGCATTCGTATATTTCACCGGCAGCCTCTACATAGTAGAAGCCGCCGATACCTTTAATAATAATTCCGTCAATTCTGGGCATTATATGCCTTCCTTCTGTCCTACAACGATTGTTACAACCGTATCAAGAGGATATGTCTGAGTTATGCCGATTATTGTGCTTGAGGTTGCAGAGGGTGACTGTGAAAGAACTCTGCCATTTTCCGAATCGTCATAAACAGTTCTTGTTTCTACCTGATAATTTCTGAATCCGTTGGATTCAAGCTGTTCAATCGCCTGCTGCATTGTCATTCCGACAACATTGGGAACAGCTCGTCTCGAGCCGCCCGAAGATGAATATGTGCCGTTTGATACAACGGGAGGATCCTGAGTAAAATCAACCGTACAGCTGTAATATTCTTTATTATCAACAAAGACCTTTACAGAAGCATTTTCTCCGCTGCCTTCAACTACGAACGGATAATTACTGCCGTCCATAAGCAATGTTCTGTTAAGTTTTGATTCGTTATTTACAAACACTTCAAAGCTGCCTCGGGTTGAGCCTGATGCAGGAAGGGTTACCTCAAGGTCTACTTCTCTGGATTCGGGAATACCATTGCTGACGGTAAGCTTAACCTTGCTGCCGGGAATAACCTTTTCTCCTGCTTCGGGTGACTGCGCAATAACAGTACCTGCAGGCTCATTGCTGTTTTCTTCCTCAACAACAGGATTCATAACAAGGTGAACAGAAAGAATCATTGCTTCTGCCATTTCGAGATTCCAGCTCATACCCGCAACCTTGGGAACTTCAACAAAATCTTCATCACTTGCAAAATAAACAATAATTATTGTATTGCTGTCCGCTTCATCGCCGACCTGAGGCTCAATTTTAATAACATCACCAAAGTTTTCCGTGCTGAGCATAGGCATAAGCTTGATATTTTTGAAGCCTTTGCTTTCAAGGGTCTTTTCTGCCAATTCATAGCCGAGACCGATAACATCGGGGATAACAAGCTTCTGGGCATTGCTTGCAACAGAAAGGGTTACAACATTATTGTTTCTGCTAACCTTCTGACCGCTGCTTGGCTGCTGATGGAAAACATCGCCATTTTCATAGGCGCTGTTTGAAATTTCATTTATCGTGATTTCAAAGTCTTTGTATTCAGGGTTATTGAAAATTTCGGTTTCATAGTTTTTGCCTATAAACTGAGGAACAACAAGGGTATCCCCCTTGAAAACATCGGTAAAGAAGAACAGGAACGCAAACACAAATACCGCAAGCACAACCGCCGCAATGGATACTCCGATTGCTATAAGTCCGCCTTTACCCGAAGATTTCTTTTCTCCCTCATCCGAATAATCTTCGTCATATTCGGGAATGACGGGATCGACGGGCTTTTTAACAGGAGGCGTTACAACGGGCGGTGCAACAGGCTTTCTTGTGTTGACATATTTTGTAGGATCGTTATCAACAAAATAATCTCTCTGAAATCTGATGTTTGGATTACGCTTGAATTCCTCAATATCAAGAAGCATCTCTGCCGCTGACTGATATCTGTTCTTTGTGCTTTTCTGCATTGCGTGCATAACAATCTGCTCAAGACCCACAGGAATGCTGCCATTAAGCTCTCTTGGAAGCTTGGGGTCATTCTGGAGCTGCATAAGAGCAACGGAAACCGAGTTATCCGATTGGAAGGGAAGCTGACCGGTAAGCATTTCATAAAGAACAACACCAACGGAATAAATATCCGCCCTCGCATCGGTTGCATCTCCCCTTGCCTGCTCGGGGCTGATGTAATGAACAGAGCCGATTGCGCTGTCCGTCATTGTTTTTGTGTCGCTGTAGCTGAATCGGGCAATACCGAAATCCGTCACTTTGATATTTCCGTTTGAAAGAAGCATTATGTGCTGGGGCGTGATATCTCTGTGAACAATGCCCTTATCGTGAGCGTGCTGAAGCGCTCTGAGAATTTGCATTGTAAAATGAACTGTTTCTTTTATGCCGAGCTTGCCCTGCTGCTCAATATATTCCTTAAGAGTAATACCTTCAACATATTCCATTACGATATACTGAAGTCTGTCGCCGTAGCTGACGTTATAAACCTTAACAATATTCGGATGAGAAAGAACGGCAATAGCCTTTGACTCATTCTTAAATCTGCGGCGAAATTCTTCATTTGCAAGATATTCTTCTTTAAGAATCTTAACTGCGACTATTCTGTCATCAATGCTGTCATATGCCTTATAAACAACAGCCATACCGCCTACGCCGATCACTTCCTGAATTTCATATCTGGCGTCAAGTCTTTTACCTGTATAATTATCCATATTAACATTCCTTTCAGTTCACAAGATAAAATGCAATCAATTCGCAACGGCAACAACGGTTATGTTGTCTGCGCCGCCGTTAAGATTGGCATGATTAACAAGCTTATCAGCAAAATCGAAAAACTCGCTTTCGCCAATTATTTTCAGAATATCCTCAGGCTTAACGGAATTTGAAAGTCCGTCAGAACAAAGCAGAATCATATCGCCGTCCTCAAAGGGTTCCTGACAAAAATCAACTCTTATCTGTTCATCAACGCCAAGCGCACGGGTTATGATATGTTTGGTAGGATGGTCAAAGGCTTCCTCGGGGGTGATTTCGCCGTTTTCAAGCATATTCTGAACAACCGAATGATCCCTTGTAAGCTGGTTTAGCTGACCTTCTGATAATTTATATGCCCTGCTGTCTCCTGCGTGCGCAATATAAGCATATGATTCGGTAACTATTGAAGCAACAACGGTTGTTCCCATACCTTCATATTCTTCGTTGGTAAGAGATAAATCATATATAGATTTATTTGCACTTTCAACAGCTGAAATCATAAGACTTTTCAAGGAAATATCGCTCATCGAGCTGCTGTAACGCTCTGCGATGCGTTCCTTTATTACTCTTACAGCTTCTGAACTTGCAAGAGCGCCTTCCGCCGCACCGCCCATTCCGTCGCAAACAACGGCAAGCACGGCACCGCCTTCAAGCTCACAGGCAAAATAGGAATCCTGATTGTTTTCTCTGACAAGACCCGTATCGGTCCTTGCAACAATCTTCAAGCTATTCATCCCCCTTTTTCTGATTTTTATTTTCTTTAAGACGAAGCTGACCGCAGGATGCATCTATATCCGAGCCAAGCTTACGCCTGACAGTTGCGTTTATCCCGTTTTTTGAAAGAATTGAAACAAATTTTTCAACTCTCTCCGATGAACTTGGTTTAAACGGGCTTTCCGCAACCTCGTTGACGGGAATTAAATTAACATGGCAAAGCATACCCTTAAGCTTTGAGGCAAGCAGCCTTGCGCAATCGTCCGAATCGTTGACGCCCGAAAGCATCGCATATTCAAACGATATTCTTCGTGAGGTTTCCGCAGCATATTTTCTGCAAGCCGCAAGAAGCTCATCAACATTATATTTTTTATTAATCGGCATTATTTTACTTCTCAATTCATCACTCGGAGCATGGAGCGAAATTGAAAGGGTAAGCTGCATTTTCTTTTTCAGCAGTTCCTCAACCTTCGGAACGATTCCGCAGGTTGATAGTGAAATGTTTCTCATAGAAATGTTAAGCCCTTTTTCATCAGTTATAAGCGCAAGGAATCGGGTAACATTGTCAAAATTATCAAGCGGCTCACCCATACCCATAAGAACTATATGCGATATTCTTTCGCCGATATCTCTTTGGGCAGTATAAAGCTGGGAGAGTATTTCGCCTGCGTACAGACTTCTTTTGAAGCCGCCCAGCGTTGAAGCGCAGAATGCACAGCCCATTTTACAGCCGACCTGTGAAGAAACGCAGATTGTGTAGCCGTATTTATATTTCATAACAACACTTTCAACAAAATCGCCGTCGTGAAGCTTAAACAGATATTTGACTGTGCGGTCAAGCTGTGAAACCTGCTTTCTTGCTATTTCACAGTTATACAGAGGAAATTCTTCGGTCAACTTATTTCGTAGGTCCTTGGAAATATTGGTCATTTCATCGTAACTGCACGCAAGGTGACGGTGGAGCCACTCATAAACCTGCTTTGCACGAAACTTCTGAATTCCGCATTCCGAAAATGCCTGACTCATTTCCTCGAGGGTCATCGAAAGTATATCTCTGCTCATTCTTCCCCTCCGTTCTTACGGAAAACAGCTATAAAAAAGCCGTCCGTTGAGTGAATATGAGGCATAAGAGTTAAATATTTATCGTTTTCACCGTATCTCGGCAGCTCAGGAAAAACATTTACCGCCGTAAAATCGGGATTGTTTTCTAAAAATTTATCGCAAATTTCCGAATTTTCTTCAGGGTTAAGCGTGCAGGTTGAATATACAAGCCTGCCGCCGTTTTTCAGATATCGGGTTGCATTGCAAAGAATACGGTACTGTATTTCAGGCAGATTATTTATCTCCGACTGATTTTTAAATCTGATTTCGGGTTTTCTTCTTATTATACCGAGTCCTGAACAAGGCACATCACAAAGCACCTTATCTGCCATACCGTAGTTTTCATTAAAAATAGCCGCATCGGATAAGTATGAATAAACATTATCAAGTCCGAGTCTTTTTGCGCCGCTTCTGATCAGCTCAACTCTTGACTGATAAACATCAAAAGCTCTGATTACACCCGTGTTATTCATTCTTTCTGCCGTTGTGAATGTTTTTCCGCCCGGTGCTGAACAAAGGTCAAACACGGTTTCTCCCTCTTTTGCATCAAGAGCAGCACAGCAAAGCTGCGAAGCAAGATCCTGAGCGTGAAAAAGTCCTTGCTTATATGCTTCAAGCTCTTCAACGGAACCGGTGTTGCTTATTATCAGAGCCTCGGGAATCATTGCAGATTTTTCGGCAATTACACCTTCCTCGGCAAGCTTCCATATAAGCTCATCGGGAGTAATTTTTGTTGTATTTGTGCGAATTACAATAGGCGCAGGCTCAAGGGCTTTTTCCGCCAACGCAATTGCATTGTCAAGACCGTAAGCATTAATCCAAAGGGAAATTATCCATTCGGGGCAGGAATATTTAACGGCAAGATATGCGGGGTCTGATTCACCGCCTTCAGGAAGCCTTACGCCGTTATCGGACACCCTGCGAAGCACGGCATTCACGAGCGAAGCCGCAAAGGACGATTTATTGACTTTTGCAAGATTTACGCTCTCGTTAACAGCGGCTCTTGACGGCACTTTATCCATAAACAAAAGTTGATATGTACCCATTCTGAGAATGGTATGAAGCTCGGGCTTCAGCTTTTTGACGGGCTGATTAAGATAAAGACCGAGATTATAGTCAATGAGAATCAGTCTGTCAAGGGTGCCGTAAACAATATTGCACACAAAAGCTTTATCCCTTTCATCAAGGTCGGGATTATCCTTCAGCAAGCTGTCCACAACAAGGTTTGAATATGCACCGTCACGGTGAATTTTTAAAAGAGCTTCAAATGCGACCTGCCTCGCACTTTTCATAAATTTAACATCCTTTCAAGAGGGTTATCTTCTTCTGTTGAATCTGAGAACAAGCCTTATCAGGTTTGCAAGCGCAACAATCATCGATGCAACATAGGTCATTGCGGCGGCTGAAAGCACCTTGCGTGCGCTTCCGACCTCATCTTCATAAAGAAGATGGGTTTGCTCAATAACGCTTATCGCTCTGTGGCTTGCATTGAATTCAACGGGAAGCGTTGCAAGCTGAAACGCAAAAATTGCTCCGTAAAGAACAAGACCGATTGTTACGAGAGGTCCGAATCCGAGAACAAAACCAATCAGCGCAAGAGGAATTCCGAGCGTTGAGCCGATGTTGCAAACAGGCACAAGCGCCGTTCTGATTTTTATGGGAACATACTCCTGAGCGTGCTGCGCTGCGTGACCCGCTTCGTGACAAGCAATGCCGACAGCGGCAATGGAAGTTGCGTTATAAACACCTTCCGAAAGGCGGATAACCTTAGCTTTGGGGTCATAATGGTCCGTAAGCTTACCGGAAGTCTGCTCAATACGCACATCGGTTATGCCGTAATGGGAAAGCACAGCCTGCGCCGCATATGCGCCCGTGATACCTCTGGAATTCAGCACCTTTGAATATTTACTGTAGGTTGACTTGACTTTATACTGCGCCCAACCAGCAAGAATCATTGCAGGAATAACAAGAATGATATACCAATAATCAAAAAACATACCGTACATACCGTACATTTTTAAAATTCTCCTTCCTTATTCAAACATACTGCCTTTTTCAACAGTATTGCCTCTGAGAAAATCTGCCGCAGGCATAGCTTTTTTTCCTTCTGCCTGAAGATTGATTATTTCAATAGAATTCATATCACCGCAGCAAACAACAAGACGCTTGTCACAGACAACAATCTCGCCCGCTACATTGCCTTTTTCGGGAGCAAGGATACTCTTATGAATTTTGACTGTTTTACCGCCGAGCTTTGCATTTGCCGACGGCCAGGGTGAAAGTCCTCTGATTTTATTATGCACCTGCTGCGCAGACATAGACCAGTCAATCGGTGAAAGTTCTTTGGAAAGCATGGAAGCATAAGTAAATTCGTCGTGATTCTGCTTTTCGGGTGAAAGCTCACCTTTAAGCAAAGCATCAATCGTCTTTTCAAGAATTTCCGCACCAAGAACGGAAAGTCTGTCGTGAAGCTCGCCTGCGGTCTCATTCTCGCCAATTTCAATTTCGCCTTTGAGAAGCATATCGCCTGTGTCGAGACCCTCGTCCATCTGCATCGAAGTAACGCCCGTTTTATCAAAGCCGTTTATTACAGACCATTGAATGGGTGCCGCACCTCTGAGCTTCGGCAAAAGAGATGCGTGAATATTGATGCATCCGTACTTCGGAAACTCAAGAATTTCTTTGGGAAGAATTTTGCCGTAAGCAACAACAATCACAAGCTCCGGATTTGCTTCCTTAAGCATTTCAAGAGCAGTACCGTCACGCATTTTTACGGGCTGGTAAACAGTAATTCCGTTTTCAACCGCAAGTGATTTTACGGGCGGAGGCGTTAAATCCATTTTTCTGCCCTGCGGTTTATCAGGCTGAGTAAACACACCCGTCACTTCGTGGCCGCAATCAATAAGCTTTTGGAGGCAAGGCACCGCAAACTCGGGTGTACCCATAAAAACTATTCTCATTCAGCTATCTCCTTTTTAACTACCCTCTGCGTAAAAACGATACCGTCAAGGTGGTCAAGTTCATGGCAGAAACAACGCGCCTTGAGCTCTTCACCCTTATAAATGCACCACTTGCCGTTTCTGTCCTGTGCCTTGACCCTGACAACGGCAGGTCTGCTTGTAACACCTACCTCACCGGGGAGAGAAAGACAGCCTTCTTCAGCAAGCTGCGAGCCTTCGCTGCTGATTATTTCGGGGTTAATAAGTTCAATATATCCGTCGCCGCAATCAATAACGACAACTCTTCTTAAAATACCAACCTGCACAGCGGCAAGACCAACGCCGTTTGCGTTATACATAGTTTCTTTCATATCGTCAAGAAGCTGCCACAGGCGTGCATCAAAATTTTCAACCTTACGTGATGTTTTAGCCAGAATCGGGTCGCCGATTTTAACTATATTTCTGATAGCCATAAAAATCATTCCTTTCGCGGAAAATATATATTTACATAGCCGTATCAGGGTTGATATCGGCATAAATCGTAACACTTGAAAAACGGGAATCCGTTCCCGTTTTAACAAGAATTTTTGAAATCATTTGTCTGAATCTCGCCGAATTTCGGCATTTGATTATAATTCTGTACCTGAATTTTTCGCTTATCTTCGCTACTCTCGCAGACATAGGACCAAGAACAATAATTTTTTCACCCTTGTATTCATCCTTAACATAGTCTTTGAGCAAATCAAGGGTTTCTCTCGCGGCAGTTTTTACAATAATGTCATTTTCTCCCGTAAAACCGATAACACAGAGGTCGCAATAAGGCGGATATATAAGCCCCTTGCGGAGTCTGATTTCCGTTTTAAAAAATTCATCGTAATCCTGCATTGCCGCAAGTCGGATTATCTCATTTTCGGGAGTTAAAGTCTGGATAATTGCCTGACCCTTCAGCTCACCTCTGCCTGACCTGCCGACAACCTGAGTCAGCAGAGAAAATGTTTTTTCAAGGCTTCTGAAATCGTCATTATATAGCTGTTGGTCAACCGAAACAACACCTACAAGTGTTACATTCGGAAAATTAAGACCCTTTGCAACCATCTGAGTGCCGATCATTATATCATATTCACCCTTTGAAAAGCTATCCAGAAGCTTTTCGTGCGAATTCTTGCCGGCGGTGGAATCGGTATCCATTCTGACTATTCTTGCATCTGGCAAAAGAGATGCAAGCTCGTCTTCAATTTTTTGCGTGCCGAAGCCCGAATATCTGACAGCATCCTTGCCGCATTCGGGACAAATGCTTGAAAACGGAACGGAATGACCGCAATAATGGCACATAAGGCGGCTGTTTGCGCTGTGATAAGTCATAGAAATACTGCAATGAGGGCAGCATATGACTTCGCCGCAGGAATTACACGCCGCAAAAGTATGAAAACCGCGTCTGTTTATAAGCAGAATTGACTGCCTGCCGTTTTCAAGATTTTCTTTAAGCGCATCATATAATGTCTGACTTATCGCTTTGCTGCCATTAGCTTTTTCCGCTGTACGCATATCAACCGTAACAACATCAGGCAACACGGCATTTCCGTATCTGTTTTTCAACGTGCAAAGCTCATATCTGCCGTTTTGAGCAGACGCAAAGCTTTCAACACTCGGAGTTGCAGATGCAAGAACAAGCAAACATTTATTATATGCCGCCCTGAATTTGGCAACATCGATTGCGTTGTATCTCGGAGTCTGCTCGGATTTATATGTATGCTCCTGCTCCTCATCAATAATGATAAGTCCGATATTCTCCGCAGGTGCAAATACTGCACTTCGGGTGCCGATAATGATTTTTGCCTGACCTTTTTTAACGCGTTTCCATTGCTCAAGACGCTCTCTGATTGAAAGAGCACTGTGAAAAACAGCAATATCGCCACCGTACCTTTTGCAAAAAAGAGAAATAGTCTGCGGAGTGAGTCCGATTTCAGGCACCATAACAATAACAGCTTTTCCAGCATCAAGCACCTTGTCGATAACACTCATATAAACCGATGTTTTACCGCTGCCCGTAACTCCGTAAAGGAGAGAAACAGAAGGTTTTCCCGATTCCGAAAGCTTTGTCAGACGGTTATAAGCGGTTTTTTGCTCGTCGGTAAGTGCAATTTCACTCCTGTCACCCTTTGCATCGGAAAACTCGGGCAATCTGATAACCTCATGCTCAAAGCATTCTGCAACACCGTTGCTGACAAGAGCATTGGCAACCGCAGGAGTAAGACCCGTAAAATAACAAAGCTCCTTTACGCTCGCAACTCCCGTATCAACCAGCACATCATACATTTCCTTTTGCTTTTTGGTCAGCTTTTTGGGCTGCTCCGAAATGATTGGTCGAAGCATCCTGACCGTTAAATCACCAAGATTGCGCACCGCATCATAGCTGCACACAAGAATTCCCGTTTTTGCCATTTTTTCAAGCACGGCAGGAGCCGATTTCATACCCAGAGCATTGAAAATATTATCCGCCTTGACAAATGTTCCTCGCTTCTGAAGGTAGAGATAAATCTCCTTCTGCGTTTCATCAAGCTCATCAATATATGTCTCTGAATACTCGGGGTTAACAGCATATGATGCAACAATCTTATGATTTATTCCTGTCGGCAGCATAGCCTTGGCGGCTTCATAAAGAGTGCAGAATGTGCGGTCCTTAATCCATTCGGCAAGCTCAAGCATCTCCTCAGTCAGAAGCGGACTTTCATCAAGAACTTCGCTGATTTTTTTAACGTTTTTGCTCTCCGTTTTGTCTGCAACATCAAAAATGATACCCACACATTTCTTGTTTGTTCTGCCAAACGGCACGGTAACTCTGCAACCTTTTTTTGCTGATGCCTCAAGGTTTTCGGGGATTGAATAATCAAAAAGCTTATCAAAGGTAAAAACGGCTGTTTCAACAGCAACCCTTGCGTACTTCATTTGATTTCACTCCCCTTTTTTACAGTTAAAATTCTGTCAGATATTTCTGATTTCTTCAGGCTCGACAATCACATAATCGCCTGCAAGAATTTCTTCAAGAGCAAGGCTTACGGGCTTTTCTGTGATTATAACCTTATTTTCTTCTGCATCTTCAGCTATTTCTCTTGCTCTTTTAGCTGTTGCGGTAACAAGTGAATAACGGCTGAGATGGTTTTTGAGTACGCCTCTTAAATCGGGATTAAACATAGTTGATTACCTCACTTATAATTTTTTTATTTCTTGATGCCCTGAGTCTTTCGGCATCTATTATTGTTTCAACATCTTTTACGGCTTCGTCGAGTGCATCGTTTACAACAATATAATCATAGTCCGGAGCCATTCTCATTTCACCCTTGGCAATAACAAGCCTGTGGTTAATGGTTTCTTCATCCTCGGTGTTTCTGCCTCTGAGTCTTCTTTCAAGCACACCGACTGAAGGCGGCATAATGAAAATACGGACAACATCTGGATAAATATCTTTTATTTTGTCTGCGCCCTGAACATCAATTTCAAGGATGACGGCTTTGCCTTCATTAAGCATTTTGTCAACGGGTTCCTTTGGAGTGCCGTAATAATTGCCTGCATATTCGGCATATTCCAGCATACCGTTTTCATTAATCTTTTTTTCAAAGTATTCTCTGTTGACAAAATAATAGTTCGTTCCGTCAATTTCGCCGTTTCTTTTTTGGCGAGTTGTCATTGATACAGAAATTTTTACATCGTCATGTTTCTTGATAAGTTCACCGAGAACAGTTCCTTTTCCTGACCCCGAAGGACCGGAAACGGTTATTAAAATTCCTCTGTCAGTCATCTTCATCCTCCTCTTCCTCAAGCTCGTCCATTTCATCATTAAGTCTGTTTGCAACGGTCTCGCTTTGAAGATAAGTAAGGATAACATGGTCGCTGTCGGTAATAATAACAGCTCTTGTGCGTCTGCCGTGGGTAGCATCAATAAGCGTACCCTTTTCTTTGCACTCCTGAATAATACGCTTTATGGGCGCAGATTCGGGGCTTACAATAGCAACCAGACGGCTTGCATTTATCATATTACCGAAACCAATATTTATCAGTTTCATTTATACATCCTCCGTTACTCGATATTCTGAATCTGCTCACGGATTTTTTCAATTTCCGCCTTTATAGATACAACACGGCGTGCAATTTCAACATCCTGCGCCTTTGAACCGATTGTGTTTGCCTCTCTGTTGAGTTCCTGAACAAGAAAATCCATCTTTTTGCCTACTGCATCGCTCTGGTCAAGGAATGAGCGAAGCTGTGAAATATGGCTGCGGAGTCTTACGGTTTCTTCCGCAACAGCAATTTTATCGGCAAAAATTGCGGCTTCTGTCAGAATTCTCTGCTCATCAATATGAGTTTCACCGAGAAGCTCCTTAAGCCTGCCGAGAAGCTTTTCGTTATATTCGGCAACCGTCTGCGGCGAACGCTCCTCAATGAATTCAACATTGCTGATAATTTCATCAAGTCGTGAAAGCACATCGGCCTTAAGCCTTGCACCCTCGCGTTCTCTCATAGAAATAAATCCGTCAAGTGCCGCCTCGGCAACAATCTGCACAGCCGCCCAGATTTTATCCTCATCGGCAGCCTGCTTTCGTACCGAGAAAATATCACTTACCCTTGAAATATCGGAAACCTTGACATTGTTTTCAAGTCCGTAGGTTTCAGCAAGCTCTTTATAAGCATCAAGATAGCCTTTGACAAGAGAATGGTTAAGGCTGATTATTGTATCAGGCTCTTCAACCGCCTCAATCTGCACATAACATTCCATCTTACCTCTTGTAAGCTTACCGTTGAAAAAACTTTTCAGTTTTTCGTCAAGAAATCCGTAATTCCTCGGAAGTCTTGATGAAAACTCAAAATATCTGTGGTTGACACTTTTAATCTCAACCGTAATGTTCATTCCTTCTGCAAGCTGCTGGCTTCTGCCGTAGCCTGTCATACTTTTTATCATTGGATTAACATCTCCTGTTTATTATTGCATACCGCAGGTACAGCCCGATGCAAGTGCCTCGGGAATCTCAACACTCAGAATATCATCGCCTTTAAAGCCGAGCCTTACAAATGCGGACGATGAAAATTCCTTGTTTATTTTTGCGATATAAGCATTTCTGTTGGCAGCATAATTCATTGCTGCTCTTGCAAGACCCTCGGTAATGATATCATCATCGCATTCAACAGACACAAAATTCATATAATAACCGTCAATGCTGAATGTGCATATTCCGATTTTATCTTCGCCCTCAAATGCGGACATACCGATTATGCCGTTTTCCTCAAAAGGAACAAATCTTATCATTTTTTACCTCCGCCTGCTTTTACGCCTGCAGATTTGAAAAGACTTTCAACCTCTGCGGCGGTGAGGTCACGCCATTCACCCGTCTGAAGCATTCCGAGTTTTACCGAGCCGACCGCAATTCTGCGAAGCCTTGCAACCTCAAGGTCAACCGCTTCACACATACGGCGAATCTGTCTGTTTCTGCCTTCATAAAGAACGATTTCAAGAACAGCTCTGCCTTCTTCTTTTGAAAGCACAGAAACATCTGCCGGAGCAGTCATTCTGCCGTCGATTTCAATACCCGTTGAAAGCAAATCAACCTTTTCTGCGTTTATTTCGGGTCTGACCGTCACTCGGTATGTTTTGGGAACATGGCGCGAAGGATGCATCATTGCATTTGCAAATGCACCGTCATTTGTAAGAATAAGCGCACCCTCAGACACTCTGTCAAGCCTGCCGACGGGATAAACTCGCTCTTTGACATCCTTGACAAGCTCAAGCACGCATTTTCTGCCTAACTCATCATCGGTTGTGGTTACATAACCTCTCGGCTTATTAAGGAGAATATATCGCATATTGCTCTCTTTTTTCACCTTTTTGCCTTTGACCGTAACCGTATCTCTTTTTGGGTCTACACTGTCGCCTATCTGCGCAACGGCACCGTTGACCTTAACTGAACCGTTTCTTATCATTTCCTCAGCCTTGCGCCTTGATGCAACGCCCGCCTCGGACAAAAACTTCTGAAGCCTGATTTTATTATCGGTCAATTAATTCACCTCTGAAACCTTGAAAAAAACTTTTATCTTTTTATAAATGATTGAAAATAAATCTTCTTTGGTTTGCTGCTCTTCGGGCGCCTCTTTGAATTCAACATTCTCGGATGCAATGATAAGGGCTTCTCCGATTATTTTACCGTCTGAACAGAATGTTGCCTTGCCGACAACATCGCCGTCATATACGGGAGCATATACAAATGGCTGAAGTTGAATCCTGACATCTGCATTTTTATCGGAAATCCATTCAACGGAATCCGAAAGTCTGACAGATATACAATTCTTTTCTCCGCCTGCAACATCAAGCATTATGCCGCTTAAATCGCATGTAAGCTCTGTCCCTCTGTACTTTGAAAAGCCGTATTCAAACATTGCAATATGGTCATTCCAATCATCGGGAGCCTTAAGCGTTACCGCAACAAGAGTTATGCCGTCCCTTTCAGCGGCGCTGACAAGGCATCTGCCGCTTTTCTTGGTAAATCCCGTCTTTATACCCACAGAATCCTCATACATCCATAATAGCTTGTTATGATTTGTAAGAGTACGCAGATAAGGCGGATTTCCGTAGGTCAGACTCGCTCTTTTTTGAGAGCAGATGAATGCAAATTCGGGATTTTTAATACACTCTGCGGCAAGCAGAGCCATATCATAGGCTGTTGAATAATGATTTTCATCATCAAGCCCCGACGGAGTTACAAAATTGGTATTCTCCATACCGATTTGCGCCGCGCGGTCATTCATCATCAAGGAAAATCCATCTGCACTTCCTCCGATTACGCAGGCAACCGCATTAGCGGCATCATTGCCCGACTGAAGAAGCATTCCGTAAACAAGCTCACGCAGAGAAACGCTGTCCCCTACCTGCAAGCCCATTGAAGTCCCTTCAACCCTTACCATTTCATCGGTAACGGTTATTTCAACATCGGGCGTGGGGTATTCAAGCGCAAGAAGAGATGTCATAATCTTTGTTGTGCTTGCCATTGAGAGCTTTTTTTTCGCATTCTTTGAATAAAGCACTTCCCCTGTATTGACACACAGAAGCACCGCCGCCTGAGCCGAAACATCGGTCAAGGCATATGCCGAAATGCAAAAAGCACTTAAAAATACCGAAATAACAAGCAAAACAGAAATTATTTTTTTCAATCAACTCATCCCCACACATTTTTAGTTAAATATATGCGGATGAAGGAATTTTAATAATTATGCGTTAGGCTCTGTTGATGCCATATAATCGTTGATTGCGTTATCAACCGTGTTGTCCTTATTCTTAAGCTGGCTTATTACATCTGTTGCTTTGTCAACAAGATCGGGTACCATACCGATAACTCTTTCAACCGAGCCTTCTGCTGCATTAATGTATTTAACTGAAACACTGCCATTATTGACAACAATGAAAGCAACAGGAGAAATTGTGATGCCTGCTCCGCCGCCGCCGCCAAAAAGTTCCTGATTATTCTTTGAAGGAAAATCAGTTCCGCCCGAAGCAAAACCGTATGTAACCTTTGAAACGGGAATAATCTGAAGAGTTTCACTGATTTTGATGGGATCACCTATAATGG
>JAZQXJ010000048.1:0-57738 GCA_045632815.1 Acutalibacteraceae bacterium | reverse complement strand
TTTTAAGGGGTTTCTGCAGTTTTATAACCTGCCGAAACCCCTTGATTTATATTGTTTTATGCGGTCTGCGCTTTTTTAACATCCCCTTTTTAATTTTATGTGAACTTATTTATAAATTATTGACCTTATCAAATAAAGCTGTTATAATAAACTGAATAGTTATAAGGAGGAGTGTTCCGTGATTAAAATTTCTCCGTCCGTGCTGGCAAGTGATTTCTCGGCTCTGGGTGCAGAGTCCGCAAGAATGGAAAAATGCGGTGCGGATTACCTTCATCTTGATATTATGGACGGCAGATTTGTGCCTAATATTACCTTCGGCGCGCCCGTAATCAAGAGTATAAGAAATAAAACCGACCTTGTTTTTGATGTTCATCTGATGATTGATGAGCCTCTGAAATATATTGAAGATTTTGCAAAGGCAGGAGCAGACCTGATTACCTTTCATATCGAAAGCTCCTCGCCCGTAAGTGAAACCGTTGATAAAATCCTTGAATGCGGCTGTAAGGCAGGCATAAGCATAAAGCCGAATACCCAAGCCGAGGAAGTTTTTCCTTATCTTGACAGCCTCACAATGGTGCTTGTGATGACGGTTGAGCCCGGCTTCGGCGGTCAGTCATTTATGCCCGAAACAATGGACAAAATAAAAGCTCTGCGTTCCGAAATGAAACGCAGAGGTCTTGATATTGACATTCAGGTTGACGGCGGAATCAACGAAAAAACCGTTGAGGTTGCCGCGGCGGCAGGCGCAAATGTTTTTGTTGCAGGCAGCGCAGTTTTCGGCGCAGAGGATGCGTCAAAGGCGATTTCCGATTTGCGCAGTCTTGCGGAAAAAGCGTTTGTTGAGTAAAAGCGAATAATGAATAGTGAATAGTTAGGGACGGGTTTCACCCGTACCCATTATATTCGGTCATAGGCGGAGCCTATCCGAAACTCTTCACTCTTCACTTTTCATTCTTCACTCAAAAAGGTCATAGGCGTAGCCTATCCAATGCATCTCCCTCCGCAAGCAGATTCCAATGCTCACACATATGCTCGCAGGTGAGGGCGTCGCAGCCCGTAACTCTGCCGAATTCCGACAGAAAATGCGCCGTGTTACCCGAATCGCATTCTCCGCAGATAATCAGGCGGTATTTTCCGCCGTTTTCGTAAAGACTGCTTTCGTAACGGATATTTATGCTTGCGGCGGCACGGTAAAGTGAATCAAGGCTGTCGAATTCGCATATGATACCTTCACTTTGCTTTTTCAGCAGCTGTTTTTGCGCGTTTATGCGCCTTTTTGCATCGAGCAGCGTGAAATTCAGCACGCAGCCGCCCTCACTTTTGGGGATGGCTTCGATTAACATTCTGCGTGAGGGGTCAAGCTCCTTACCGAGGACCTTGCCTGCCTCGTCAAGCAATGTCCAGATAACACGCCTTGTTTCTATTGTGGAATAATCCATTTCTTCGTATGTAATGTCAAGCTCCGCCATATCCTGCTTCGTGAGGTCAACGGTGATTCTGTTTTCGGCAGGTGAGTTGATTTTCATAAAATAAGCCTCCTTGATTTCGTATGATAATATATTATGCTTTCGGGAGCAGGTATGCAATGAATAAATAATGGAAGTTCAGAGGTGAAAACCTTGTCTGATAAAGGAATAAAGCAAAGCACCGTCAAGGCTTCAAGGCTTTACGGCGACTATCTTATAATGATGATTGCACCGCTTCTGCTCGCCTTGTATCACTACGGTGCGAGGGCTTTGGCGGTTGTTGCGTCGGGTGCGGCGAGTGCAATGATTACAGACCTTTTGCTCTGCGCTTTGCTTAAAAAGAAATTTCTGCTCAAGGACCTGAGCAATATTTTTATCGGCGCGGCAATTGCGCTTATGATGCCTGCAGGTATTCCTCTTTATGTGCCTGTGGCGGCGGCATTTTTCGCCGTTGCGGTTGTGAAAGTTCCGTTCGGCGGCTCGCTCAGAGCGCCCTTTGTGCCTGCGGCGGCAGGCTTTGCCTTTGCCTCGGTCTGCTTTAAAGAACTGATTTTTGATTATTCATATAATTCTGCGGATAAATTGCTGGGCGAGCGTTCTCTCGGTGCGCTTCTTGCTCAGGGTAATGCGGTGCATCTCGATGCAATAAACACCTTTGATATACTCAGCGGCAATGTTGCTGGACCTATGGGTACGGGCTGTGCATTGCTTATGCTTGCCTGCTGTGCCGTGCTGATTATCAGGCGCAAAGGCTCGCTTTTCACATTCTGCGGATTTGTTGCCGTTTGTGCATTGTATGCGGCGGTTTTTCCCCGAGTGAATGCATCTGCCCTTTCAAGCGTATTTTTTGAGCTTTCCGCAGGCTCTCTGCTCTTTGCGGCGGTATTTTTCCTGACGGACTATGCAACGCTTCCTCAGAGCATTGCGGCAAAAATTGCAAGCGGTGCGGTGTGCGGTTTTTTCTGTATGCTGATGCGTACCGTCGGTACTTATGAAGAAACCGTGTGTTTTGCCGTGCTTCTCGCAAACGGCTTTGCGCCCGTAATCAATTCGGGCATAAAGCGCATAGGCGCCGCAATCGGCAGGAAGGGGGATGCGAAATGAGCAGAACTCCTTCATTTAAAGATATGCTGATTAAAAATGCGGTTATTCTCAATCCCGTGCTTGTTCAGCTTGTGGGGCTTTGCCCCGTTGTTGCCGCATCGTCAAATCTGAAAAATGCGGTCATTCTCTCCGCCGTTGCGTGTGCGGAGCTTATTGCCGTTTGCGTTATCGCAAGCGCATTGTTCAAAAAACTGCCCCGTTGGGTAAGAGTGCCTCTCTATTTTGTTATAGGTCTTGCGCTCATCTGCCCCGTGCTGTGGTATGTTGAAACAAAAACTCTTACGGTGCTTTCGCTGGGAATGAAGATTTTTATTCCCCTGATAGCGATAAATTCGGTTGTTGCCGTGCGCTGTGAACAGTTTGCGGTCAAAAACAGCGTTAAGCTTACCTTTTATGATGCGGCATCTGCAGGCATAGGTGCATCCCTTGTGTTTATTATTGCGGGTGCGCTCAGGGAAATCCTCGGCAGCGGCTCAATCGGCGGCTTTGCGCTTGATATTCCCGTTCAGTACAAAGGATTCTCTTTGCCTTTCGGCTGCCTTGTTCTGCTCGGATTTATGGCGGCGGCGCTCAAAACCTTTGTTGCGAAAAAATATTCCGATTACAAAAAGGAAGCCGACCCCGTTGAGGAAAATCAGGAAGAGCCTGCCCCCGAAGAAATACGGGAGCCTGAGCCTCGGGTTATTCCCGAAGAGCCTGCTCAGGAGCCTGAAATTCCCGATGAGGAGAACACAAAAATCCGTACGGAGGAGGAGATTGAGGAATTTTTCAAATCCCTCGGTCTTGACCTTGATGATAAGGGGGATAAGCAATGAAAGCATTGACAGAACTTTTTATCGTCGCATTTTACACGGTGTTTATACAGAATCTTGTTCTCAGCTCGGGTCTCGGAATGAGCGAGGCAATCAGAATATCCTCAAAGCCGGGCATATTCGGCAAAATTGCCGTTATGATTTCGGGTTTTTCGGTGCTGACAAGCGCAATATGCGGACTTATTGATATGATTCCTGCGGTGTCGGGCATAAGCTATACAATGCGTGCGCTGATTTACGGCGCCGTGCTTGCGGCTGTTTTTGCGGTTGTTGCGGCGATTGCAAAGTTTTTGTTCAAGGCATCGGATAAATTCCTTGGAACTCTCGGAATTGCGGCACTCAACACCCTTGTTTTTGCCCTGCCTCATATCAATAACCATGCGGCATATTCTTTTATGGGAAGTATAGGCTCGGGCGTGGGTGCAGGTATTGCGTTTGTGCTTGCGGCGATGCTGATTAACAAAGGCTCGCAGATGCTGAGCGAAAATGAGGAAATCCCCGAGGTGTTCAAGGGCACGCCCGCAATGTTCTTCTATGTTGCGATGATTTCCCTCGCCTTTGCAGGATTTTCGGATACAAATATTTTCGGTTAAGGAACGGTTTTATGCCTAAAATTGGAAAAATAGAAAAAACGCTCAAGCCCTCTCAGCGTAAGAGCATAACGGATTTTGCCTCCCGTTTCGGCGAAGGTCCCGACTACGAGGAGAGAGTGAGGAGCAAAAAAATAGTTTCAGGCGTGCTGATTGCGGCAGGTCTGCTTGCCCTTATGGGTACCGGCTATTTCATTACCGATGTTCTTATCGGAATAACGGAATTGCCTTATATTCCAATGTAAAATTTGAGGAAAGATTAATGGATTTTATACCCTATAATTCAAGGTTGAGCTACCATAAAAGCCCGTTCGGCGCTGTGCGTGAGGGCGAAAAGGTAACGCTCAGGATTGTGCTGCCCCGAAGCATATGCTGCACGGGAGCAAGCCTTGTCATAAACCCCGACAGCGGCAAGAGCAATGTTTATCCTATGGTGTGGGAGCGTATGGAGGGCAGGAATGAGGAGTGGTGGAGCGTCAGCTTTACTCCCGAAAAGCAGGGCCTTTACTGGTATCATTTTGCAATTGCGTGCAAAGAGGGCGGCAAGGTTATAACTAAATATTACGACTCAACGGGCAGAATTTCGCCCGACGGCAGGAGCTTTCAGCTGACGGTTTATTCAAAGGATTTTCAGACTCCCGATTGGATAAAAGGCTCGGTTATATATCAGATTTTTCCCGACCGTTTCCGCAATTCGGGTGAAAAGAAAAGCGGTGTGCCTGCCGACAGAGTTATGCGCTCCGATTGGGGCGGATTGCCTATGTGGCAGCCCGACGGTGACGGAAAAATCACAAAATACGATTTCTTCGGCGGCGACCTTAAGGGAATTGAGCAGAAGCTGGATTACCTTGAAAGCCTCGGTGTGGGATGCATTTATCTCAACCCCGTTTTTGAGGCGCAGTCAAACCACCGCTACGATACTGCGGATTACGGCAGGATTGATCCCGTGCTGGGTGATGAAAAGGACTTTGAAAGCCTTTGCCGTGAAGCGGAAAAGAGAAATATAAAAATCGTGCTTGACGGCGTTTTCAGCCATACAGGCTCGGACAGCATTTATTTCAACAAAGAAAAAAGATACGGCGAGGGCGGCGCTTATAACGACAAAAAATCGCCCTACGGCGAATGGTATAAATTTGAAGAATACCCCGATAAATATGCCTGCTGGTGGGGTGTTGACATTCTGCCCGAAATTGATGAGGAGAATGACAGCTATATTGACTACATTGCAGGCGAAAACGGAATTCTGCGCAAGTGGCTCAGGGCGGGCGCATCGGGCTGGAGGCTTGATGTTGCGGATGAATTGCCCGACAAATTCCTTGACGCTCTGCGAAGCGCCGTAAAGGCGGAAAAGGCGGATGCCTATATCCTCGGCGAGGTGTGGGAGGATGCGTCAAATAAAATCAGCTACAGCGAAAGAAGGCGTTATCTTCAGGGCGCACAGCTCGATTCGGTTATGAATTATCCCTTTGCCGATGCGCTTATCGGCTTTGCAATCAGCGGAAATGCGGACGGCTTTAACGACAGAATTTCCGAAATATGCGAGAATTATCCCAAGCCTGCGGTGGACTGCCTGATGAATCATATCGGCACTCACGATACCTGCCGCGTGCTTAACCGCCTTGCAACAATGGGCTGTTATCAGAGCAGCCACCTTGAAAGATACAAGGGCGGCTTGGATGAGGAGCAGAGAGAATGGGGCAAAAAATTGCTCAGGCTTATCTCGTCAATGCAGTTCACTCTGCCCGGCGTGCCTTGCATATATTACGGCGATGAGGCAGGCACGGACGGCGGCGAGGACCCCTTTAACAGAGGCTGTTATCCGTGGGGTAATGAGGATGCGGAGCTTATTGAGCATTACCGTTTTCTCGGAAAGCTGCGTAAGGAGCATAGTGTGTTTGCCGACGGTGAATTTGTTCCCGTTTCGGCGGCTCTTGGCTGTGTTGCATACGCAAGAAAAAATGAGGCTGAATCAATAATGACCGTTGCAAACCGTAACTGTCATTCAATAGTTTATGTTCTGCCCGAGGAGGGCTATGTTTCCCTGACGGGCGAAACCGTGAAGGGCAAAGAACTTTATCTTGAAAGAGAAACTGCGGCTATTCTGGTGAAGAAATATGACTAAAAACCCTAAAAATGTAAAATTTAAAACTGCCAGACAAAGCAGCGATGCAGAAACAAGAAGATTTGTTGCCGTGCTTGTGGGCTGTGTTCTGCTTATACTTACGGTCTCCGTACTGTTCATTCTCAACAAGCACGATTTTGATATCAAAAGCGCTTTGGGCGGCGATGCGCAGACTCAGACAGCCGTTGAAGAAACCGAGAATATTCAGCAGAGCGTTGAGGCGAGCAAAACCTATTTTTTCTGGTGTGCGGACAGCTCAACCGATGAAATCCGTTTTGCGTGGACCGTTAATTTTCAACTGCCGAAAAGGATTGCATCCGTTTGCGCCCTTGATATCGATGCAAGGATTGATGCGGAGGGAGAAAGCGTAAGCATACGCAAGGCATATGCATCCGTGGGCATAAAAGGCGTTGTTGCGGGCATTGAAAAGACTTACGGAATTGAGATTGACGGCAACATCGGCGCCGATGACGAAAGCTTTAAATCAATGGTCAATTATTTCGGCGGCTTTGATATCACCGTGCCTGAGCAGATTGAATATAAAAGCGGTGACCTGTCGGTTATCCTTGTTAAAGGCAAGCAGAATCTGAAGGGCGATTCGCTTTTCAGATATATGCGCTATCTCGGCACTCTCGGCGAGAGAGGCAGAAAGCTTCAGGCGGCGGCATTGGGCGAAATTATGGACGGAGTGTTCAAGCCGTCAAACACCAACAGATGTTCAACTATTTTCTCAAGAATTTCAAACACATTGGAAACTGACCTGACAATCGTTGATTATTCAACGGCGGAAAAGGGAATAAAGGTGTTTACCGAAAACGGGTTTGCGTCAAAGCGTACTCTCGGCTCACCTGACGAAAAATGAGGAAAATTATGAAGAAATTACTGTTATTTTTAGCGGTGGTGCTGTGTGCCGTGATTGCCTTTTCCGTTTTTGAACGGTATACGGAAAATCCCGATGCAGGCATTTCCGAGCTGCTGACGGGCGAAACCGAGCCTGCGCAGGAGCTTACGGATATCGGCAGCCCGTATAAATTTTATTTCGATACCCTTGACGAGCAGGAAAAGCGTGCATACAACGCCATTCTTACGGAGGTTTATTCGATGCCCGAGAGCATCAGGATACCGAGGATTGACTCAATGCAGCTTGATGATGTGTTCTGGGCGCTTCTGTGCGATAATCCCGATTTGTTCTTCGTGGGCAGGAGCTGTACGCTTGTGACAACGGTATTCGGCACAAGCTGTTCGGTTGAATACAGCATTGAAAAAGACGAATATGAGGATATGAAGGCTCAGCTTGAGGCTGTGTGCGACGAGGTTATTTCATCCCTTGAAAACCCCGATGACAAATGGCTCACGGAGCTTGAAATCCACGATTATATCATCGATAATTGCGAATACAGAATGACAAAAAACGATTATCTCTGCTCCTCGGCATACGGCGCACTTGTCACAAATGCGGCGGCGTGCGAGGGCTATTCAAAGGCGGCAAAGCTGCTGCTTGACAGAGCAGGGATTGAAAATACCGTTCTTTGCGGAGTTTCAACGGGTGTTGACGGCAACTCGGGCAACCATATGTGGAATGCCGTAAGGCTGAACGGCGATTATTATTATCTCGACTGCACCTGGGATGACCCCGTCAGCGATGACGGAAAGCATGTCAGAAGCTATTCGTATTTCAATATCGACAATGAAACAATTTCAAAAACACATTCCGAATTTTCATATGATTTCAAATGCACCGCAACGGCGGAGAATTATTATGTGAAAACGGGCAGATATTTTGAAACCTACAGCCGAAGCGATGAGGAAAAGCTTGCGCAGATTATTGCGGATGAGCTTGAATCGGGCAGCGGCACGGCGGAAATCCGTTTCGGCTCAAAGCAAGCCTATGATACCGCCGTCAGGGAGCTTATAACAAACGGAAGAATATACAGCGTTTTCAGCAAAGCGCAGGAGAAAACGGATATCGGCATATCGATGAAATCGGTGAGCTACTATAATGACCCCGTTTTGTTCATTCTTACCGTTATACCCGAACGCAAGTGAAAGGAAAATGCAATATGGATAAACAGAGAATTGAAGCGGCGGTAAGAGAAATTCTTATTGCTATCGGTGAGGACCCCGAAAGAGAGGGGCTTGTTGAAACTCCGTCAAGGGTTGCGAGAATGTATGAGGAGATTTTCTCGGGTCTTGCGGATGACCCCACAAGGCACCTCAAGCTTTTCAACGAAAGCGGCAACGAGGAAATGGTTGTTGTCAGGGATATTCCTCTTTATTCAATGTGCGAGCATCATCTGATTCCGTTTATGGGCAAGGCGCATATTGCGTATATCCCATCGGAGGGCAAGGTTATCGGACTTTCAAAGCTTGCGAGAATTGTGGAATCCTTTGCAAAAAGACCTCAGCTTCAGGAGAGGCTGACGGCGCAGATTGCGGATTTCCTTGACGAAAATCTCAATCCGCAGGGCGTTGCAGTTGTTATTGAGGCGGAGCATCTTTGTATGACGATGAGAGGCGCAAGGGCATCGGGCGCAAAGACAAGGACTTCCGCCCTCAGAGGTACGATGAGAAGCAACGCAAAAACAAGGGCGGAGGCGATTTCTCTGCTCACGGGAGGGGTCTGATATGTTCAGAGCCTGTAACTTTGAATTTCCGCTGGGTCGGCGCACCTATGTGATGGGAATTCTCAATTACACCCCCGATTCCTTTTCGGACGGCGGACTTTACAACACACCCGAGGCTGCTCTTGAGCGTGCATTGCTTATGCAGGAGCAGGGTGCGGATATAATAGATATCGGAGCAAATTCAACCCGACCCGATGCGGTTATTCTTTCCGCAGAGGAGGAGAGGGAAAGGCTTGCTCCTGCGCTTGAAGCGATTTGCGGCAGGCTTGATGTTGCCGTTTCGGCGGACACATTCTATCCCTCCTGCGCAAAGGCGGCGCTTGAAGCAGGTGTTTCGATAATCAACGATGTCAGCGGCGTTTTCAATCCCGAAATTGCGGCTCTCTGCAAGGAGTACGGTGCAGGCTACATTGTTATGCATAACCCCTGCGGCTCGGCGCAGACGGCTGAATATCCCCACGGAGTTGTCAATGCGGTGAGAGGCTTTTTTCTTGATGCATTGACCCTTGCGGCGCAAAGCGGACTTGATAAGTCACAGCTTTGCCTTGATATGGGAATCGGCTTCGGCAAGAAATATGAGGATAATCTTGAGCTTCTGCGTGAAACACAATGGCTCAAATTCAAAGGAGTTGCCCTGCTTGCGGCGGCATCAAGAAAAAGATTCATCGGCACGGCAAGCGGCATTGAGGACAGCGCAAAAAGAGATGCGGGTACGGTTGCGGCTCATTCGGCGGCAATCGCAGGCGGTGCGGATATAATCCGTGTTCACGATGTTTTTGCGGCGGTGCAGGGTGCAAGAGTTGCGGATGCAATATACAGAGGTAAAACCAATGGATAAAATTTTAGTCAGGAATTTAAAAATATTTGCGTATCACGGAGTTAATCCCGAAGAAAAGCAGGACGGGCAGAATTTTGTGCTGGATATCGATGCTTATGTTGATATTTCCGTGCCTTGTGTTACCGATAATGTTGAGGATACCGTCAGCTATGCAAAAATCATAAAGGAAACCGTTAAAATATTCACCTGCCAAAAGGATGATTTGCTCGAAAGGGCGGCGCAGAGGGTTGCAGACGGCTTGTTTGAAAGCTTTGATAAAATTCAGAGTCTGCGTATCCTGCTCAAAAAGCCCGAGGCACCCATAAAGGCGGATTTTGAATATGTCGGAGTAGAAATTTTCAGAGAGAGGTGCGGCAAATGAGCGAGGCAGTTATTGCGCTGGGAACAAATCTCGGCAACAGGATTGAAAACATAAACACGGCAATCCGCGCTATTGCAAAGCTCAGCGGTGTTAAAATCATCAAGGCTTCATCGGTCTATGAAACGGCACCCGTGGACTGCGAAAGCGACAGCAAATTTATGAATGCAGCGATACTCGTTGAAACAAGCGTTTCGCCTGCGGTGCTGCTGGGCGAATGTCTCGGCATTGAGGCGGCGATGGGCAGAATCAGAACAAAGAAGAATGAGCCGAGGATTATCGACCTTGACCTTATTCTTTATGAGGGCTTCAAGGCGGAAACCTATGAGTTGACCGTGCCTCATCCCCGTGCGCTTGAAAGGGCATTTGTGCTTACGCCTCTGCTCGACCTTTATCCCACGGGCAGAGCGCCTGCAATGTTTTTCGGCCCCCGTCTGAGGGAGCTCGGAAGCGACGGAATACGCAAAACCGAGTATGAAATCATTATTCCCATTTATTAAGAGGTGTAAATATGGCAGGCGGAATATGCGAAAACTGCGCTCATTTTGATTACAACGAGGAATATGAGTGTTACGAATGCCTTGTGAATCTTGATGAAGATGAGCTTTACAGATTTATGCAGGGCGGCGAATTTGAATGTCCCTATTTTAACCCCTATGATGAATATAAAGTTGTAAGAAAGCAGAATTAAGGTGAAAACAATGAGCAAGAAAAAACAGACGAAAAAAGTTGAAGCCCCAAAAGAGGCAGAGAGCAAAAAGTCCGTAAAGGGCATAATCATTGCGGCGGTTGCGTTGCTGCTTGTTGCGGCAATCATCGTTGCAGTTGTGCTTATTAAAAAGGACAGCGGCACAACCGACCCCACAAACGGCGTGATTGAAACTCTGCCCGATGACGGCGGACAGTATACCTATGCAAAATACAAGGGTTCGAGCCTGCCCGTTGAATTTGTTGAAATTCTCAACAAGGCAGAGGCGGACAGCGCCGCAGCCTGCAAAAATCAGGGCGTTGCCCTTAAAGTAGGGGACAGAGAAATTTCCGTTCCCGAATTCACAATGTATTATTATGACGAATATTCGGCACAGGTGGATTCCGCACGGTATTCGATTGAAAAAACGGGGGCAAACAGAACGGGCTTTGACCTTGAAATTATGCCTGCGAATCAGCCTCACATCAGCTCGGGCAACACATGGGAAGAGCATTTTGTTGAAAATGCGGTTGATAAAATCAAAGATGTCTATATGATATTCGACCTTGCGATTCAGGACGGAGTAAAGCTTGATGTTGTTACGATTTCAGGTGTTATTGAGAATATCGACCTTATCGAAACAACTGTTAAAAAGCAGGGCATAACGGCTGACGAATCTCTCTCCAACTATTACGGCGAGGGTATGACAGCCGCAATGTATAACGCAAGAGATATTATGATGGCTTATGCCAACGCATACGAAAATCAGAAGCTTGCAGATGTCCGAGACGGTTACAGCGACAGCCAGCTTCAGGAGGTTCTTGATACCGACAGAGATGCTTACACCGTTGTTGTGGGCAGGGTATATCCCATTGAGGGCGAGTATAACGAGGCTGAGCTTGCCGCAGTAAAAACAGAGCAGGATTTCATCGCATATGCGAACAAAAATCATCCTTCCGAGGGCTATGATGCTGAATTCTCAACGGATTGTATGTTTATTCTGAAAGAAAATATATCCGATGTTTACGGTAATGAGGTTGCTGAATGGATGTTCAGCAGCAGCCGCAACAACGGGGATATTGCCGTTGTTCAGGGTATGGCATTCAATTACCTCTGTTATGTTGAAAAAGTTCCCTTCTTCGCTTCAAGCTGCACGGTTGTTGCTTGCGACAGCGCATACAGCAGCGATATGAGTCAGGAGGACAGAGACAGACTCTACAATGACCTGCTTGAAAGATATGAAAAATGGAAGAAGGATGACGGCACAAAGGCAGGCTTTGAGCGTATAGTTTCATCCTCAGAAATTGCAACGGAAAAAACCGTCAGAGTTGCCGACTATTATTTCCAGGTCAGCGAGTGGATTTTTGACCCCGCAAGAAAGCCGGGTGATTCGATAGTAATCAACACAAGAGTCGGCTGCACTGCCGTTTACTATGTGAGCAACAACAAGGATGACTATGATTGGAAAGTATATGCCGCTTATGACAGAAGCGAGCTGGAAATGATGGATTTCTATGCTAATCTCAAGGCGAAGGATTACAAGGAAAAGCGTGATACAAAGGTTATGGCGGATGCCTGCAAGGCTGCCGAGGTGTTCATTCAGCGCAAAATGGATAAAATGAAAGCTGAAGCCGCAAACTGAATAACTGACAAGCCGTTTTCTCCGTAAAAGGGGAAAGCGGCTTTATCATTCACAATTTGTTAAATTAATAAATAAAAATTTGTAAAATTAGTCTTTTATTTTATAAATAAAGGTGTTATAATAAACCTAATTATGGATTTTATGCAGGAGGATAATATGTCTGAAATTATTTCCGTAAAGAATCTCAGCAAGTCCTATGGCAGCCAGAAAGTGCTGTCCGATGTATCTTTCGGCTTTGAAAGCGGTCAGATTATCGGGCTTCTCGGTCCTAACGGCAGCGGCAAGACTTCGCTGATAAAAATATTGACAGGTCTTATCAATGACTATTCGGGCGAGGTGCTTGTAAACGGCAACAAGCCCGGCAAAATCAGCAAGGCGGATGTTGCGTTTTTGCCCGAGAAAACATATCTTGCAAGCTGGATGACGGCGGATGATGCCGTTAATTACATTGCCGATTTCTATGACGATTTTGACAAGGCGAAGGCAATGCATATGCTTGATGTTTTCCAGCTTCCTCACAAGCAGAAGGCAAAAACAATGTCAAAGGGTATGCAGGAAAAGCTGCAGCTTATTCTTGTTATGTGCCGCAACGCAAAGCTCTATATCCTTGATGAGCCTATGGGCGGCGTTGACCCCGCGGCAAGAGATTTTATTCTCACAACAATCCTCAAAAACAGACCCGAGGGCTCAACAATCCTTATGTCCACCCACCTTATTCAGGATGTTGAGGAGATTTTTGATTCGATTCTTATGATTGGCAGAGGCACGGTGCTGATGAAGGATACCGTTGCCAATATCACAAACAGCGGCAAATCAATCAACGATATTTTCAAGGAGGTGTTCAGCGTTGACTGGAGCTTCTAAGCCTAAGAATAAATTCCTTATGCTTCTCAAGAACGATTTTCTTGCAAGCGCAAGGGTAATCAGTTTGTTTTACATTGCTCTTATTCTGCTTCTTGCGGTTTTCGGTGTATGCGTGGCATTGCAGAGGGGCGATTTCCTCAGCGCGGAAATGGCAGGCAAGATTTCAAGCCTGCACAATGCAACAATCGCAATTTCCATTGTGGTTTCATTTATGCTTATTTTCGTAACCTTCTTTTTTGTTGTTTACGATTTCTTCAAGTCCCTTTTCGGACCTCAGGGCTACCTGAGCTTTACTCTGCCCGTTTCCAGCAACCAGCTTCTCGGCTCAAAGGTTATTGTTTACGGCGGCTGGCTTGTGCTGAGTTACATTGTGTTTATGTTTACGGGAGGATTTCTGCTTAACTACACGGCGGATGTTATTATCGGTCAGGAAAAGATTTCCTTTGTTGAAAACCTGATGGGTCTGCTCGGCGAATTCCCGTCAATGACCCAGCTTATCGCATATGCCGTTTATATCACGGTGCTGTTTTTTGTTATAATTCTCAGCTTTGTTTCTATTGTTTATTTTGCAATAACACTTGCGCATATAAGACAGCTTCAGAAGCATTCGCTTCTTGCGTCAATCCCCATTTTTGCAGTAACGGCAGGTCTGTTTATTGCAATTGCATTCAAGATGTCCGATGTTGTTAATTTTGTTATGATTTTCAACGATGACTATACCCTCAGCTTCGGGCTTCTGGAGAAGGGATATGCAATCACAAGCCAGTATGCAGGTATGAAGATAACTCCCATCTTTGCGTTTATCATCCTCGATGTTGGAATGTTCTTCCTGACTTCGCACATTATGCATAAAAAGGTTAACCTGAAATGATGAAAATCGGAATTTTCGGAGGCACTTTCAACCCGCCCCACAAAGGGCATACAAGACTTGCTTGGGAGGCAGCTCAGATACTCGGGCTTGATAAAATGCTCATCATTCCCTCGTGCATTCCTCCTCACAAAATCCCCGGCAAGCTTGCAAGCGGCGATGACCGCCTCGAAATGTGCCGCCTTGCGTTTGAGGACAGCTTTTTTGAGATATCCTCAACCGAGCTTGACAGAGGCAGCAAAAGCTATACGGTGGAGACTCTGCGTGAGCTGAAAAAGCTTTATCCCGATGCCGCGTTTTATTTCATAATCGGCTCGGATATGCTTGCTACCTTTACCCAATGGTATCGCTGGGAGGAGATTCTGGAGCTTGCGTATATATGCGCCGCTTCAAGGGAAAACGGCTTTGAGCCTGACCTGACAACCTACACCGATGAGCAGAAGAAAAGGTTTATTCTGCTTGATATCGAGCCTTTTGAGGTCAGCTCAACCGAGCTTCGCAGAATCGTTGCGAGAGAGGCGGAAACCGACCTGCTCGACAAAAAGGTGAGGCAGTATATTGAGGAAAATGACCTTTATGATGACGGTCTTTCGGAATACAGAAAAATTCTTTATCCGAAGCTTGACGAATACCGCATCAACCACAGCGAATGTGTCAGCGAATGCGCGGCAACTCTTGCGGAAAGCTACGGTGCGGATGTTGAAAAGGCAAGGCTTGCAGGTCTGCTCCACGATATAATGAAAAACGCGTCGGCGGCAGAGCAGCTTGAAATAATTGAAAAATCGGGCGAGAGTCTGACGAAGCTTGAGCTGATGAATCCCAAGGTGTGGCATCAGATTTCGGGAGCGGCATTCCTGAAAATAAACGGGATTACCGATGATGAAGAAATCATCGGAGCCGTCAGATGGCACACAACGGGCAGAGCGGGAATGACCCTGCTCGAAAAGGTTGTGTATATTGCGGATTTCATCTCGGCGGACAGAGATTACCCCGATGTTGGCGTTGTGCGTAAGCTTGCGCAGCAGAGCCTTGAGGGTGCAATATTCTACACCTCACGCTATACGGTAAAAAAATTGGTTTCAGCGGATGCACCCATCCACCCCGCAACCGTTGATTGCTATAATGATATGATTTTACATCTGAAAAATCAGAAAGGATAATGCATATGACAGACCCCGCAATCCTCGTTAAAGAGATAGCAAAGGTTCTTGACGAGAAAAAAGCCATGGATATCGTGGCAATAAAGACCGAAGAGGTAACAATCGTTTCCGATTATTTTATTATCGCTTCGGGTACATCAAATACCCATGTAAAGGCTCTTGCCGATGATGTTGAATACGAAATCAAGCAGCGACTCGGCATTGACCCCGAACACCTTGAAGGCAGAGCAACGGGTTGGATTCTGATTGACTACGGTACGGTTATTGTTCACGTTTTCCAGCACGAGGACAGAAATTACTACAACCTTGAACGCCTCTGGGCAGATGCAAGCGTTGTTGATTTAAGCGATGTTTTAACAGAAGATTAATTAAAAGAGGTTGAATTAAATGGCACAGTACGATTTTAAAAATGTTGAAAAAAAGTGGCAGGACAAATGGGATGCCAATAAGACCTTTGAATGCACAGAGGATTATTCAAAGCCCAAGTTCTATGCCCTTGTTGAATTCCCTTATCCCAGCGGCGCAGGTATGCACGTTGGCCATATCAAGGCTTATTCAGGTCTTGAGGTTGTTTCAAGAAAGAGAAGACTTGAGGGATATAATGTTCTTTTCCCCATCGGCTTTGATGCTTTCGGTCTGCCCACCGAAAACTACGCAATCAAAACCAACACTCATCCCCGTCAGGTAACCGATAACAACATCGAAAAGTTCACAAGCCAGCTCCGCAGAGTAGGTTTCTCATTTGACTGGTCAAAGGTTGTTGACACCACTCAGGAGGACTACTACAAGTGGACACAGTGGATTTTCCTTAAGATGTTCGAAAATAACCTTGTTTTCAGAGATAAGACTCTCGTTAACTACTGCCCCCATTGTAAGGTTGTTCTCTCCAATGAGGATTCGCAGGGCGGCAAGTGCGATATCTGCCACAGCGATATCGTTCAGAAGTCAAAGGATGTATGGTATCTCCGCATCACGGAATATGCAGACAAGCTCCTTGAAGGTCTTAAGGAGGTTGACTATCTTCCCAATATCAAGCTTCAGCAGGAAAACTGGATCGGCAAGTCAACGGGCGCATTCGTTAACTTTGCAGTAAACGGTACTGACGAAAAGCTTAAGATTTACACCACAAGACCCGACACACTTTTCGGCGTAACCTTTATGGTTATGGCTCCCGAGCATCCTCTTATCGACAAATACGCTTCAATGATTTCCAATATGGACGATGTTGAGGCTTACAGAGATATGTGCAGCAAGAAGTCCGCATTCGAAAGAACACAGCTTGTCAAGGATAAGACGGGTGTTAAGCTCAGCGGCTTCAGCGCAACAAATCCCGTTAACGGCAAGGAAGTTCCCATTTATATTTCCGACTATGTTATGATGGGCTACGGCACGGGCGCAATTATGGCTGTTCCTGCTCACGACCAGCGTGACTACGAATTCGCAAAGAAATTCGGCATTGATATCATTGAGGTTATCAAGGGCGGCGATATCGGCGTTGAGGCCTATACAGGCGACGGCGAAATGGTTAATTCGGGCTTCCTCAACGGTATGACAAACAAGAAGGATTCAATCGAAAAGATGGCTGAATTCCTTCAGGCAGAGGGCATCGGCGAAAAGGGCGTTCAGTATAAGATGAACGACTGGGCATTCAACCGCCAGAGATACTGGGGCGAGCCTATCCCCATTGTTCATTGCCCCCATTGCGGAATCGTTCCCGTACCCTACGAGGCGCTTCCCCTCAGACTGCCTGCAGTTGAGAACTTCGAGCCCGGCACAGACGGCGAAAGCCCCCTTGCAAAGATTGATTCATATGTTAACTGCACTTGCCCCAAGTGCGGTGCAGCAGCAAAGAGAGAAACAGATACAATGCCTCAGTGGGCAGGTTCATCGTGGTATTTCCTTCGCTACATAGACCCCCACAACACAGAAACCTTTGCAGATAAGGATAAGCTTAAATACTGGATGCCCGTTGACTGGTACAACGGCGGTATGGAGCATGTTACAAGACACCTTATCTATTCAAGATTCTGGTATAAGTTCCTCTATGACCTTGGCGAAGTTCCCGTTTCAGAGCCTTATGCAAAGAGAACGGCTCAGGGTCTTATCCTCGGTCCCGACGGCGAAAAGATGTCAAAGTCAAAGGGCAATGTTGTTGATCCCAACGAGGTTGTTGACGAATTCGGTGCAGACGTACTCCGTGCTTATGTCCTCTTTATGGGTGACTACGAAAAGGCTGCTCCCTGGAGCGAAACAGCCGTTAAGGGCTGCAAGCGCTTCATCGACAGAGTATGGGGTATGCTTGATATCGCAGTTGACGGCGATGCATATTCAAAGGAACTTGAAAGCAGCTTCCACAAGACAATCAAGAAGGTTTCAAGCGACATTGAAAACCTTAAGTATAACACCGCAATTGCCGCTCTTATGACTCTCACAAACGAGATTTATGCAAAGGGCGCAATCAACAAGGCAGAGTTCAGGACATTCATCACCCTGCTCAATCCCTTTGCTCCTCACATCACCGAGGAAATCTGGGAGCAGCTCGGCTTTGAGGGTATGCTCAATCAGGCTGAATGGCCCACCTATGACGAGGCAAAGTGCGTTGATAACGAAATTGAAATTGCCGTGCAGATTAACGGCAAGGTCAGAGAAAAGCTTGTTATCGCCGCCGAAGCAAGCGCTGACGAAGCTATCGCCGCCGCAAAGAGCCTTGAAAAAATTGCCGATGCAATAAGCGGAATGACAATCGTCAAGGAGCTTTATGTCAAGGGCAGGCTCGTAAATATCGTTGTCCGTCCCTGAAATGATGAATCCCGCTCCGATGTTGCAAAAAATTCATAATTTTAATGTTGACAAGCAGGGCTATGTTATAGTATAATAATCTGCAAGCTATGAAAATTAGTCCCTAATTAAATGAGGGGAGGGAATACATTGAGTCAGGTAAAAGTTAAGGAAGGCGAGTCACTCGAGAACGCACTCAGAAGATTTAAGAGACAGACTTCAAGAGACGGCGTTATTCAGGAGGTTCGCAAAAGAGAACACTATGAGAAGCCTTCTGTAAAGAGAAAGAAGAAGTCAGAGGCAGCTCGTAAGCGTAAGTTCAAGTAATTGAAAACGCAAAGCTAAAGCCACCCAAATCGGGTGGCTTTTTTGTTTTTATTTATAAATCAGATTATCTTCTTCATCCTCGTGCCAGATGCCGTAGGCTTCATTGAGTTCATCGCTGAAAAACATAGGGATATAATTGCCGAAGTTTTTGGAGAGTTTTCCGTTCTTCAAATCATCGGGGTCAATCCAGAATACTCTGCCCTCGTCGGTTTCGGAGAGCAAATCGCCGCTGAAATCAGAGGTTTTGAAAAGAAAAACAATGTACCTGTCACCGCGCGTTTTGTGTACCCAATGGATAACGCCGCATTGACGGGGATTTTTTATTTCAAGCCCCGTTTCCTCTCTGACCTCGCGGATTGCCGAGTCAACAATGCTTTCAAACGGCTCAACATGACCTCCGGGGAAAGAAAGCCCCGTCCAGCTTTTTCTGCGCTCCTGCACAAGCACCTTGCCCGTTGCTTTATCTTCAATCATTATCATATTTGTGAATTCAACCGTGCCTTTTTCAATCCTCATTTTGTTACCTCTGTATATAATGTAATAAAATATTAGCATAATTCAACAAGGATTTCAATGATATAAAAATCATTTCATTATCGTAGGGGTGTTCTTTGAATGCCAAAAAAACGGGCGGCTGATAGCCGCCCCTACCGCATATATTATTATATTTTTGCTATGGTAGGGAACGGATATTATCCGTTCCGAAACTATCCGCTTTTTCAGGCGTTTGATAATGAATCACCCCTGCTGAACGGAAACATAACAGTTTCCATTGAAGTGAATGGTTGAATATGCTATAATATCCCCGAGGTGATTTTATGACCGATTTTACATTTATTAAAAACGAAAAAATTCAGAATCAGATTAAATTTGCGATAACCATAGATGAAATGAAAAATATTTTTCGCCGCAACCTGATTGCTGACGGCTCAAGGCGAGAAAATGATGCCGAGCATTCGTGGCATCTTGCAATGCTTGCGATGCTTCTTGAGGAATACAGCGCAGAAAAGGTGGATATTGAGCGTGTGCTTAAGATTGCCCTTGTTCACGACCTGATTGAGGTTTATGCAGGCGACACCTTTGCCTATGACACAAAGGGCAACGAGGATAAGCACGAGCGTGAGGTGCAGGCGGCGGACAAGCTTTTCGGAATGCTTGACCCCGTACAGGGGGCGGAAATCCGAGCGTTATGGGATGAATTTGAGGCGATGGAAACGGCGGAAAGCAGGTATGCCAACGCAATTGACCGCATACAGCCGCTTATCCTCAACTATCTTACCGACGGGCATACCTGGAAAACGGGTGTAACCTCGGCGCAGATTTACAAGCGTATGGATATCATCCGCACAGCCACTCCCGAGCTGTGGCATATCGTTGAGGGAATCATAAACACCTCAATTCAGGCAGGAATTTTAAATCCTTAATAAATTTGTAACTTTTTTGAATGTTCATTTGTAATTTGCGTCCCGTATAATCATAATTGTTCCGTGGGATTGATTTTTTCAGAGGTGAGAGAATGTATACCGTACTCGTTTGCGATGATGACATTGCAATACTTGAATCCGTTGAAATTTATCTTAAGCTGGAGGACTATAATGTGCTTAAAGCCGAAAACGGCAGAGCCGCCCTTGAGCAGATTGAGAATAACGATGTGCATTGCGTTATTCTTGATATTATGATGCCGGAGATGGATGGCCTGCGTGCAACGCTCAGAATGCGCGAAAAGTATAATATCCCCATCATTCTTCTCTCCGCCAAAAGCGAGGATACCGATAAGATAACGGGTCTGTCCTTCGGCGCCGATGATTATGTGACAAAGCCCTTCAATCCGCTTGAGCTGATGGCGAGGGTCAAGTCGCAGATAAGGCGCTACACCTCGCTGGGCGCAATGGAGAAGAAAGAGGGCGTTATCACAACGGGGGGACTTTCGCTGGACACTTTTGCAAAGGAATTGACCGTTGACGGCGAGCCTGTCAAGCTGACGGCAACGGAATATAAAATAGTCAATTTCTTTATGGAGAATCTGGGCAGAGTTTTTTCAACGGGTCAGGTTTACGAGGCGGTATGGAACGAGCCTGCAGGCTATTCGGACAAAACGGTTACGGTGCATATCAACAGAATCCGCGAGAAAATCGAAATCAATCCCAAGGAGCCGAAATACTTACAGGTGGTGTGGGGCATTGGATACAAAATGGAAAAATATTAAATTCAATAAGGCGACAAAGGCGATTGCCCTCGTGCTGGCAATCCTGATGTTCTTCCTTGCAGGCAACTTTGCAGGGCTGTTCATCAAGGGCTTTGCCAATTTCAACATCTTCGCTCATCCCGAGGATTTCACAAACACGGCATCGTTCCGAAATCAGATGAACAGATACATCATTGATGCGCTGAATGTGGCGGAGAAAAACAACAGAGGCACTTTTGCGGAATGGTTATTGACCGAAAGGGCAAAGGAAATTTCCGCAGAGTATGATGACGATGTCAAAGATGTGACCGATGCGATGACTCTGCTCGATAATTCGGGCATAAAGGTTTATGTTGACGGGCAGAACCGTTACCGCTATGCTCTGGATTACAAGGGTGTCCGCTATTTTATGACTTATAACGGCGAATTCATCAGCTACAGCCAATTCTCGGACCACGAGTTTGTTTATTCCTATGCTGAGGAAGATATAACGGCGGTTCAGGAGACGGGCATTGACGGAAGTGTTGCCGTGCCGATTGAGGTTCCCGAAAACGAGATAGGCATTGTTTATTTTGACCCCTATGAAACGGGCAACACTCCCGATTATGTGGCTCGGATTTCGGAAGCACTCCGCCTTCTCAACAGCTACAGCGATTACACCTGCTACGGCGAATGTACTCTCGATACGGTGCTTTCCATTATTGAGACCCGTCGTCAGGAGGCTCTTCAAGGGGAATATGATTTTCCGCTTAATTTCTCCATGCGTTCAAGCTATGTGCTTGATAATGTAAAGAGCGTCAACTATGCGGTTATTGCCGAAAACGGCAAGGTTTTCACCAACTGCGGAGTTACCGCAACGGACAGCCACGAGCAGATTATGCAGAAATTGGGTGCAGATAATATTCGATGGGCTGAATGGGTCAATGACGGCAAATACGGAACTACCTATTCGAAAAACAAAGCCGCAAACGGTGTATATGCAAATATTCACGATTGGCTTTTCGGCGAATGGTATGACGGCGGAATCCTTTCGTGGGAATCCTATACGCAGAACAAAACCTATAAATCCGCATATTTTGCCATTGATGCGCCCTTTGAATCAGACCCGTTTCAGGCAATCTCATATTCATTTACCGCTTACAACAAGGATGCATCTCTGACGGGCTTGCTTTTTGCAATGCTCATCTGCCTTGCCCTTGCCTGCGCATTGTGCATTTATCTGCTTTCCGTTGCAGGCAAAGCTGCTGACGGAAGCGTAAAAATCAGATTTTCTGACAAAGTTCCCGCTGAAATAAATTCCGTGCTTGGACTCGGAGTTATGGCGCTTTGCGTTTTCGGCGCGGTGATGATTGCCTGCTGCGATTTTGAGCCGCTTATGCTTGCGGATGACTACGGCTTGGGCGGCGTGCTGACTCCGTTTATCTGCACCGCGGTACCTTATTCAAACCTGCTTATGGGTGCGGTTGTTGCGATTTTCTTCACGGTGTGGACGGGTCTTACCGCAAGCATTGTCCGCAATTTCCGCAACAAATCATTCCGCAAACATTCGCTTGTTTTTTGGATTCTGAAGCCTCTCGGCTGGATTTTCAGAAAGCTTTGGGCTTGGGTCAAGAAAATTAAGGATAGGGTCAAGAAAATTAAGGATAAAATAAAGTATATTTTCACCTGCGATTATTCAAAGGGTCAGAGTAAAAAATTCAAGGTGCTTGCCTGCGTAATCACGGCGGCGTTTATAATAGCGACGGGCATTTACTATTTTGTTGTCGGCGTATTTATGGCTGAAAGTCAGGAAGCATTTGCATTTTTCCTTTATGTTCTCGGTTTCCTCGGCGATGCAGCAATCGCAGTCTTTGTTATTCTGCTTATTGCATCGCTGGACAGAATTATGGCGGCGGTTTCCGATATCCGCAAGGGTGAAATGGGACGCACCATTGACACAAAATATATGCCGCCCTTTATGCGCCGATTTGCAGAGGACATTCTCTGTATGCAGGACGGCTTGCAGAATGCCGTTGACAGCGCTGTTAAAGACCAGCGGATGAAGGCGGAGCTTATAACCAACGTTTCCCACGACCTCAAAACGCCTCTCACCTCGATTGTCAACTATGTTGATTTGCTGAAAAAGTGCGAAATCGAGGACGAAACGGCGCAGAAATATGTTACAATCCTTGATGAAAAATCGCAGAAGATGAAAAAGCTGATTGAGGACCTTGTTGAAGCATCAAAGGCATCCTCGGGCGCAATGGAGCTTCATCCGATGAAAATTAATCTTTGCGAGCTTGCGGCGCAGGCTGTTGGCGAGCATGAGGATGAGCTGAAAAAATACGGCATTGAAATTGTGCTTAAGCTTCCCGATGAGCCTGTTATGATTACCGCCGATGCGAGAAAATCCTCACGAATTGTTGAAAATCTTTTCTCAAACATCAGGAAATATGCCCTTGAGGGAACAAGAGTTTATATCGATGTTGCCGCAGGCACGGAATTTGGCTCGATGATTTTCAAGAATGTTTCAAAGAATCCTCTTGATATTTCCCCCGATGAGCTTACTCAGCGATTTGTGAGAGGCGATTCCTCACGCTCGGGCGAGGGCAGCGGTCTCGGTCTTTCAATTGCAAAGGACCTTTGCGAATTGCAGGGCGGTAAGCTTGGATTACAGATTGACGGCGACCTTTTCAAGGCGATAGTTGCACTTCCTATAGCATAAGCAAAGCCCCGTATCGTTGTTGATACGGGGCTGTCTTTTTTGTTGTAGGGCGTGATGACCACATCACGCCGGGTAAGCCTTGTTTATTCTGCAGGGGGGTGGCGGCTCGACAGAAAATTCCGTAGGGGACGACCTCTGCGCCATCCCGATAACAGATAATATTGAATAGATAATAGTAGGGGCGACCCTGCGTGGTCGCCCGTTTTAAGGCTACGCCTATGACCGAATAAAAACGGGCGGATGATATCCGCCCCTGCCAACTATTATTTATTCATTATTCTATATTTTTGATTTTACCACCGTTCCGTATGGACAGCCGCAAGGGCTGTCCTTTTTGATTATTTTAGAAGTGAGCTCTGATTGAGAATCTGCGTGTTATAAATGAACAGCACATCGCAATCAGTGAAATCAACATATTCGCCGAGGATTGCGGAGGCTACATATCGCAGGTCAACGATTGTGATTTTGCTGTAGCCCTCAAGCATAAGCGGCACGAGAGATGAGCTGAAGGAATCGCGGAAAATCACAAGCTCCTTTTTCTCCGTTGCAAGCGGATTTTCAACCGTCAGCATTGCCGCCGCACCCTGAAGGTATACATCATATTTATCGTTGCCGCCCAGCTTCGATTTGTCGTATACACCGACAGAGGTTTTGCCCGTTTCAAGGTTGAAGACGGTTGCGTTTTCCGTTGCAGGAGATTTGAGGATTGTTATTTCATCCGCAAATCCGCTTTTCAGCGCAAGTCTGGGCGCATATACGCCCTCAAAATCCGCAACCTTTTCTGCCGTGTAATAATCGGCAGGCTTTGCGTCAAAGCCCATTGCCGAGGAGAGCTTTTCAACCACGGGAGCAATGTTTTCCTGCTTCCAATGGGAATCGGTTTTGTAATAATCGTCGAGAGTCAGGCAATCAAAAATATCAATGTACTGCATATTTTCAACGCCCGAGGTGTAAATCTCAATCATTTTTTCATAGTCAAGGGCGGGGTAGCCGTTTTTCTCCGCAAGGTAATAATTCTTATCGGGAACAACGGAGTAATAGCATTTTGCACCCTTGCCTGCGATGTATTTGTCATAAATATCGTTCAGCTTTTTTGCAACATTCTCAACGGAGGTTTCGCTGAGGGTGTAGTCAAGCTCGGAAATATGACCCTCTGCGGTGTAAATGCCGTTGTTGTCGCTCTGATTGAGAATTTTCAGCTGAATTGTCGCCTTGATGCTGCGGAATGTGTCACGCAGAGGGAATTGGTCGGCAAGGTAATCCTCAAGTCCGCTGAAAAAAGATTTGTCCATAAGCGCTTCAACGGAAAATTCGGGGAATTGAGCCGCCTTTCTGCGCTCGGAAACAAGCACCTGCACAGGCTCTTTAACGAAGACGGCAATGCCGAGGGTAAAAATGAACGCAACAAAGCAGAGGATGCTTATTGTTTTTTTGATTTTCATTTCCTCACCCCCTAAAATCTGAAATAAAGGAAAGGATTGTATGAGCCGTCAACAAGGTAAGCCGTAACCGCAACAAGCACGGCGACGATGAATAAAGGCTCTGCAACCGCTGTAACTTTTGAGCCGACTTTTGTTTCCGAGAGCTTCTGAAGGGCAATTTTTGCCGCGGGAGTTGCGCCGAAAATACCTGCGCAGAGAAGCACGGCATAGCTTTTGAGGTGATAGAGCGTAATATCCGTGCAAAGGGGATAGGCAGGGGTAAACATACCCTTGAGGTCGCCTATGACACCGCTTACTCCGTTGCCGTTGAAGATGACAAAGCCGATAATTGCCGCAAAAATCAGATAGATATGACCGAAAATATCGGGAACGGCATCCTTGATTTTCTTGGGTATGCTCTTTTCGATGAGCAGAAGCGCGGCAAAATACAGACCCCAGATGATGAATGTCCAGTCTGCGCCGTGCCAGAAGCCCGTAAGAAACCATACGGTGAGGATATTGAAGAAAAATCGGGGAGTTTTAACACGGTTGCCGCCCATGGGGATATAAACATAATCCCTGAACCAGCTTCCGAGTGAGATGTGCCATCTGCGCCAGAATTCGGTAACGCTCTTTGAAACATAAGGATAACGGAAGTTTTCCATAAACTCAAAGCCGAATATCTTGCCAAGACCGATTGCCATATCGCTGTAGCCCGAGAAATCAAAGTAGACCTGCAGGCAGTATGAAACGGCATAAACCCAGAAAAAGAGGGTTGATTTATCGTCCGTTGCCCTGAAGGTTTCGCAAATGCTGCCGAATGAGTTGGCGAGCAGAACTTTTTTTGCAAGACCGATTATAAATCTTTTTACGCCGTACGAGAAATTCTCGATATTATGCTGTCTGTCATTGAGTGCCTTTTCGATGTCTGAATAGCGGACAATCGGACCTGCAACAAGCTGGGGAAAAAGCGAAATATAAAGGGCAAGCTTAAGCGGATTTTTCTGCGCAGGCACATCGCCTCTGTAAACATCGATGTTATAGCTGATTGCCTGGAAGGTGTAAAAGCTTATGCCGATGGGCAGAGCAATGTTGAGCAGTTCAATGTCCGCGCCGAAAATTCCGTTGACGGTTAAAATGAAGAAATCCGTGTACTTGAAGAAAATAAGAGCCGAAAGCGTTGCCGCAACCGCAAAGCCAAGCACGACTTTGCGTGCCGTACCCTTTGCTTTGTCCGTGATAAGACCGAAAAGGTAGCTCATTGTGATGACGGATATCATCAGTATGAGATATTTCGGCTCGCCGTAGAAATAGAAAAACAGGCTTGAAAGCAAAAGCCAGAGGTTTTTTGCCCTGAACGGCAGGATATAATAGCCTGCAATGACTACGGGCAAAAAAACAAATAAGAATATTATGCTTGAAAAAAGCATGGCGTTCTCCTTTCAGAGAAAAAGCACCGAAGTGGTTTGCTTCGGTGCTTCTTTTTGATTATTATTCGAGGGTTTCGCCGTCGTATGCAGGCATATCTGCGGGGATTTCCATATCAGCAATGCCCATATCACCAACGCCGCCGTCAACGGAAGGCTCTTCGTTAACCTCGCCTGCCTTTGTAAGAGGAGCGGAAGCTGAATTCTGAGTAACTGTCAGGAATGCGCTGTAAACATCGTCAACGATTTCTTCAGTTGACATAACCATAAGGATTTTGTTGCCGCAGCTTGAAACAAGCACCTTTTCTGCTGCAACGCAAACCCACTTTCTGTAGTTTACGGTTTCAAGAATTTCGTTCTTGAGGTCTTCAATCTTAACGCCCTCTGCGCCTTCAATAATGCACATTGAGAAGGGGATTGAGCCAATCATAGGCTCAACGAAAACTGCCTTTGCAACCTTAGCCGTGGGGTCAACGCCGATGTAGTACTGAGCAGCTTCAACATCTGAGAAGTCAACCTCTGTGGGGGGCATAAGCATCATTTCGATTGTTGTTGTCTTTTCGGTAATCTGATTTGCGATTTCCTCAAGAGTGCCTGTAAGCTCATATGCGGGAACTGTTGTTGTGGTTGTTTCTTCGGTTTTGTCTGCGTTGTTGCCGCAAGCTGCGAATGAAAGAACAGCAGCAAGAGCAAGAAGAATTGCAATAATCTTTTTCATAATTTTCTCCTTAATATTTTTATTGTTTGCAACGCTTATGATTATATCAGCAAAAGCGCATTTTTACAAGAGGAATATTGTGATAAATTTGTGAAATGTTTATTAATCAAAGCTCAATTTTCCAGAAAGCGACATTGAGTCGCTCATAAGTGTATGAAATATAGAGCGCACCGTTCATATAAACCATTGCAGGGTAGGAAAATTCGCTGTCAAGCTTTTCTTCCTCAAGGGTGATTATTGTTTCCCAGCTTACGCCGTTGTCGGTGGATTTCTGGATTGTGAGGGGGGAACGCTCGCCCCAGTTTTCGCTGACGGGATTTGAAATGAGATAAAGAGTTCCGTCAGGAACTTTTACAATATCAAGACCGCTGTTGTTATTGGGCAGAACGGTGGGATATGCCTGACACCAGGTTTCGCCGTAATCTTCGGAATCGCTTCTGTATGCCTTGCCAACGGCAGTTCGTGTCAGCATATGCACCTTGCCGTTTTCGGATTCCCAGAGGGTGGGTTGAATCATAGGGATAAGGTTTGAGGTGAAGTGGTTAAGGCTGTTGAGAATGGGCGCTGTACGCTCCGTTCTTATTTTTTTGCCCTTTGTCCAGCTTATGCCGTCATCAAACGAGGTGTCAATAAAGCAGTTCCAGCCTCTGTTTTCGCTTGATGCGGGGGCAAGCACTCTGCCGTCTGAAAGGCGGATGCACTTATTTTTAACGGGACCTCTGCCGCCGCTTTTGTCGCCTGCCACAAGCTCATAGGGCTTGCCGAAGGTTTTGCCGCCGTCTGTTGAAACGCTTGCAAAGGTGCGCCAGGAATGGATTTCCTTGCCGACCTTGAAGAAAAGCACAACCTCGCCGTTTTCGCGAAGGAAAAGAACGGGATTCCAATGGGGGATATGTTTGTTATAGCAAACGCTCATCGGCTTGCTCCAGCCGTTTTCGTCGCGGCGGGCATACCAGATATCAACATCGGTTTTGCCCTCTTTTGTTCCGCCGAACCAGGCGCAGATAACCGTGCCGTCAGGCAAAGGGAGAATGGTTGATGCGTGAGCGTTGGGGGTAGGCAGGGGATTGCATACAAATTCTTTTAATGTTTTCATTTTTATTCACCTCAAGTAATTGCCGATTAAATCGGGTTGCGATTATCAGCGAGATAGTTTTTTGTCAGAAATGTCAAAAAACGCAGGCAATACTTTGTATATTAACGAGTATTTTGGGCGTTTATGACGGAAAAATAACCGTTGAGAATTGCAAATTCGGTTTAATTGGCGGTTACTCCTACAATGTAAAGTCTGACGGGTCTGCCTGCTCGATAAGCAGGGGCTTTTTGGGCTTGCGCTTGAGTGGGTCATAGGAGTAGCGTCTGCAGGTGCCGTCGGGCTGAACAATGCCTTTTTTGATGCACAGCACGGTTTCGCCGTCAGGCGAGAGTCTGCCGTGCAGGCAGTTTTCGCATACGGCGGCGTATTTTTTCTTATCGGTTAATTTCTTTTTCATATAAACAACACCCTTTCTGCGGTGTTTTGCCGTTATCCCTTAAATTTTAGCATATTTTTCGGCTGTTATCAAGGTCTAATATGAGTAAAGCACAGAGAAACAGCAGGGATATTGCCGCAGGAGCGGAAAATGAGAAAATACGGACATCCGAGTAAAATGTGACGGCGGCGGGCAGGGTTACGGGATGAAAATGCAGAGTCGCCTTGCACACGGCATATGCCAGAGCAGAGTGGAGCAGACGGAACAAATAAAAACCGGGCAGATTTATTCTGATTTCACTTGCTACGGCGAAAACCTGCATATGAACGCAAAGCCCTCCGAAGGCGCATACGGCGGCAATAACCGGCAGGGAGGTGTTGCCCGATAGCCCGACACAGCCTTTTGTTACCTCAAGCAGAGAGTTGAGCGCAAGGAATGCGGTCTGATTTCGGATAAGCTTTTCCGCAACTGCGCCGATGCCCGAGAAAGCAACAACAAAGCCGCAGGCGGTGAGCATTGACTGCGCACCCGAGGAAACGCTGTTCACCACGGCGGCGGAAAACGGCAGACTCACGATTTTCTGTTTCTCTGAAAAATCCGAGTTATCTTTTACAAAAAATCTGCCCGCAATGCCGAGCATAAGCGATGAAACGCAAAGGGAAAAAAGCAGAACTCTGCCTGCTTCACGGGAGTTCAGCATACCGCTGCCGACTGCGTTGACGGAAAAGCCCATACCTGCGTTAATGCAGAAAAATAAAAGGTATTCCGCTTGCTTTTGAGTAATTATTCCGTTGCGGCAGAGAGTCTGCACCGATTTTGCTCCCGTCAGGTAGCCGCCGAGCTGACCGAGAATTATTGCGGGAAGGCAATCGGCAGGTAAGCCGAACAAAAAGCGGCTTATCGGGTCGAAAAATTTTTTTGCGGCAGGCGGAAGCGTACCGCTTCCCGTAAGCGATGCGGCTATGAGAAAGGGAAAAAGGGAGGGAATAAGAATTTTTCCGCAGACGGAAAGCCCCGAGGCAATACCCTGCGAAAATGTATCGGGAAACACAAAAAGAGCCGCAAAAAGCAGCACTCCAGTAAATACAGATAAAAAACCGTTCATCTTTTTCAATTTGCTCGCCCCCATTTAATCCATTCTATGCCTGCGATGTTCTTTTTAATGCGTGGTATTCATAGCTTATAAAAGGGAGGGATGTGAATGAGAAAGAAAAACTGCAAAAATGAAAAGAGAAGCGACAGAATAGTTGACGCAATAAGCAGAAGCTTTGATTTGCCGCAGGATGCGCTGGGCAGCTATGCACATATTGAAATCAGCGGCAACAGCGAGGTGTTTGTTGACGGCTGTCAGGGAGTGCTTGAATACGGCGATTGCGCCATTGCCCTCAATACGGGCAGGCTGACCGTGCGCATATGCGGCTGTGAGCTGACCGTTTTGTCAATGCAGAACGGTCAGGCGATTATAAAAGGCGTTATCACAAGCGTTGAATTTTGCAATTAGGAGGGGAATATGCTTTTACTGAGGTTTCTGCGTTTTGTTTCGGGATATGTCAGCTTCAGTGCGAGGGGCGGATTTCCCGAAAGATTTATCAACCTTTGCAGGCTGAACGGAATAAATCTTTGGGAGCTTAAAAGCGTGAATTCCGTTATCTGCGCCTGCACCGATTGCGGCGGCTATAAAAAAATACGCAAAGCTGCAAGAAAATCGGGGATGAGGGTTAAAATAGAAAAAAAGCACGGCTTACCGTTTTTGCTTAACCGATACAGCCACAGAGCAGGCTTACTTGCAGGCATATGCCTTTGCGCCGCCGTGATATGTATTCTCTCAACAAGGGTGTGGAGCGTTGATGTTACGGGAAATAACAACATCCCTGCAGAGCGGATAGTGGAGATTTTCGGGGAATGCGGGGTAAAAAAGGGAATATCAGGGGACAAAATTGATATTACCGCCGTTGAGCTTGCCGTTTTGCAAAGGATGGATGAGCTGTCGTGGGTCAATGTCAATATTGACGGCTGCACGGCTTTGATAGAAGTCAGGGAAAGGGAGAAAATACCCGATGAGCAGGAGGATAAGCCCTCGGAAATCGTCGCCGCCCGTGACGGTCAGATAGTTATTCTTCGCCCTTTCAGCGGCACGCAGGAGCAGAAAATCGGCAATGCCGTGCTTAAAGGCGACCTGCTTATCAGCGGAATCAAGGAAAACAAGGACCTGACCGTAAGCTTTTGCAGGGCAAAGGGCTATGTTGTGGCGAGGACAAACAGAAAGATTGCCTGCGAGGTAAAAAAAGAATTCACCGCAGAAAAGGTTTCAAAAACAGTCCGTGCGTATGCACTTGAATTCCTGACCTTTTCAATTCCTCTCGGCAAATCGGCTGAAAGCGCATATGCGGAAAAAACGGAGCTGAAAATCAACGGCGTGACATTGCCGTTTGCGTTTATCCACCGCACGGAAACGGGCAGGGAAACCGCCGAAATAAAGCTTACGGATGAGCAGGCACAGCTGCTTGCAGGTCTCAGGTTTTTTGAACAATGTGCGGAAGAATTCCGTTATCTTAAAACAGAAAGCGAAAAAATAACCGCCGACATACAGCCCGACGGCTGCATATTCAGCGGTGATTTTGTCTGTATTGAAAATATAGGCAGGGAAATTCCGTTGGAGATTGAAGAAACTCCGTGAATTACCTGAACATTCTGCTTTTCTTTATGGCAAAGAAAAGGGGGATTCCGCCTGCGAGGCAGACAACGGCTTCGCCTGCACCGACCTCAAGGGCGGCAACGGCAAATGCCGTCAGGCTTGGCGCATCGGTGGGGAAGAGAAATGTTATTTCCGCACCGACGATGAGCGCGTTGAAAATCACGGGCATCATCAGCGAAAGCAACGGCAGACCTTTGAAGGTTACGTTCCTCAGTTTTCTTGCGCATATTGCCGCAAGAAGGGTTGCCAGCGAGCCGAAAATGATATCCCATATTCCGAAAGGGCTTGAAATATTGCCGAGAATACAGCCTACCGTTAAGCCGGGAATTGCGGCAGGGGTGAATACCGAGAGGATTGTGAGCGCTTCCGAAAAACGGAACTGAATTGCGTTATAGGCAATTCCGAGGGTTGCGCTGAGATAGGTTGCGGCGGCATAGATTGCCGCGATCATCGCTCCGTGAACGAGATTGAGAATTCTTTTGTTATTCATTTATGCTCCTTTTGCTGCCGTGCAGCGCCTTTAGTTTTGTTTGACACCGAGCGGGTGTCCGTCAGGAAGGTTACGAACTGACGGTATATATTAAAGGTAATCTGATAAAGCCTTAAGGTTTTCAACGGCTACGCTTGCCTTGATATCCGAGGCGGCATATTCCTCGGGCGTTGTAACGCCGCTGTAAACGAGTGCGCAGGGAATGCCGTGGTTTGCGCCGATTGCAATGTCGGTTGCGAGTCTGTCGCCGATGAATGCAAGCTCTTCGCGCTTGCAGCCCAGCATATTTGTGATATAGTCAACCGTTGCGGTCATAGGCTTGCCAAGCACGGTGGGTCTTTTGCCCGTTGAAGCCGCAAACAGCTCAATCATTGAGCCGGTGTCGGGCATATAGCCGTCTGCCGTGGGGCAGTTAAGGTCGGGATGAGTGGCAAGATAAACCGCGCCGCCGTCAATGTATCTGACAGCATCCCACATTTTCTGATAGGTGAGGGTGGTGTCAAATCCAAGCACAACAATGTCGGGATTTTCCGCAACAAGGTTGATGCCTGCCTTTTCAAAATCGCCCGTGAGTCTTTCATTGCCCAGCAGGAAAACCTTTTTGCCGCTGTAATTGCGGTTGAGGTAATCGGCGGCAACATGAGAGGAAATGATAACTCTGTTTTCGTCAACGGGGAAGCCCATTTTTTCGAGCTTTGCTCTGCAGACCTCAACATTATTTGAGGAATTATTCGTGAAAAAATAAAAATCCCTGCCGCTTTCTTTTGCTTTTTCAATAAATTCAATAGAACCTTCGATTATGTTACCGTCAAGATAGAAGGTTCCGTCCATATCGATTATGAAATATTTTGTGTTTGCGAAAATACCGTTATTCACGGGAATCAGCTCCTTTTTATGCCTGATTATAAACAGCTATATTTTAACAGTTTTAAATGAGTATATAAAGATGAAAACAAAAAAATATGTGATAATTCGTCACATATGCTGTAATTCATAAAAAAACTTTGTATAATGTGTATATTATTAAAGGAAGGGGAAGCTTTATGAAGGTTTATTTGGGCGTAACGGAGCAGGCTCTCGGCGCAGTGCTTCGCAAATACAGAGTTGAACACGGCTACACCCAGAAGAAGCTTGCGGATTACCTCGGCGTAGACAGAACAACCTACACCAAGTATGAAACCGTAAGAGCGCCTGAACTTGATGTTATCCTGAAGCTTGCCGCCTTTTATGATGTTTCGGTTGACAGCTTTCTTGAAGAATTTTTCTTTGAAAGCAACGAAGGCTCGAAATATGCCGTCGCAAGCGCAACCGATAAAAAAGAGCTTGTTGTCCTCACACCCGAAGAAAAACAGCTTATCAGCTTTTACCGTGAGTCCGTCCGCAAGGCGGAGATTATGGAAAAGGCAAAAAACATATGGGTTGAGGATTCCGAATTGCTGGAAGATGTTGAATAATTTGCAATAGTTTACCCCCTGTGAAAAACAGGGGGTTATTTTTATTCTTCTGATGTTGCGCTGTCTGCGTTGGGATTTTCAATCTTTCCCGTAACGTTTCTGATGCTTTCGCGCGCGGACTGAATCTGCATAAGGCTTGCGGCAACCGCATCGTTTGCGGTTTTCATAATATCCTCAATGAAATCGCTTGCGGAAATTCTGATTTCTGCCGACCACTTGTTAGCCTTGTCGATTGTTTCGTCTGAGCTTGCTCTTGCCTGCGCAATCTGTCTTTCAGCCTGCTCTGTTGCGGCGGCAACGATGTTGTCAGCCTGCGCCCTTGCGCCTGCAACGGTTGAAGCGGCTTCATCCTGAGCAGCCTTAAGGATTGACTCGGAAGCAGCCTTTGCCTGAATAACAACCTCGTGAGCGTCAACCATAGCTGCGGCTTCAAGCTGAGCGTTTGCTCTGATGATTTTTGCATCTTCGTTTGCGGTGTTGACAATCTGAAGCGCCTGAGCCTCAGCCTCGGCAACCTTGTTCTTTGAATAATCCTCTGTTTTGAGAACGAGGGCTCTTACCTTATCTTCAGCGGATGAAATGAGGGCTCTTGATTTTTCCTGAGCGCCCGTAACGCAGTTGACTGCCTCATCCTTTGCCTTGATAAGAATATTGTTTCTGTCAGCAACGATTGCTCTTGCCTGAGTAATTTCGTTGGGAAGGTTGAGTCTGATGTCTTCAATAGCTGTTCTGATTGCAGCTGCATCTACTCCGATTTTGCTTGACAGGGGAACCTTTGAGCCTGCGTCAAGAATATCTTCGATCTGATCAAGTAAGCTTTCAATGTTCATTTTATAATCCAGTTCCTTTCTTTTATTCTTCTGATTATATCGTCGCATACCTGTGAAGGTACAAATTCGCTTATGTCTCCTCCGAATTCACAAACCTGCTTTACAACGCTTGAGGAAAGATACATATTCTCCGCATTTGCGGTGAGGAAAACGGTTTCGAGTTCGGGATTTAATTTTTTGTTTGTCAATGCCTGCTGGAATTCATATTCAAAGTCCGAAACGGCGCGCAGACCCTTGACTACGGCACAGGCACCTTTTTGCCTTGCGTATTCCGCAAGCAGACCGCTGTTGGTTTCAATCTCAACATTGTCAATACCCGTCAGGCTGCGCTTAAGCAGATCAACACGCTCGTCAACGGTGAAATAACCTGCGGGCTTGTGGTAATTTATCATAACAACAACAATTACCTTGTCAAAAAGCTTTGCGGCACGGCGGATAATGTCGATATGACCGATTGTTACGGGGTCAAAGCTGCCGGGGCAGATTGCTGTTTTCACATTTATCCTTCCTTCCGATAAACGGTTACAGCCGTTTTGCTGTATTTATATTCTTTTGTTTTTATCAATGAGCCGTAGCTGTCTTCAAGCTCTTCTTTGAACGGATGCTCGCAGATAACCGCGCCGCCGTCGGAAATGAGGCTGTCCATTTTTGCCAGCGCTTTCTGAAGCAGACCCTTTTCATAGGGAGGGTCAAGAAAGGCGATGTCAAAAACTCTGTCCGTCATTGAAAGAAAAGCGATTGAATCAGTCTGCACAACGGTTGCAAGGCTGTCCAGCTTTGTTTTTGCGAGGTTTTCTTTTACGATTCTGACAGCGTTTTTATCCGCATCAACAAAAACCGCACTTTTTGCGCCTCTGCTGAGGGCTTCTATTCCGAGCTGACCCGAGCCTGCAAACAAATCAAGAATTCGTCTGCCTTCGATTTCAAACTGAAATGCGCTGAACACGGCTTCCTTGACTTTGTCTGTTGTGGGGCGCACATCGTTGCCCTCAAGTGTTCTGAGAGTCATTCCTCTCGCTGTTCCTGTGATTACTCTCATTATAATTCCTCCGCAGAGTATTATCAATCTATTATCGCATTAATTATAGTTTAATGTCAAGATTAAAAGTCAACAAAAGGTAAAAAAGTTGTAAAATTAATCCTCATCAACACTATTTTGACCGTGAAATGCTTCAAAAACCGCCTTTGCGGCATTTTTGTTCATTCCCTTAACGGCGGCAAGCTCGTCAATGCTCGCTTCGGAAACCGCTTTTACGGTTTTGAAATGCCTGAGCAATGCCCTGCATCTGCTTTCACCTATGCCCTCGATTGAGGTCAGGGTTGACGAAAGGGTTGATTTCTTTCTGCGGCTGCGGTGATATTCAACGGAATATCGGTGAACCTCCTCCTGAATGGTGGAAACAAGGGTGAATGCCGCGCGCTTTGAGGTCAGCGAAAGCTCGTCACCCGAAAGGGCAATTGCACGGGTTTTGTGGTGGGAATCCTTGACCATACCGAAAAGGGGAATGTTCAGCTTGTATTTATCAAGCACGGGCTTTACCGCATTCACCTGACCGCTTCCGCCGTCAAGGAGAATCAGGTCAGGCAATCTGCCGAAGCCCTCTCTGCTGTTTTTTTCCTCAAAATACCGAAGAATTCTGCGCTCGATAACCTCTGCCATTGATGCGTAGTCATCCTGACCCGTAAAGTCTTTGATTTTAAAGCGGCGGTATGCCTTTTTATAGGGTAATCCGTCTTTGAAAACAACCATACCCGCAACATTTTCCGTGCCTGCGGTGTGGGATATGTCGTATGATTCGATAAATTTGGGCGGGGATTTAAGTCCGAGCAAAGTGCCGAGTTCATCAAGCGCGGCGGTGGATTTGCCCGTTTTGCCGAGATAAACAGCCAGCTTCTGCGCCGCATTTGAACGGCACATTTCAACGAGCGAATGTTGCTCGCCCCTTTGCGGAGTAACAATGCTTATCTTGCGCTTTGCGAGGGATGACAGCCATTCGCACAGCAATTCGCTGCCTTCAACCTCGCCGTCAACGGCAATACGCCGCGGCACGAAATCCCTCATTGAGTAGTAGCTGCGGATAAACTCGTGACGGGCTTCGGGCATACTGTCGGGCAGGTCGATAATAAAATGCTCGCTGTCATAAAGACGGGCATCTTTGAAGCGTAAAACGGAAAGGCAAGCCTTGCTGTCCGAGCAGACGGTTGCAAAAACATCCTGCTCCTCAACGGAAGCGGCAACAACCTTCTGTTTTTCCGTAACCTTTTTGATTGCGTTTATTTTATCCCTTATTTTTGCCGCCTTTTCAAACTCGAGATTTTCCGAGGCTTCAAGCATTTTTGCCGTCAGGTCATCAATCGCCTTGCCTGAGCCGTTGATAATGAAATCAATCGCCGCATCAACCGCCTCGGCATATGCCTCTGCGCTCATTTTGCCTGCGCAGGGTGCGGCGCATTGACCGATGGAATGATTAAGGCAGGGACGGCTTTTTTTGAAATCCCTCGGAAAAACCTTGTTGCATTGGGGCAGCATAAATATTTTTTTTGCCGTGTCAATGGCATTGGTTATGCCGAATGAATTGGTGTATGGACCGATATATTCCGCGCCGTCATCGAGTCTCTGCTTGACAGCGGAAAAATTCTTCCACCCGTTACGGGTGATTTTTATATAGTGATAACCCTTGTCATCCTTGAGAAGTATGTTATATTTCGGGGTGTGCTGTTTGATGAGCGAGCATTCAAGAATGAGCGCTTCAAACTCGCTGTCGCACATAATGTAGTCAAAATCCTCAACATTCTCAACCATACGGCGCACTTTTACCCAGAGGTTATTCTGAGAGCCGAAATAGGAGCTGACTCTGTTTTTGAGCGCCTTTGCTTTACCTACATAAATGATTTCGCCCTTTTTGTTTTTCATCAGATAAACGCCGGGGGTCAGGGGCAGACTCATTGACTTTTTGCGTAAATACGGTAGTCTTTCATTCATAATGCTCACCTCCGTGATTTCGCGATGCGAAACAGTGATATATTCTGCGAATGTGAAATTTTCGGCTGTGCCGAAAGTGATATATGCCATACGGCGTGTTTCGGACAGGCTCCGCCTGTAGCCATTTACTGTAATATATTATATCCTTATATATTATTTTGCGCAAGTGTAAAGTTATTTCAAAAAAACCTTGACAAGGCGGATCAATTCTGTTAAAATAATAAACCGCTGTGAAAGAACAGCAGGATTAAAACAAATTTTATTCCTTGCCACGGATGCACCGTGGCCAAAGACCAGAAGGAGGTGCTTTAAGAATGTCAGCAAACATCAGCTACGAGACAATGATGGTTTTTTCAGTTGCCAACGGCGACGAGGCTGTTCAGACTCTCCTGGAGAAATTCAAGGCTATGATTGTAGCTAACGGCACTCTTGAGAGCGTTGATGAATGGGGCAAGCGCAAGCTCGCTTACCTTATCGACGACGAGGCAGAGGGTTACTACGTTCTCTTCAACTATCAGGCTGCTCCTGAATTCCCCGCTGAGCTTGACCGTGTTGTAAAGATTACAGACGGCGTGCTTCGTTCACTCATTGTCAAGAAGAACTAAGGAGGTCGCAAAATGTTAAACAATGCCGTAATTATGGGCAGACTTGTTGCAGACCCCGAGCTTCGCACTACAGGAAGCGGAATTTCCGTATCATCGTTCACGGTAGCCGTTGACAGACGCTTCAACCGCCAGGGTGAAGACCGTCAGGCAGATTTCATTGACATCATCGCTTGGAGACAGACTGCAGAGTTCGTCTGCAAATATTTCCGCAAGGGTTCAATGATCGCTGTTCAGGGCTATATCCAGACAAGAATGTATGAGGATAAGAACGGCAACAAGAGAAAGGCTGTTGAAATTGTAGCAGACAATGTCAGCTTCTGCGGCTCAAAGGCAGAAAGCGGCTCAGGCTCTTTTGCAAGAGAGGACAGCTATGCAGCAGCTCAGCCCGCACCCTCATATTCAACTGCAGATGAGGGCGATTTTAAAGAAATTCCCGAAGACGATCTCCCGTTCTGAGATCGCACAAACTGAAACTGAAAAGGAGGTTTAATCCAGATGGCTTACGATAGAAGCGAAAGAAGACCCAACAAAAAGGGCCGCAGAAAGGTTTGCGCTTTCTGTGTTGAAAAGGTTGAATGCATCGATTACAAGGATGTAAACAAGCTTAACAAGTTCACTTCAGACAGAGCAAAGATCCTTCCCCGTCGTGTGACAGGTACTTGCGCTAAGCATCAGCGTGAGCTGACAACCGCTATCAAGCGTGCACGTCAGATTGCTCTTCTCCCCTACACAAGTGACTGATTATAAAAAAATTACCCGTTGTACTTCGGTACAACGGGATTTTTGTTTTATCAGTTTTTAAGGCTCTGCATAGGTGCAGGGATTCTGCCGCCTCGGCTGATGAATTTTGCAGGGGAATAGGTTGAAAGAGGCATAACGGGGCCGCTTCCCAGAAGTCCGCCGAAGCTGAGCTCTTCGCCAACCTGCTTGCCGATTGCAGGGATAACTCTTACGGCTGTTGTCTTTGAGTTGACCATACCGATTGCCGCCTCGTCTGCAATGATTGCAGAGATAACCTCGGCAGGTGTGTCACCCGGAATGTTAATCATATCAAGACCGACGGAGCATACGGCTGTCATTGCTTCAAGCTTGTTGAGAGTAAGAGCACCGCAACGAGCTGCATCAATCATACCTGCGTCCTCGGTTACGGGGATGAATGCGCCCGAAAGTCCGCCGACGTGTGACGATGCCATAACACCGCCCTTTTTGACTGCATCGTTGAGGAGGGCAAGCGCGGCGGTTGTGCCGTGGCAGCCGCAACATTCAAGACCCATTTCCTCAAGAATATGAGCAACAGAGTCGCCGATTGCAGGAGTGGGGGCGAGTGAAAGGTCAACAATACCGAAGGGTACTCCGAGTCTGCGTGAAGCCTCGGTTGCAACAAGCTGACCCATACGGGTGATTTTGAATGCGGTTTTCTTGATGAGGTCTGCAACTGCGGTAAGGTCGCAATCGCCTGCCTTTGCAAGCGCCGCCCTTACAACACCGGGACCTGATACGCCTACATTGATAACGCAGTCAGGCTCGCCTGCGCCGTGAAATGCACCTGCCATAAAGGGGTTATCCTCGGGCGCGTTGCAGAATACAACCAGCTTTGCAGGACCGATGCAGTCTCTGTCTGCAGTAAGCTCCGCACTTTTTCTGACAACCTTGCCCATAAGAGCAACGGCATCCATATTGATGCCTGCCTTTGTTGAGCCGATGTTGACGGATGAACAGATGTGGTCGGTTACGCTGAGAGCCTCGGGGATAGCCTCGATAAGCTCCTTGTCGCCGGGGCCGAAGCCTTTCTGCACAAGGGCGGAAAATCCGCCGAGAAAGTTGACTCCGCAGGTGACAGCCGCCTTTTCGAGCGTCAGCGCAAGCTTTACCGCATCCTTGCTTTCGCAGGATGCAAGTATCATTGCCGCGGGAGTAACGGAAATTCTTTTGTTGATAATGGGAATGCCCAGCTCTTTTTCAATCTGCTCGCCCGTTTTGACAAGGTTCTTTGCATAGCGAGTGATTTTGTCATAAACTCGCTGACACATAACATCAACATCGCTGTGACAGCAGTCAAGCAGGGAAATACCCATAGTGATTGTACGGACGTCAAGATGCTCGTCCTGAATCATTGTTATTGTTTCAAGAATATCTCTTGCATTAAGCATTTAAGTCACCTCATATTGTGTGCATGGCATTGAAAATATCCTCGTGCATAACGTGGATTGACAGCCCCATTTCGCCGCCCATTTTGCCGAGCATATCCGAAAATTCGGTGAAGGGAAGGTCTGATTTTGAAAAATCAACCATCATAATCATTGCGAAAAGATCCTGAAGAATGGACTGTGTTACTTCAAGAACATTTATATTGTGGTTTGAACATTCGGTTGAAACCTTTGCAAGGATACCAACCATATCTTTACCGATAACAGTAATTACAGCTCTCATAATTTTCTCCTTAAAATTTAAATTCTTTATGAATTTTTCTGGGGTTGTTATTTATGTATTCCCATACCTGATTATAAACCGAGTCGCTTTCAATTATGCTGTCAACAAATGATTTTTGCCAGATTGATTTGCCGATTTGTTTGGATGCCCACCGTTTCATTTGTCCGATTACCGTTGAAATGGTAGGGGCGGATATCATCCGCCCGTCTTCACCATTGCAAATTGAAACAATCATATGAATGTGGTCGGGCATTATGCAATATTTATCAACGGTAACACAGTCATAGTGATCAGGTATGTTTTGTATCGCTTTTTCTACAGTTTTACCGATTGCAGATAAAGGGAAATCCAATTCTTCAATCAGTTCGTAATCCGGGCGGATAATATCCGCCCCTACCCGTGTCCACAATGAAACTTTCGGGTCTTTTATACAGACTGTTACGAAATATGACCCTGCAGATGAATAATCAAATCCGTCAAGACGCAATTTTTTTCTTTTCGGGAAATCGGTTTTACATAAATTATTCATCATAACCGTTGGGATTCTGTGACTGCCAGCGCCATGAATCCTCGCACATTTCGTCAATTCCTCTTGTTGCAACCCAGCCAAGCTCTTCCTTTGCCTTTGAGGGGTCGGAATAGCAGGTGGCGATATCGCCGGGGCGTCGGGGTGCAATTGTGTATTTTACGGGCTTGCCGCAAGCCTTTTCAAATGCTTTCACAACATCAAGCACGCTGTAGCCGTTGCCCGTGCCGAGGTTATGAGTGAAACAGCCGTTTTCACCAAGAACTTTTTCAACCGCTTTGATGTGACCGAGTGCAAGGTCAACAACGTGGATATAGTCACGCACGCCCGTGCCGTCGGGAGTGTCGTAGTCATCGCCGAAAACATTGAGTGCTTCTCTTCTGCCGATTGCAACCTGAGCAATATAGGGAACAAGGTTGTTGGGAATGCCGTTGGGGTCTTCGCCGATTTTGCCGCTCTTGTGTGCGCCGATGGGGTTAAAATAGCGGAGAAGCGAAATGCTCCATTCATTGTCGGATGCATAAAGGTCCTTGAGAATTCTTTCTATATAAAGCTTTGTTGTGCCGTAAGGATTTGTGGTTTTGCCCTCGGGCATATCCTCTTTAAGAGGTGAGGGGTTTTCGCTGCCGTAAACCGTTGCAGATGAACTGAAAACAATCTTTTTGCAGCCTGCCGCTGCCATAGCCTGGCAAAGGATAACCGTGCCGCCAATGTTGTTATCATAATATTCAAGGGGCTTTGCGCAGCTTTCGCCAACAGCCTTAAGACCTGCAAAGTGAATAACCGCCTCAACATTGTTCTCCGCAAAGATTTTGTCAAGACCCTCACGGTCACGGATATCACATTCGTAGAATTTAACATCCTTGCCCGTAATTTCTTTTATGCGTTTTACACTTTCGCTCTTGCTGTTGCAAAGATTATCAAGTATAATAGTATCATATCCTGCATTAAGAAGCTCAACGCAGGTGTGTGAGCCGATGAAGCCGGCACCGCCTGTAACGAGAATTGACATTGCAATATCCCTCCATTATAATTCTATTTATAATTATAATTATATTTTCGCAAAAATCAACGGAAGTGTAAACAATATTTCTGTAAAAGGATGTGATATTTTTGTTCAGTTACGAGAATTTGAAGAACGACGATGAAATTATAAGCTATGTCAAGGCGGCGAATGATGTCCTCGGCGCAATCGGATACACGGAGCATGGCATGGCGCATGCCGTCAAGACAGGCACGGATGCAAGTATGATACTGGAGTCTCTCGGCTATACGGAAAAAGAATGTGAGCTTGCAAAAATTGCAGGTCTGATGCACGATATCGGCAATATGGTCAACCGCACCGACCACGCGCAAAGCGGCGCACTTCTTGCCTTTGATTTGCTCAGGGCAAGGGATTTTCCCGTTGAGGATGTTATTGCAATCACAACCGCAATCGGTCATCACGACGAGAAAACAGCCGCGCCCGTGACTCCCGTTGCGGCGGCACTCATCCTTGCGGATAAAAGCGATGTGCGCACAACAAGAGTACGCAACAGAAGCACGGTTTACACGGATATTCACGACAGAGTGAATTATGCGGTTTTTGGCTCGAAAATCGAGGTTAAAAATGAAGAAAAGCTCATAATTCTTACTCTTAACATTGATACTCTTATCTGTCCCGTTATGGAGTATTTTGAAATATTTCTCGACAGAATGGTGCTTTGCAAAAAATCCGCCGCATTTCTAGGCTGCGATTTTGAGCTTATTATTAATGATACGAGGTTGCTGTGATGTATAATTTAACCGACATTGGAAAAATAAAAGAAATTCTCGGCAGACACGGTTTTCACTTTTCAAAGGCGCTGGGTCAGAATTTTATTGTCAATCCTTCCGTATGTCCCCGTATGGCGGAGGAAAGCGGAATTGACGAAAACTGCGGTGTTATTGAAATAGGTGCAGGCATCGGTGTGCTTACCGCAGAGCTTGCAAAGAGGGCGAAAAAGGTTGTCTGCGTTGAGCTGGACACAAGGCTTCTGCCTATTCTTGCGGAAACGCTGGCTGATTTTGATAACATTGAAATCATCAATCAGGATGTGCTGAAAACCGACCTTGCCGCCCTTATCAGAGAAAAATTCGAGGGTATGCCCGTTTATGTCTGCGCAAACCTGCCTTATTACATTACCTCTCCCGTCATAATGACCCTGCTTGAAAGCAGACTGCCTATTGAGGCAATCACCGTTATGGTGCAGAAGGAGGCGGCGCAAAGGCTCTGCGCGGCGGTTGGCAGCAGGCTTTCGGGCGCAGTTACGGTTGCTGTTGACTACTACGCAAAGGCTGAAAAGCTGTTTGATGTTTCTGCAGGCTCATTTATGCCTGCCCCCAAGGTTGACAGCGCGGTTATCAGAATGGATATCCGCAAAGAGCCTGAAATTCAGGTTTCCGATGAAGCCCTTTTCTTCAGAATGGTGCATGCCGCCTTCGGTCAGCGCAGAAAAACTGCGGCGAATTCAATCAGCTCAGGCTCGGGAATTCCCAAGGATGTTGTTATAAAGGCGATTGAGGAGTGCGGCTTTGAGCCTTCCGTGCGTGCGGAGGGTCTGTCTATGCAGGAGCTTGCGCAACTCAGCGAAAAAATAGGAGAACTGTTGAAAAAAGGTTGATTTTTCTTGACAAAAAATTTGTATTAATGTAATATCAAACTAAAGTATTAAAAAATGGAGGTATTCCAATGACAAACAAAAGAAAGCTTGCGGCAATCTGCATTGTCATCGCAATTCTCGGCTCGCTTTTCTGCTCATTCGGCTTTGCAACCGAAGCGGATGCTGCGGCAGAGGGTGAAGCGGTATTGCTTATGGCTGAAGAAGCTGCTGCATCAAATATTGTTGCGGTTGATGTTGACGGAGAAATCTGTGAATATGACCTTGACGATGCAGACGGCGCTCACGCTTATGTTGACAGCTATGCAGACAACCTTACAAACGACCCCGATTTCAAAACAAACATAAACAAGGCTATTGCCAAGGTGCGTGAAAGCATCAGCAAATATGCAACATTCTGGGCGCTCATTCCTCCCGTAATCGCAATCGTTCTTGCGCTTATAACAAAGGAAGTTTATTCATCGCTCATTATCGGTATTGTTGTCGGCGGATTTATTTTTGCAGGCGGCAACTTTGAAACGGCAATCAACCATGTTCTGTTTGACGGCTTTGTTGCAAGCCTTTCGGACAGCTACAATATGGGTATCATCGTATTCCTCGTTCTTCTCGGCGCACTTGTTTCAATGATGAACAAGGCAGGCGGCTCGGCGGCATTCGGCAGATGGGCTTCAAAGCACATCAAGACAAGAACAGGCGCTCAGCTTGCAACAATCCTTCTCGGATGTCTTATCTTCGTTGACGACTATTTCAACTGCCTTACCGTTGGCTCGGTTATGCGCCCCGTATGCGACGAAAAGAAGGTTTCAAGAGCAAAGCTTTCTTACCTTATTGATGCTACTGCGGCTCCCGTTTGCATCATCGCTCCCATTTCATCCTGGGCAGCAGCTGTTGCAGGCTTTGCAAGAGGCGCAGGCGCAGAAAGCGGCATCAGCCTCTTTGTTCAGGCTATTCCCTTTAACTTCTATGCACTTTTCACCATCCTTATGATGGTTGTTCTTGCTGTTGCAAAGGTTGACTACGGTCCGATGAAACTCCACGAAAAGAACGCTCTTGAAAAGGGAGATATCTTCACAAGCGGTGACCGCGTTGTTACCGAAGATGTTGAGGCTAACTCAAAGGGTAAGGTTATTGACCTTGTTCTTCCCGTTGTTGTTCTTATCATCGCCTGCGTATTCGGTATGATTTATTCGGGCGGCTTCTTCAGCGGCGAAAACTTTATCGATGCATTCTCAAATTCGGATGCTTCTGTAGGACTTGTTATCGGCTCTGCAATTGCATTTGTGTTCACCGTTGCATATCTTCTCATCAGAAGAGTTATCAGCTTCAAGGATGCTATGGGTTCACTTCCCGAAGGCTTCAAGGCAATGGTGCCTGCAATCCTCATCCTTACCTGCGCTTGGACACTCAAGGCTATGACAGACAGCCTCGGCGCAAAGATTTTCATTTCACAGCTTGTTGAAGGCAGCGCAGGCGCATTCCAGGCACTTCTTCCCGCTATCATATTCCTTATTGCTGTTGGTCTTTCATTCGCAACAGGCACATCTTGGGGTACATTCGGTATTCTTATCCCCATCGTTCTCAGCGTATTCGAGGCAACAAATCCCCTCACAATCGTTGCGATTTCAGCCTGTATGGCAGGTGCTGTTTGCGGCGACCACTGCTCACCAATTTCGGACACAACAATTATGGCGTCTGCAGGTGCACAGTGCAACCACATCAACCACGTTTCAACCCAGCTTCCCTATGCACTTACAGTTGCAGGTGTTTCATTTGTAACATATATTATTGCAGGTGCGCTTGCAGGCTCAGGTCTTGCAATCGTTGCTCTGCCCGTCGGTGCGGTGCTTACCGTTGCATCTCTCCTTGTTATCAAGGCAGTTTCAAACAAAAAGGCATAAAAATGAAAGCGGTCACCCTGCGGTGGCCGCTTTTTTAGTGAAAAGAGAGGATTGATATTATGGCAAAGCTTGAGGCTGAACTCAAGGGGAATTTTGATGTTATTATTCAGGATATAAACAGCGCAATCGTTGCCCACAGCTCAACCGCTACACTTGAGGATAAAAGCTTTTTCAGAACGGAAAACTCAAGGTGCGCCGTTCACGTTTACGAGAGATACAGCTTTACAGGGCAGAACAGAGTGAGCATGAGCGTTACTCTGATTGAAGCTGACGGCAGGATTTTTGCTTCCGCAATCACCTCGGGCGGCAGTCAGGCAATGATATTCAAGATAAACACCGTTGGAGAAAAAAGCTTTCTCGAGCTGGTAAAAGATGTGTTCAACAGATACAGGACATAAAAATAGGAGCTGTAAAAAAACGAAAGTTTTTTACAGCCTTTTTTAAGGGGATAGGAAAAAAAGATGCAGAACGGACAAACCGAGCAGAAACAAGGCTTCAGCCTTGTTTTGCTTGCCCGAATGCGTACAAAAGTACGTCGAGTGGCGAGGTTTGTTCGTAGCATAAAACATAAAATAAATAACAATTTGTACCTTTTTGGATGTTTTAAGGGGTTTCTGCAGTTTTACAACCTGCCGAAACCCCTTGATTTATATTGTTTTATGCGGTCTGCGCTTTTTTTACAGCCCCTTGTTTTTTATGCTTTTTCTGCGAGAGTCATTATATCAATTGCGCTTACGGGACATTCTGCGTGGCATTTGCCGCAGCCCGTACATTTTTCGTAATCAACCTTTGCGCAGAAGTTTTCAACCTTGACAGCATCAAATTCGCAAGCCTTTACGCATTTCATACAGCCGATACAGCCTGCGGTACATTCCTTGCGGGTAACAGCGCCCTTGTCGTGGTTTTTGCAAAGAACAGCCGCCTTTGTTTCGTGCAGAGGAAGCATTTCGATAAGACCCTTGGGGCAGGTCTTTACGCACATTTTGCAAGCCTTACACACATAAGGATTGATTCTTGCAACGCCGTCGCATATGCTGATTGCATCGTATTGGCAAACATCAACACAGTCGCCGTAGCCAAGACAGCCGTAGATACATTCCTTGGGACCGCCGAAAATCTGAGCAGCCATTTTACAGCTCTGAACGCCCTGATATTCAAGCTTTGTGGCGGCGTTGACATTATGACCCTGACAAAGAACAACCGCTGCCGTGGGTTTTATCTCGCCTGCGGCGAGACCCGTGATTTCACCGATAGCCTTTGCGGTGTCGTTACCGCCGGGGGCGCAGAGTGCTGTGTCTGTTGTTTCGCCTTTGGAGAGTGCAGCGGCATAGCCGTCACAGCCCGAGAAGCCGCAGGCGCCGCAGTTGGCACCGGGCAGACATTCTCTGATAGCCTCTGCTTTTTCGTCAACGGGTACGGCAAAAATCTTTGATGCGATTGAAAGTCCGAGACCTGCAATAAGACCGATAGCGGAAACGATTATAACAGCTATAACAATAGGATTCATTTTCCGTTACCTCCTTAACCGAATATTCCGTCAACAAGGCCCGTGAAGCCCATAAACGAAAGAGAAACTATTGATGCGGCAATCAGAACGATGGGCAGACCCTGCAGGAATTTGGGGATATCCGCACCCTCAAGCCTGCTGCGTACGCCCGAGAAAATAACCATTGCAACCATAAAGCCGAGACCTGCGCCGACGCTGTTGACCATTGATTCGGCAAAGCCGTAGCCCTTTGTCTGGTTAAGAAGAACAACGCCGAGAACAGCGCAGTTTGTTGTGATAAGAGGAAGATAAATGCCCAGCGCATTGTAAAGAGGGGGCATAAACTTCTTGAGTACAAGCTCAACAAGCTGAACAAGAGCCGCAATAACAAGAATGAAAACGATTGTTTGAAGATATTCAAGGTTATTTGCGATAAGCAGATATTTGTTGATGGGGTAGGTTACGGCTGTTGCAAGAGCCATAACAAAGATAACCGCCGCCGACATACCTACTGCTGTGTTGAGCTTCTTTGAAACGCCGAGGAAGGGGCATATGCCGAGGAATTTACAGAGAACAAAGTTTTCCGTAAGCACGGATGTCAGAATAATTGCAAGAAAAGATTTTACCAGAATCATACCGCATTGCCCTCCTTCTTTTCTTCGCCGCAAGCCTTGCCGTCAGCAAGAAGTGCGCAGTTTTTCGCCATAGGACAAGCCTGACAGCCGCCAAGCTCTGCCTTGGGCTTGCCCTTGCTCTCTGCAAGTCTGTTTGCGCAAGCCATAAGCAGACCGAAGGTCAGGAAACCGCCGGGTGCAAGAATGAACACCGTCATAGGTGTAAGATATTCAGTCCAGGGAAGTGTGAAGCCGTTGAAGCCGCCGAGAACATTCTCGCCGAAAAGAACGAGCAGATTCTGCGCGCCTGCGAGGAATGTGCCTGCGCCGAGAACTTCTCTGACCGATGCCATAAGGCAAAGAGCAATAGTAAAGCCAACGCCCATACCGAGGCCGTCAACCGCTGAAGCAACAACGGAATTCTTGCCTGCAAATGCCTCAGCTCTGCCGAGGATGATACAGTTAACAACTATAAGGGGCAGGAAAACGCCCAGCGCAGAGTCGAGTGCAGGCACAAAAGCCTTGACTAACATCTGGACAATTGTAACAAAGGATGCGATAACAACTATGTAAGCGGGGATACGCACCTTTGAAGGGATAACTTTTCTGAGAAGTGAAATAACGATGTTGGAGCAAACAAGAACGATCATTGCCGAAACACCCATACCCAGAGCGTTGACAACGCTTGTTGAGGTTGCGAGGGTGGGGCAGGTGCCTAATACGAGGCGGAAAACGGGGTTTTCTGCTATAAGACCTTTGGTAAATTCTTTACCGAGGGATTTTTTCTCAGCCATTGTCCGCACCTCCTGCAGCTTCGATTGCGGCGTTGACAGCATCAACAACCGCTCTTGATGTTATTGTTGCGCCCGTGATGGCGTCAATTGAATTGTCGCCTGCCTTATCCTTGGAAACGGTGATTCCCTGAATAAGACCCACGAATCTGTCGCGGAAGCTCTGCTCCGCCGCCTTTGCGCCGAGACCTGCAGTTTCGGAATGGGAAAGAATGTTGATTCCCGTAACCTTGCCGTCAGCGTCAACGCCCGTCATAACGGAAATATCTCCGCCGTAGCCCTTTGCAACATTAACAACAACGTGACCTATAACATTGCCCGCTTCGTCAAGGGCGGCAACAACGCTTGTGCCGTCCTCTGCGATTTCAGCCTCGCCGAAGCCTGCGGCATCGGCAAAAACAACCTGTCTTGATTTCTTTTCCGTTTCAACCGCAAGGTCCGCAATAATGGGGGCGGTAACGGAATTTGTGATTCCGAGAAGAAGGGTTGCAACAAGGCAGATGATGAAAAGCGTAACCGTGGGAACAAGATATTCTTTTAACTTTTTCATTTTGCCTCGCCCTCCTTTGCCTTGGATTTTTTCTCCTTGACCGTGCCGAAGGGCTTTGGAGCCATAATTGTTTCAATATGAGGCACAAGGAGATTCATAATAAGAATTGCGAATGAAACGCCCTCGGGCAGCGAGCCGAAAAGTCGGATAATGCAGGTGATAAGACCGCAGCCGATGCCGAAAACGATTTTTGCATTTGATTTGATGGGGCTTGTGGAATAGTCGGTTGCCATAAAGAATGCACCGAGGAGAAGTCCGCCGCCCATCATCTGATAAGCAAGGAATTCAAGGTCGAACTTGCCTGCGATAAGCATAACAACGGCAACGGTGCCGAGATATGCAAGAGGAATCTTGGGCATAATAACCTTTCTTGCGATGAGGTAAATGCCGCCGATGATGAGTGCGATTGAGCAGGTTTCGCCAAGGCTGCCGCCTCTTACGCCGATAAGCATCTGAACAAGTGAGGGCAGAGCTTCGGTTGATTCACCGCCGAGAATTGCAAGGGGAGTTGCCGATGAAACAGCGTCGGCATTTCTCCACGCAAGGGGAGCTGTCCAGTTGCCCATCTGCTGACCGAAGCTGATGAGCAGAAAAATTCTTGCCGCGATGGCAGGGTTTGCAAAGTTCTGACCGATACCGCCGAAGAACTGCTTAACCACAACAATTGCAAAGAAGCTGCCGACTGCCGCCATCCACAGAGGAATGCTTACGGGCAGGTTGAATGCAAGGATAAGACCCGTTACAACGGCGCTTAAGTCCTTGATTGTGTTATGGCGCTTCATAACCTTTCTTGCTACATATTCCGAAAGAACGGCGCTGATGACCGTTGTTGCCGTTACGGCAAGCACACGGGGACCGAAAATTGCGATTGATGCACCCAAAGCGGGCAGCAGGGCAATGATAACATCAAGCATTATTCTTGTTGTTGTGTCCTTTGTGCGCAGGTGAGGTGATGCGCTGACAACGAGCTTTTTACCGTTAACCATTATTTATTGCCCTCCTCTCTGATGATTGCTTTTGCAAGGCGCATATGCTGAACAAGGGGCTTGCCTGCGGGGCAGGCGAATGCACAGCTTCCGCATTCCATACATACCATTGTGCCGAGCTGGTTGAGAGCCGCCACATCTCTTGCCTTTGCCGCTCTTACGATATTTGTGGGCATAAGGCTCATGGGGCAGGCGATTGCACAGCGTCCGCAGCGTATGCAGTCGGTTTCGTCCTTAAGAACGGCATCATTCTTTGAAAATGCAAGGATTGCGTTATTCTGCTTAAGCACGGGCAGATCCGTGCCTACTATTGCGAGACCCATCATAGGTCCGCCTGTCAGAATTTTGCAGGGCTCTTCCTTGAAGCCGCCGCAGAATTCGATAATTTCGCTGATATTTGTGCCAACGGGAACTCTGACATTCTTGGGGTTTGCGATTGCAGAGCCGTCAACCGTAAGCGAACGGCTGACAAGGGGCTTGCCCGTCTTTATGTAGCGTGCAATGAACGCAACGGATGCAATGTTCATAACAACACAGCCGACATCGGCAGGAAGCTTTCCGGGGGGGACTTTTCTGCCCGTTGCTGACTGAACCATCATTTTTTCCGCACCCTGAGGATATTTGGATTCAAGCACCATAAGCTTAACCTCGTCGTGCACATCTTCCTCGTGGTCGGCAATATTCTTAAGCACCTTGAATGCCTCGGGCTTGTTGTCCTCAACGGCAATAATAACCTGCTTGAAGCCGAGCAGATCCTTGAGAAGATAAACGCTGGCAAGGATATCCCACGAATTTTCCATACATTCACGGTAGTCAACGGTGATGAAAGGCTCACACTCCGCCGCATTGATAACGAGGGTGTCAATGTTTTTATCCGCAGGGAAGTTGAGCTTTACGTGAGTGGGGAAGCCGGCGCCGCCAAGACCTACAAGACCTGAATCGCGTACAGCCTTGATAAGGTCCTCTCTTGTTTTTACCTCGGGGGGCTTTATGCCGTCCCACAGCCTCATTTCGCCGTCGGATTCGATTGTAACCGCCTTTGACATTGTGCCGTTGGGCAGCTTTACATCTCCAACCGCAACAACCTTGCCCGAAACCGAAGCGTGGATGGGTGCGCTGACATATTTGTCCGAATTGCCGATAAGCTGACCCACATCAACAATATCGCCAACCTTCACAACGGGGGTGCAGGGTGCGCCGATATGCTGCTGCATAGGGATAACAACCTTTGAGGGGGTGGGGATTCTTTCAACTTCTTTTTCGGCGGTGTTTTTGTGATGGTCAACCTTAACGCCGCCTCTGACCTTTTTGACGGCCTGCAAAACGCCGTCAACAATGGTCTTAGCCATAATAAATTCCTCCTGTCATTGTGAACTGAGAAAGTGATTTCTGATTTTTTCAAGGGCAGGGATAACCGCCCTGAGTATAATGCCCGTAACCGCACCCGTCACTATTCCGAAAAGGGCGAGGGCAGGGGTATAATAAACAATGCTTGCCGTGTCTGTTATGAAAATTGCCGCCGCAAGCTGACCTGCGTTGTGGCAAAGGGCGCAGATAACGGAGATTCCGATAAGCCCGAGTGCCTTGCGTGCATATTTCATCAGCAGATACATTGCCGCCGCGGAAAGAATACCGCCCGAAAGGCTCATAATTCCTGCGGTTGCGCCTCGGGTTATAAATGCGAAGCCGCCTTTTATAACCGCTATGAATAATGCGGAGGGCAAGCCGAGGCTGCCTGCCGCAAACATTGTTATTATATTTGAAAATCCCAATTTTGCGCCCGGGGGCAAAAGGGGAATGGGGGGGATGAGGCTTTCAAGAAAGCCCATACACAGCGCAAGTGCGCAGAGAATTGCAACGAGTGCAAGATTATAATTCTTCTTCATATTAATATACAACGGCATCAACATCCGAGCCTGTGACGGTTATAACCGTTTTTGCAGGCAGGCAAACCGCAACATCGCCGCCTTTTTTCAGGCTGCCCGTGTTGACGCAGAGCTTGTCTTTGCAATCGGAATGTTCAAAGCGGATTTCGCCGTTTTCCGCAACAATCTTTATATTATATTCGCCGCCGAGGTCAAAATCTCTTTTTTCTTGCAGAGAATAAAGCTCAACGGTTTCAACCGTAACGCCGTCAACGCTTATCACGGCAACGGGCTTTTCGCCGCCCGAATACGCAAAATAAGCGAAAATCAGAGCCGCAAAAATAACGGCAATGATAACGGCAAGGTCGCCTTTTCTGAAAAGTTTTATATTCATATCAATGCTTCACAAGGGTGAAAGATTCACCGCTGAGGTCAATTTTTATATCTGCGCCGTCTTTCATATGAATTTCGCCGCTTTCGGTAATGAAAATAACCGTTGCGCCGAATTCATCGGCAAGGTCAAAGCCCTTTTCTGTGCCAAGCACAAAGCAGGCGGTTGAAAGAGCATCGCTGAGCAAGCCGCTTTCGGAAATGACCGTTGCGCTGACTACTCCGCTTTCGGCAGGATAACCCGTCTCGGGGTCAAGAATGTGGTGGTATCTTCTGCTGTTTTCTTCAAAATATTGCTCGTAGCTGCCCGAGGTTGAAACGCAGCATTCGTTGACCGTCAGCCTTGCGGCAAAATCCGCACCGCCGAAAGGATTTTTTATTCCCACGGTGAATTCATCATCTCCGTAGAGAAGCACGCTTCCGCCGACGCTGACGACGGCACGCTTTGTGTTCTGCGAGTCAAGGTAAGCTCTGACGCTGTCGAGGGCAATACCCTTGCCTGATGCGCCGAAATCAACAACGGTATTTTTATCCGAAAGAGTGATTTTACCGTCAGCAAGAGTAATTTTTTCATATCCGATGTGAGTGAGTGCGTCTGCAAGAGCTTTTTCATCGGGAATCGACGGAGTGCCGCCGAAATTCCACAGGTCGCTGACAGCGCCGAGGGTGAAATCGAATGCACCGCCGCTTTGCCTGCAGACCTCCGCAAGCAAAGAAAAATAAGCCGCAATCTCCGCATCGGGCACAGCCGAGCCGTTTTTGTTGAGGTTGAAAATAAACGAGCCTTCTGCCGTGCGTGAGAGAATTTTTGTGTCCAGCGTTGCGATTATATTTTCGATTTCCTGCGAGATTTCATCGGATTTTCCGCCTTCAACCTCGCCCGAAACATAGGTGTTCATCGCAAAAAAGTTGAAATTCTGTTTTTGGGTCAAGGTATCGGAAATAATCAGAACGGCAAGAACAACAGCGAGAACAGCTGCAACAATTGATGCAATTCTTTTCACACACCATACCTCCCCAATTATAATTATATATAATACACCTATTTTAAAGAAATTTCAATATTTATGTATATAATTTATAAAAAATATCGATTAATAATTGATTTTAATATAAAATATGGTAAAATAAATGCGAAAGGAATGGTAATTATGGCAGATACAATATATATGCCCGTTAAATGCATATGGGGCAAAAATGCGGTTAATGAAAATCCGTCTGCGTTGGCACTCGGTAAAAAATGCCTTATCGTAACGGGAAAAAACAGCGCAAAGGCAAGCGGTGCGCTTGACGATGCGATAAACGCCCTCGAAAAGCAGGGCATAGGCTATGCGATTTTTGACGGGATAAGTGAAAATCCGCTGATTTCCGCTTGCCATAAAGCAGGTGAGGCAGCGAGAGAAGCCGATGCGGATTTCATTCTCGGCATAGGCGGCGGCTCCGTGCTTGACGGCTCAAAGGCGGTTGCGATTTATGCATCAAATGCTGACCTTACACCTATTGATATTTACAAAAGAGAATATAAAAATCCGCCCCTGCCGCTTGCACTAATTGGCACAACGGCAGGAACGGGCAGCGAGGTTACGGCGGTTGCCGTGCTGACAAACGACGAAACGGGTGCAAAGAAAAGCATCAAGGGCAAGGATTGCTATGCCGCAGTTTCGTTCTGCGACCCGAAATATACCGCTTCAATGTCATATAAAACAACGGTTTCAACGGCGCTTGACGCTTTTGCCCACGCAGTTGAGGGATTTTTTACCGATAAATGCGGCGGACTGCTCAGACTGTATGCCGAAAAATGCATTCCCGAGCTTTACCGCTGTCTTAAGGCACTTTCGCAGGCGGATTCCGTTGACCCCGAATTACGTGAGCCGCTTTACGATGCATCAATCTATGCAGGGCTTGTCATCAATGACTGCGGCACGGGCTTTCCCCATCCCCTCGGCTATGTGCTGACGGAAAACTACGGTGTGCCTCACGGAATGGCTTGTGCCGCATTCTTTGCGCCGTATATTGACCGCTGTGCAAAATTTGCGCCCGAAAAATTTGCGGATTTTGTTGCGATGACAGCCGATATAAACGAGGTCAAAGCGGTTATTGCATCCCTGACAGACCTTGGCGGCGCATCAATCGGCGAAAAGGCAAAAGAATACGCCCTGCGTTGGCAGAGCGTTATTCCGGGCAATTTTACCGCCTCCCCCGGCGGACTTACGCAGGAAGAGGCGGCGGAGATCCTTGCTTTAATTATTTAGCAACCGCATCCGCAGCCGCAATCATTGCTTCTTGTGTTACCGCATCCGCAGCTTGAACCGCAACCGCAGTCGTTGTTACAGAAAAGAAGAATGAGGATGATGAAAAGGCACCAGTTGTTATTGCATCCGCAACCCATGTATCTTACCTCCGTTTCCCGTTAAGCGGTTTATCTGCCGCTTACATTCACATCTTATGTGGGCGGAGGGGAATGTGTTACAGGGAAAAACAAATAATAATTGCAGTTTTAACGGGCGACCACGCAGGGTCGCCCCTACAATATATATTCGGTCATAGGCGGAGCCTGTCCTTAATTGCGAATTACGCATTACGAATTCCGAATTTAAAAGCACCCTGAAGGGTAAACCTTCAAGGTGCTTTCTTTTATATACTCCAAACGAGATTCATAACCTTGCCGATGATGTTTGTGAAGAAGTTGACGATTTTCCACATAAAGTTCAGATTGATATCTGCGAGGAAATCCGCAACGCCGCTTCCGAAGGTGTCAACGGGAGCCTTGTCATCGGTCTTTTCAATCGCAAAGGTGTCAACGGAATTTGCCTTGCCGCCGTCAACCTCATATGCGTTGTAATAAAGTGTGTCACCGTCAACGGTGATTGCGCTGAACATTGAGTTCTCAACATCAACAATCGCCTCTGCACGGGGGAATTTTTCATCGGTTGCGGAGTTATCCTTGGTATGGTAAACCTTGACGCCCGATGTGCCGCAGATTGCGTAAACCGTTCCGTTGGGGTTGTATTTTGTGAGATATTCAACACCGTTGTAGGTCTTTGTGCCTGTCTTGGTGGGCATAACCGCATTTGCGTTAAGCACATCTGTTCTCAGATAAACATGGTCGTGACCCTGAAGCACCATATCAACGCCCAGATAGGGGAGAAGTGCACCGAGCTGCGCTCTGATGCCCTCAACCTCGCCGTCATCGTAATGAGAGCCGTTTGAATAAGGTGCTTTGTGAAGAACAACGATTTTCCACTTTGCATCGCTTGAGCTGATATCATCAATCATCCAGTCAATCTGTGCATCGCTGAGTTTATCGTCCTCGTCGTCGTTTGTGTTCAGCACGGTGAAATGAACATTGTTATAATCATATGAATAGTATACGCCCGTTTCAAGGTCCTGCTCGGGAACATTGGGAAGAACAAAATTCTCCGTGATTGCCGCACCCTTCTTTTCGTGGTTGCCCGTTGTGGGCATAAAGGGAAGGTCAAGGAAAACATTGGTTGAGTTGAAGAAATAGCTCCAGTATTTTACATTTTCTTCCTCGTCAACCTGATCGCCTGCGGAAACAACAAAGCGTGCATCGGGATGAAGTTCGTATGCAGTTTCTATAACCTCTGCAAAGGTTTCATACTGGTCTTTGCGCTGAGCCTGCGGGTCGGTAAGATAAAGGAAGGTGAAGGCTTCATCGCCGCCCTCTGCGGTGGTGATTGTGCCTGCTTCGCTCCACCAGCACTTTTCGGCATCGCCGATACGGTAGCTGTATTTTGTGCCGCTTTCAAGACCCGAAAGGGTGATTGTGTGTTTGTTGTAATCCCTCGTGAAATAGAGCAGTCCGAGAATACCGAGGTCTGCACCGGGATAGGATTTTTCAACGGATTCGCATTTTGCGGCAACGCCGTTTGTGGGGTTGCCCGTGAATACGGGATTTTCGCTGTAGGGAATAATTTCAATATCCGTACCCTCAACGCTGTATTTCGTCAGCCAGGTGATGCTGACCTCGCCGGATGAATCCTCGCCGAGAGAAACAGCGATATGCGAGGGCAGGCGGTAATTATCCTGCGTTGCCTCAACCTCAACGGGGCCGCTGTAGGTGATGGTGCAGTTGTTATCCTCAACGCCGTCATCCTCAAGGAAGGCTCTTACCATCCAGCTTATTGTGTAGCCCCAGGCTTCGTACTGACTCTGAGTGATGTATTCGCCGAGGAGAGTGTCCACGATTGAATTGACAGAGCCGTATTCTTCGGGTACAAGGGGAATTGCAAGCACGGAGCTGACAAGATTGATGAAGCTGTTGTCGCCGCCGAGGAGCATTTCAAGTCCGCCCTGAATAATATCGCCGAAAACAGCAAGTGCAGTGCCGTCGGGGAAAAGCTCGCCGGGATTGAAATCAAGGTTTGCGAGGATTTCGCCCTGCACAAGGTCATCAAGAACAACCTCAAGAAGAAGCGCAAAGAACTTTTCCGCAAGCTCGCCGCTTTCAAAGCGTTCAAGCGCATCGTTCATATAGGAATAATCGGAAATATCCTCATCGCCGAGATAGTGGAGAATGAGCAGGGAGGTTGCGTAGTCCGCAAGGGTACAGCCCTTGCCCGTAAGCTCAAAGCCCACATATTCGTTGGGAATTGTCGCTTCAAGGCTGCTGACCTCAAAATTGAGGAGCTTGTTGATGATAGCATCAACCTTTGCGATTGTGCCGTCAGCATCGTTGATGTAAACCTCGTCAATCTGAGCGAAAAGGTCGTTTGCAAAGCCCATAACATTTGAACTGACGGTGAGAATTTCAACGCTGCCGATTGCAAGACCGTTTGTGCCGAGAGCGTCAACGATAATCTTTTCAAGGTCGAGATTCTTTGTCTTGAGATATTCGCCGATACCGCCCGTTGCCTGAATTTCAGCAAAAAGGTCGCTGATAAAGGGATAAACAAGACCTGCTACAAGTTCCTTTACATTGCCGTTGCCGAAGGTCTGACCGAATGAATATGTATACTTGAAGGGCACTTCATAAGCGGTGCCGTCATCGGCGATAACGGGCTGATACTTGTCGATATCAAGCGTCTGCATATCCATTGAGGTTGTTTCGCCGTCGGAGGTGAAATCAATAATTTTATAGTAGTTGGGATAACCCGTGAGAGTGGGAGTGAGGATGTCATAAACGGTTTCGCCGTTGTCGTTGACATGGGAAACAGTATCGTTTGTATGCAGGTGACCCGTGAAAACATAGTGCATACCTGCATCTGCATAGGTTTCCGCAATTCTCATCCAATCTCTTACAACGAAGGGCCAGAATGTTGCTTCTTCGATGTCTGTATGGGGGATAAGATTATGGTGCTGCATACCGATAACGGTGAGTCCGTTATCCTCCGCCTTTTCGCACTCGTCAATAATCCATTCAAGCAGACCGTCTGCAAGATTGCCGTCGGTCATATGCTCATTGCCTTCTGCGCCGTTATCCTCGCTGTACATACAGCTGTCGATTGCGATGAGTCTGTAGCCGCCGAGGGTGCAGGCGTAGGAGAGCATACCGCCCTTTTTGCCCGATTCGGGAACGAAAAAGCTGTCCGCCATATCAAAGCCGAGATTCTTATAGATTTCTCTGAACTGCTCGGGAGATGTTGTTGCGGCAGGTACTTTTTCATCGCCTGAATAATCGGTTGCGTTGCTGTTGTTGATATCGTGGTTGCCGGGGATAACGAAAACGGGAATACCTGTTTCTGCCTCAAACTGTTCAAGTCTTGCGGCAAGAGCCTTGTGGCTTTCAAGCTCACCGTCCTTGGTCATATCGCCGGGAATAAGAAGATATGTTTCGCCGTTTTCAACCGCATTGCGGAGAATACCGTCAAGAGCGTTGTCAATAAGACCGTCAAGGTCGTTGTATTCCTTGTGCTGCTTGTTGACCTGGTCATACCACTCCGCGCCCTCACCTTTCAGCGAGGGAGCGAGATAATGAATGTCGGAAATGACGCCGAAGCGGATGGTTGAAGTGTCCGCACTTGCCATCATAGGTATGCAGGAAATGAGCAGGGCAAGCGCAAGCACAACGCTGATTGTTTTTACGGATAACTTCTTTTTTGCCATTATTTTCACCCTTAGATGTTCTTGAGGAGAGGACCGATGCCTGCGATTGCGCCGGGGATACCCTTGAGAATCTTGCGGATACCGCCCTTTTCGCCGCTGATCCACATTACAAGACCGTTTGCCATATCTTCGCTCATAACGCCGCCGCTCATGCTGATGAAATCGCGGAAAGGAGTCTGAAGAGCGATTGCCTGAGCAAAGCCTGCAGGAATAAGGGTTGAAAGAAGCTTATAGAATTTCTTGCCGTTCTTTGCGTGACGGCAGCTTTCAAA
>JAZQXJ010000047.1:0-3422 GCA_045632815.1 Acutalibacteraceae bacterium | reverse complement strand
TCGGCATCAAGAAGCCCAGCGAATCACCCAGAGCAATTATGGAATTCTCAAGCATCGAGCTTGCAAGAGCCCTCTTTGACGGCAAGGTCAACGCTGTTGCCTGCGTAGGCACGGGCGATATCGTTATGAAGGGTATGATTTCTATGATTGACAACCTTAACAGAATTCTTGACAGAGTTGCTCTGTATCTTGCATAAGGAGGAAGAGAAATGAGCATGAAAATCAACACACACGCAAAGAGTGCAGAACTCTTCCGGAGAGCTGCAAAAGTTATTCCCTCGGGTCTTTACGGTCATCAGGGTCCCGCAGAGGGCTGCTGCATCCCCGTTTCCGCTTATCCTCTTTTCAGCCAGAAGGCACAGGGAAGCTATTTCTGGGATGTTGACGGAAATAAATACATCGACTATATGTGCGCATACGGCCCCAACGTTCTCGGTTATAATGACCCCGATGTTGACAAGGCTGTTATGGAGCAGATGAAAATTGAAAACTGCGTTACCGCACCTTCAACAAAGATTATTGAGTTTGCAGAGCTTATGGTTGACACCGTTGCATCGGCTGACTGGGCATTCTTTGCAAAGAACGGCGGCGACACAACAACTGCGGCTATTATGACAGCAAGAGCTGCAACTCATAAGAAGAAGATTATCTTCGTTAAGGGCTATTACCACGGTGTTGCTCCTTGGTGCCAGAAGATTGACTATCCCGGCGTTATTCCCGAGGATGTAAAGAACAATCTCTATGTTGACTGGAACGATTTTGAGGGTCTCAAGAAGGTTGTTGAAGAAAACGAGGGCGAAATCGCCGCATTTATTTCAACTCCCTATATGCACGGCAATTTCCTTGATAATGTTCTCCCTGCAGAGGGCTATTGGCAGAAGGTGCGCGACCTTTGCACCGAAAAGGGTATCGTTCTTATCATTGACGACGTTCGTTGCGGCTTCAGACTTGACCTTGCAGGCTCCGACCATTTCTACGGCATCGAAGCTGACCTTATCTGCTTCTGCAAGGCTCTTGCAAACGGCTGGAATGTATCGGCACTCTGCGGTAAGGATTGGCTCAAGGGCGCAATCAGCGGTCTTTCATATACAGGCAGCTATTGGATGAGCGCAGTACCCTTTGCGGCGGCTATCGCTTGTATCAACAAGATGAAGGAAATCGACCTTCCCAAGATTTGCCTTGAAAAAGGCACAATGCTCTGCGACGGTCTTAAGGCTGCGGCTGCAAACAACGGTTTCAATCTTTCGGTTACGGGCGAGCCTGCTCTTTTCTACCTTATGCTTAAGGATGACGATTCACTTATGCTTCATCAGGAGTGGATTGCAGAGATTGTCAAGAGAGGCGTTTATATGACAAACCACCACAACCACTTCATCAACGCATCGCTCACCGATGAGGATATCAAGTTCACAATCGATGTTGCTGAGGATGCATTCAACACCCTTCGCAAGAATCATCCCGAACTTGGCTGATAATCAAACAAATGTAGGGGCGACCCTGTGTGGTCGCCTGTTATGAGTGCAAAGTGAAGAATAAGATTCACTTCATTAAGGATTTAAAGCGAAATGTCGCTTATAATTAAAAGGAGGAATTCTCTATGGCATTAACCAAGCAGGAATGGCTTGAGCTTGAAAAGCAGGCTCACGAGCTTCGTAAGCTTTGCCTTGACACAACTTTCTGGGCAGGCAGCGCTCACATCGGCGGCGGTATGAGCGTTATGGATATGCTCACCATTCTCTATTACAAGTACATGAAATATGACGTTGCAAACCCCCAGTGGGAGGACAGAGACCGCTTTATCCTCAGTAAGGGTCACTCAGGCGTTGCTCTTGCAAGCCTTGTTTGCCACGTTGGCTTTGACGATAAGGAAAAGCTCAAGACATTCAACCTCAGCAACTCAACAATGGGTATCCACCTTGACTCAAACAAGGTTAAGGGTGTTGACGCTTCAACAGGCTCACTTGGCCACGGTCTTTCAATCGCTCTCGGTACTGCTCTTGCAGCAAAGGTACTCGGCAAGGATTACAAAACATATTGTATCCTCGGCGATGGCGAATGCGACGAAGGCTCAAACTGGGAAGCAGCTATGTCAGCAGCTCACTTCAAGGCAGACAACCTCATTTCATTTGTTGACCGTAACCAGTGTATGATTGACGGCCCCACAGAAGAAGTTATGGCTCTTGAACCCTTTGCAGACAAGTGGCGTTCATTCGGCTTCATCGTTAAGGAAGTTGACGGTCACAATTTCAACGAGCTTGCAGATGCCATTGATTTTGCTCTCGAAAACAAGGGCGCTCCCGTTATGATTATCGCAAACACCGTTAAGGGTGCAGGCGTTGATTATATGGAAGGCGACTACAAGTGGCACTACGGCGCTCTCAATGATGAGAAATATGAACAGGCAAAAGAAAGCCTTGAAAAATACTATGCAAAACGCGTTGCTCGCGCAGAAAAGGAGGGCATCTGATTATGGCAGGCGGATTAACCTATACAGCAACTGAATCAACAGCTTTCTCCACCGCTGAAATTTACGGTAAGGCTCTTTGCGAGCTTGGCGAAAAGCATCCCGAGGTTGTTGCTCTCACAGCTGACCTCGGCAAATCAACAAAAATCGGTATGTTCGGCGAGAAATTCCCCGACAGATATTTCAATGTAGGTATTGCAGAGCAGAATATGTTCGGCGTAGCTGCAGGTATGGCAAGGGCAGGTCTTGTTCCCTTCCTTTCAACCTTCTCGGTCTTCGCTTCTCTCAGAAGTGCTGACCAGCTTCACACAGACATCTGCTATCAGAATGTCAACGCAAAAATCATTGCAACTCACGCAGGCACATCCTTCGGTCAGGCAGGCTCAACTCACCACGCAATCTGCGATATGGCTGTTGCACGCTCAATCCCCAACCTGACTGTTATCTGCCCTGCAGACGGTCTTGAAACTTACAACGCAGTTCACGCTGCATACGATAACTTCGGACCCTACTACATCCGTATCAACAGAGGCTTTGACCGTGTTCTTTACGATACAACGGATTACGGCTTTGAGGTTGGTAAGGCTGTTACAATCAACGAGGGCTCGGATATCACAATCATCGCTTGCGGCTCCTGCGTATTCCAGGCATATCAGGCTGCAAAGTTCCTTGAAACAAACGACGGTCTCAAGGTAAGAGTTCTCAATATGCACACAATCAAGCCCATCGATAAGGAAGCTATCGTTAAGGCTGTTATGGAAACCAGAAGAATCATCACTGCAGAAGACCACAACGTTATCGGCGGTCTCGGCTCAGCGGTTGCGGAGGTTATCGTTGAAGCAGGTAAGGGCTGTGCATTCAAGCAGCTCGGCATTCAGGATAAGTTCGCACCCATCGGTCTCCACGAGGATATTATGTCAACCCTCGGCATCGACCAGAACGGCATCATTGACGCTGT
>JAZQXJ010000046.1:0-2975 GCA_045632815.1 Acutalibacteraceae bacterium | reverse complement strand
AGGAAAAATCTCGCACGGGGCTGAATGGCTTTTATACGCTGAATAATCTGCGCATAATAGCCGATAAAATTCTTTGAATTCTTTGTGTAATCCTCACGGCATATGTCATTAACCGTTCCGATATCCTGATCCTGATTATGTATATCGTTAACACCCAACGCAATGATATAGCATTGGCAGGCAAACTGAGGATCCCAGAATCTCATATTGTCTGCAAAGCTTTCGCAGTATTCCTTTGCGGTCATACCGCCGCGGGAAAAATTATAGCAGGTGCTGCCGCATATGCGGGCAAGATTCTGTCCCCAGGAATATTCAAAATAATCGTGATATCCCTTGTTGCCGTTCTCATCAAGGCTTTCGAATTCGCCTGATGAAAGGCTGTCACCGATAACACCGATTTTGCGGAAGATTGCGGTGTATCCGCCGTTGATTGCAAGGTTTTCAAGGGGCTTTTCTTCGTTGTTTGCATTTATCATCAGATCAATATTCATATTCAACACTCCTTAATGTGATTATACATCAAACATAAAAAATTGCAATAAAAAGATTCAGGGCAGTTCCGCAACGGAGCTGCCCCGAATCTTTATGGAGGATTTTTGAACGGTCAAAGATAAATCTTCGCCGAGTGGATTGTTATTTTCTGTTTATGATTTTTGCGCGCACATTTCTTGTTGCCTTGAGCGCTTTCTGAGCAAGGTTAACTGCGTGGAAGCCTGTTTTGCTGATGATAAGGTCAGCCTCGCCCATCAGCTCCATATAGTCATTGCAGAAGCCTTTTTTGAATTTGAAAATACCGTGCAGAGGGTTGCTTTCGTCAGGGTAACCGCCTCTGAAATCGTAGTACTTACAGCCTCTTTCAATTGCCCATCTTATCATTTCCCATTGAACAAGGTAGTTGGGCATAACGTTGCGGTATTCGTTTGAGCTTGCGCCGTAAACATACCATTCCTTGTCGCCGCAGACAACATTGAGTGCGCCCGCAATGGTCTTGCCGTCATATTTTGCAAGATAAATTCTTGCATCGTCGCCGAATGCATCCATAATGCGTTTGAAGTAAGAGGTGTCACGGGTTGCAAAGTTGTCTCTCTCGCCCGTAACAAGCATCAGGTCGTGGAATTCTTCGCAGGCTTCCGCACTCTTGATTTCGATGGTTACACCTTTTCTTGCAGCAAGGCGGGTGTTATAGCGTGTCTTGGGGTGGAAGGATGCCATAACCTCCTCTTCGGTTTTGCCGCCAACATCAAGGCGGAAAATGTATCTTGCCTGTATTGTGTCAAAGCCTGCACCGTGTTCCTTGAAGGTGAAACCGATTTCCTTGAGCAGGTTGATGTATTCCGAATTTGATGCAAGGGTGTCGGTGTCGATTTTAAATGTATAAGCCTTATTTTTGATACCGTATTCCTTGACAGCGCTCAGAAGTTCCTTTACGGTTTCCTTATCATCAAGGTCGCATACAGGACCTCTGGGAGCATACATCATTTTGAACGGTGTCATGGGAATCTGGCGCAGAAGCACACCGCAAACACCCTTTATATTGCCGTTTCCGTCGCGGCTGATAAAGCCTCGCCATTCCCATTCTTTTTTTACCTTGCCCCATGCCGATGACTGCATCATATGTCCCTTGGGATGCGAACGCAGAAAGCTGTCAAATTCCTGAGCATTCTCAATTTTTACCGTTTCCATATCTTTCTCCTTTCAACTGCTTGGCTCTTTCCAGAAGCGCCTGTTTTGTATTTTCAAGTTTTTCATCCATTACTTCATCGAGAAGAATTCCGAGTATTCTTCCCATTTGCGGTGACGGCTCAATGCCGATTGCCGCAAGCTCCTTGCCGCTTACGGCAAGGTCGTTTATGCTGAAGCAAGCTGCTTCATTTTCAATCTCATAAAGTATTTTTAATCCGATTTCGTTTCCGTGCAGGCTTTCTGCGTGAAATTTCGGATTCTGTGCTTTTACATCGGAAGCTCTTACGCTGAAAAGCTGTTTTACAATGTCGATTCCCAGCTTACCAATGTATTTTTTATAAGTTTTTTTGCTTATTTTATCGGGCAGAAAATCGTGATATTCAACAAGATTGCAAACATGATTTCTGAATTTGACAGAGGTTTTCAGCCGTGTAAGTATATCGTGTGCAATCTTTTGACTTATTTTTTCGTGAGAATAAAAATGGTCAACACCGTTTTCGTCTGTAGTTTTGCATTTCGGTTTTCCCGAATCGTGAAAAAGCATTGCAAACCTTAATTCAGGTTCAGGCTCAATATTTTCAACAGATGCAATTGTGTGTCCCCAAACATCGTAAATGTGCCTTTCGTGGTTCTGAACACAGCCCTTCATCGGTTTAAGTTCAGGCAGAATAAAGAATATAACATCATCGTATTCACGAAGAATTCTGCCTGCATCCTTACCGCAGAGAAGCTTTGACAGCTCAACAAAAATCCGTTCAACGGAAATATTGGCAAGCAAGCGGTAATTGCGGTGGATGCTCTCGGCGGTTTCGGTGTCGATTTCAAAGCCGAGAACGGCAGAAAAGCGTAATGCACGCAGTATTCTCAGCGCATCCTCGCCGAAACGTTTATCCGCCTCGCCCACACAGCGGATAATTTCGTTTTTGATATCTTCCTGACCGCCGAACGGGTCGGCAAAGCCGCAAACGGGGGAATATGCAATGGCATTAACCGTAAAATCCCGTCGAGAAATGTCATCGTCAACGCGGTCTGTGAATTCAACCTTGTCGGGATGTCGGTTATCCGAATAGCCTTTTTCAATGCGATACGTGGTTATTTCAAGGCTTTCGCCGTTGATGATAACGGTTACCGTGCCGTGCTTAAGCCCCGTTTCAATTGTGCGGAAATCCCTGAAAGCTTCAAGCGTTTCCTTGGGCAGAGCGCTTGTTGTTATATCCCAATCGTGAGGCTCTTTGCCCATCATGGCATCACGCACCGCACCGCCCACAACGTAGGCGGTATGCCCGTTGTTT
>JAZQXJ010000045.1:0-31519 GCA_045632815.1 Acutalibacteraceae bacterium | reverse complement strand
GCATGATGCTGCTGAGATGATTGTGTCTTCAGCTGTGAGTGTGCCTTCGTTTACGCTGTAAACGATTGTGGGAAGGTCGTTGCCTGCGGGAGCAGAAATAACAACTTTCTTTGCGCCTGCATCGATGTGAGCCTGGCTCTTAGCCTTTGAGCAGTAGAAACCTGTGCATTCAAGAACAACGTCAACGCCGATTTCGCCCCAGGGAAGCTCAGCTGCGTTAGCCTTTGCGTAGATTTTGATTTCCTTACCGTCAACTGTGATGCTTTCTTCGCCTGCAACTACTGTGTCAGCAAGAGCGTATCTGCCCTGAGCTGAGTCGTACTTGAGAAGATGAGCGAGCATCTTGGGGTTTGTAAGATCGTTGATAGCAACGATTTCGTAGCCTTCTGCGCCAAACATCTGACGGAAAGCAAGACGACCGATACGGCCGAAGCCATTGATTGCAACTTTAACTGCCATAGTGAATTACCTCCAAAAAAATAATTTAAATTTTTGACCGTATATATTTTATACATTTTTTATGAAATATGCAACAGTTTTTTTATTAATTTCCGCGTTTTTTAAAAGTTTTGGTAATGTGAACAAAATTATTGAGAACTTGGGCAAAAAGGGTGCAAAACTGACGAATAAAATCGCCCTATTTATGATATTTTCCGCCGCTTGAAATCATAAAAGCTCTGTAAATCTGTTCAAGAAGCATAACTCTTGCAAGCTGATGGGGGAATGTCATGGGACTCATTGAGAGCCTGAATTTTGCTCTGCTCTTGACTGTGGGGGATAATCCGTGAGAGCCGCCGATGACAAAACACAGAGAGCCGAAGCCCGAAACGGCGCATTTTTCAATCTCTTTTGAGAAGCTTTCGGACGAAAGCTCCTTGCCCTCAATGCAAAGGGCAAACACCGCATCGTTAGCCGAAATTTTTGCAAGAATACGCTGGCTTTCATCGTTCAATGCGGCTTCAATCTGTGCCTCGTTGGGGCTGTCCGGCAGCCTTGCGGGGGTAAGCTCCGTGATTTTTAATTTGCAGAATGCACCGAGTCTTTTTTCGTATTCGGCACAGGCATTGCGCAGATAATCTTCCTTAAGCTTGCCTACGCAGATTATGTTGATATTAATCATTTTCTTCTCCTAAAAAGCAATAACGGGGTTGCGGTCACCGGCAACGCTGAGCAGATAATCCAGATTTTCCGTTGCGCCTGCCATTCTCATTGCCGCTCTTGTGGTTTCGTATGCAAGAGCAGGCATATTGTTTTCTTTGCTCAGATGTCCGAGTACAAAACGGGTTGTACCCGACTCCATAAGCTTAACTGCGGTTTCGGCGCAGCTTTCGTTTGAAAGATGACCGTAATCCGAGAGTATTCTCTCCTTCAGGAAAAACGGATAAGGTCCGTTTTTCAGCATTCCCACATCGTGGTTGGATTCAAGCAGCACAAGGTCGCAGCCGTGAATCGCATCCATAACCGTGTCGGTTATTCTGCCTATATCCGTTGCAACTGCAATGCGTTTTCCGTCGGGTGTTACGAGGGTATATCCCGTGCTTTCAAGGCTGTCGTGCGGTGTTCTGAAAGGGCGGATAAATATTCCGCCTGCTTCCGTTCCGCTTGACGGAATGATATCCGTAATCATTTTCGGAGTGACGGCTCCTGCCTGCTCCATACCTCTCATCGTGCCTTCGGATGAATAAACCTTTACCCCGTGACGCTCGGCAAAAACACGCACTCCGTTGATATGGTCTGCGTGTTCGTGAGTAACAAAAATCGCCGCAATTGAGTTCGGGTCAACACCGATTTCTCTGAGCGCATCCGCCGTCTTTTTTGCGCTGACACCAACATCAATCAGCACTCCGCCCTGCGATGAGCCTATATATGCGCAGTTACCGCTGCTTGACGAAAATAATGAACAAAACCGTGCCATAAATGTCCTTTCAATTAAATTAGGGCTGCTCGGAAAAGAACAGCCCTATTTATAATACAATTATATTATCTCAGCCTGCACTTGTCAGGCTGTTGGGCTCGGGACAGAATACACGCTTGATATCCGCGCCGATGCCTCTGAATTTTTCAACTACATATTCGTAGCCTCTGTCGATATGAAGAATATCTTCAATCTCGGTCACGCCGCTTGCGGCAAGTCCCGCAATAATCATCGCAGCGCCTGCACGCAGGTCGTCCGCCTTGACGGGTGCTCCCTTAAGCTGTTCAACACCCTGAATTACGGCAAGCTGACCGTCAGCCTTGATATCCGCACCCATTCTGTTGAGCTGCTCTGCGTAACGGAAGCGGTTGGACCATATGCTTTCCGAAATAATGCTCGTACCCTCCGCAAGAGCAAGAAGCACCGCCATCTGGGGCTGCATATCGGTGGGGAAGCCGGGGTGAGGCATTGTTTTGACCGTGCATTTGCCGGGGCGTCTGTCAAGAGCAACTCTAACAGCATCGTCGTATTCCTCAACGGTTACACCGCATTCGATAAGCTTTGTGGAGATTGATTCAAGATGCTTGGGGATAACATTTTTAATAAGCACATCGCCCTTTGTTGCGGCGGCGGCAACCATATATGTGCCTGCCTCAATCTGGTCGGGGATGATTGAATATGTGCAGCCGTGAAGACGCTCAACACCTCTTACCTTGATAACGTCTGTGCCTGCGCCCCTGATATCTGCGCCCATTGAGTTAAGGAAGTTTGCAAGGTCAACAATGTGAGGCTCTTTTGCGGCATTTTCGATAACCGTAAGACCCTCTGCCCTGACTGCGGCAAGGAGAATGTTGACGGTTGCGCCTACGGAAACCATATCGAGATAAATGGGGCTGCCGATAAGCTTTTCTGCCTCAGCCTCAACATTTGCGTTATCCTCAACGGAAACCTTTGCGCCGAGAAGCTCAAAGCCCTTGATATGCTGGTCAATGGGTCTTGCGCCGAGATAGCATCCGCCGGGCATTGCAACTCTTGCCCTTGAAAATCTGCCGAGAAGCGCACCGATAAAATAATAAGATGCACGCAGATGCTTGGTCATATCGTGAGAAATAACATATGAATTGACATGGCGTGAATCTATTTCGATTGTGTTCTTGTTAAGGAGCTTTACGCCTGCGCCGATGTGCTTGAGAATTTTCATCATATAGTTTACGTCGCTGATGGAAACGGGAAGATTCTCGATTACGCACACATCCTGCGAAAGAATGGCGGCAGGGATAATCGCAAGGGCGGCATTCTTGGCTCCGCTGATTTCAACTTCGCCGCGAAGGGGGGAACCGCCGTTGATTATGAATTTCTCCAAGAGACTTACCCTCTTTCGTTATATTTTATATAAAACTAAAAGATAATGTTCATAAACCTAAAGTATTATATCACTAAATTTCTTGTTTGAAAAGACCCTAATTAAAAATAATGCCATATTTTTTCAAAAAAATTTGCCGAAAAACGCTTTTTTTATTCTCGGAAAAGAAAAAAGTTTTGTCTGAAGCCGATATCTATATGTAGTATGCCTTAAAATCGGATGCGTATATGCTGTTGTGCCGATAAAATTTAAAAGGCAGATTACACAAAAAATGACGGTGTTTTTTGGTTATTTTAAATTAGCCAAAAATGCATTTGTGTTTTTGACCAAAAACTGTCGGAAGCTTTGATTATCAACGGTTTTTACGGTAAAATTCACCAAATTGAAGGGGCATAAATATGGTTCCGATGAGCTTTTTTGTGTTATCTTTTGACACCGCGGACAAGCCTTTCTGTTGTCATTTTACTGCAAAAATTTGGTAAAAATTAATAAAAACAGCCCGAAATTCACAAAAAATTCAAAAAAATAATTTAAAAAACTGAATATTTCTATTGCAAAATCATTGCCTATTGTGTAAAATGTATATGTCCCAATGGTCAATTTGTATAAAATCAATAAAAACTATACTGAAGTCAAAACAATTCGAATGAGGGGTAATAATTATGTCTAACAGAATTTTTCAGGGTCTTGTTCATCAGATGCGTGACGCAGTTGGAAGGACTCTTGGCGTAATTGACGAAACAGGCACAATCATCGCCTGCAGCGACCTTAGCAAAATCGGAGAAGTTATTTCAACCGCAAACGATGTTTTCGGTGATAATGAGCTTCACTATATTAACGGATACACCTTCTGCAATTTCGGCACACATATTCAGACCGAATATGCCGTTTTTGTTGACGGAACAGATGAACTTGCAGGCAGATTTGCGGCTGTTTGCTGTGTTTCGCTTGAAAATCTCAAGCAGTATTATGAAGAAAAGTTTGACAGGGGCAATTTCATCAAGAATGTTATTCTCGACAATATTCTTCCCGGTGATATTTATCTCAAGTCAAGAGAACTCCGCTTCAATGGAGAGGCAACAAGGGTTGTTCTGCTTATCAGAATTACCGACCACAACGACGCTGCCGTGTTCGATGCCGTTCAGAATCTTTTCCCCGACAAGAGCAAGGATTTTGTTATCAACATAAACGAGCATGACATTGCAATCGTCAAGGAAGTCAGAAACAACATTGAGACAAAAGACCTCGAAAAGCTCGCCCGCTCAATTTCAGATTCATTAAGCACCGAACTTTATACCCATGTGCTTGTAGGTATAGGCACAACAATCGAAGGAATCAAGGACCTTGCGCGCTCATTCAAGGAGGCGCAGATTGCTCTTGAGGTAGGCAAGGTGTTTGATACCGAAAAAACAATTGTCAGCTACGAAAATCTCGGCATAGCAAGGCTTATTTATCAGCTTCCTTCAACTCTCTGCGATATGTTCCTCAGAGAGGTATTCAAGAGAGGCTCAATCGAAAGCCTTGACCACGAAACTCTGTTTACAATTCAGCGTTTCTTTGAGAATAACCTTAATGTTTCAGAAACCTCAAGAAAGCTGTTTGTTCACAGAAATACTCTTGTTTACAGACTTGAAAAAATCAAGAAGCTCACAGGTCTTGACCTCAGAGAGTTTGACGATGCAATCGTATTCAAAGTAGCTCTTATGGTTAAGAAATATCTTGACGCAAAGCCTGTTAAGTATTAATGAACATTATACCGGATTTCGATATCTGCCAAAATAATTTTAAGGATATGGTACAGTGATTCAGTTTTTAAATGTTTCTAAAAAGTATGATAACGGCACTCATGCTTTAAAAGATATAAACCTTACCATCAACAAGGGCGAGTTTGTTTTTGTTGTCGGCTCATCGGGTGCAGGTAAAAGTACCTTCCTCAAGCTGATGATGAGAGAAGAAGTGCCTTCGTCGGGAACAATAGTTGTTGACGATGTTGATTTGACAAAGATAAAAAAGAGAGATATCCCCAAATTCCGCCGCAGACTCGGCATTGTTTTTCAGGATTTCAGGCTTATTCCCAATATGACTGTTTTTGATAATGTTGCATTCGCAATGCGTGTTATCGGAACAAAAGAAAAAAAGATAGGCAGAAGAGTGCCTTATGTACTCAGTCTTATGGGTCTTAATGAAAAAGCCCGCTGCTATCCTCAGGAGCTTTCGGGCGGTGAGCAGCAGAGAGTTGCTCTTGCCAGAGCGCTTGCAAACAATGCGGAAATCATTATTGCGGACGAGCCTACGGGCAATGTTGACCCTCAGATGAGCTACGAAATCACAGACCTTCTTATGCGCCTTAACGAGGCAGGCACAACTATTATCATGGTTACCCATGAGCATAGTCTTGTGCGTTGCTTTGATAAGCGAGTTATCATTCTTGATAAGGGTGAGGTTGTTTCGGACGGCGGTGTGCTTGTAAGAGAGTCTGCAACCTCTCATATCAATCCCGTAAGCGAAATCGAAAATGAATATGTTGTTCCTCCCGAGGAGGATTATTCCGCCTATGCTCAGGGTACTCCTGCTCAGGCATCGGAGAAAGAGGACGGCGCACCCGTAGAAGTTACGGATATTTATGTTACTGCGGGAGGCGAGGAATAATGGGTAAAATGAGATATCTGACCAAAGAGGGCTTTCGCAACCTCAAGGTCAACAAGCTGATGTCGGTTGCATCAATAACCGTGCTTTTCAGCTGCCTTATGCTTATCGGAATTGCATTTATGCTCCTTGTGAACATTCAGGCGTTCATTTCGGGCATTGAGGCTGAAAATGTTATTATGGTTTACTCCGATCTCGACGGCAGCGACTATGATTATATGGCTTTGGGCAGCCATCTTCGCGCTCTCGATAATGTATCATCGGTTGAAGCGGTTGAAAAGGAAGCTGCTTACGAAGAAATTCTTGCAGAAATGGATGAGAATCTGAGACTCTATCTCAGCGGTCTTGACGAAAATCCTCTCCCCGATGCATACAGAGTAACGGTAACGGATATGTCGGGCTTTGAAACCGTTGTTGACGAAATCAAAAAGCTTGACGGAATAGAAAGAGTTTATGAGAACAGCACTCTTGCAAGGCAGTTGGAGGGAATAAGGAATTCCGTAACCTACATAAGCTTCGGCATAATTGTTCTGCTGCTTATCGTTTCTCTCTTTATTATTTCAAATACAATTAAAGTAACAATGTTCAGCCGCCGCCTTGAAATAAGCATTATGAAAAGTGTCGGCGCAACCAATTCCTTCATCCGCTGGCCCTTTATGGTTGAAGGTATATTAATCGGTGTCATTGCAGGCGTGCTTGCCACGGGCGCCGTATGGGGTGTTTATGAATTTGCCCTGACCTCATTCACATCAATGCTTTCGGGCTTTGGCGGCGAAGTTCAGGTGCGTTTCCTTGATTATGCTCTTTATCTTGTTGCGGCTTTTGTTGGTATCGGCATTTTCACAGGCATTTTCGGCAGTGCAACGTCGATAAGAAAATATCTTAAGGAAAGGAAGTTCGTAGAGCTTGAAGACTAAAACAAGCAGAAGAATTTTTTGCCTTGTTCTTGCTCTTGTCTGCGCCTTTTCGGCAATGGTAATGCCTCAGGCTTCGGCAAAAACCCTTGAGGAAATGAATGCCGAGTATGAGCAGATTGAAAAGGATATTCAGGAAAATCAGGAAAAGCTCGAGGAAGTTCAGCAGGATATCAAAACAAACGAGCAGAAGCTTGATAATCTCAACAACCAGATCGATAAGATAAATGATCAGCTTGATATTCTTGATGAGAGCATCGGCATACTCAATAAAGATATCAATTCATTGCAGAATGATATCACATCAACTACAAATGATATAAATGAAATAACTATCCGTAAGGACGAGATTCTTGTTCAGATTGAAGAAACTCAGGTGCTTATGGATGAAACCGAGGATATGCTCCTTGCAAGAATCCGCGAGAATTATATGTCGGGCGGTCAGAGTTCAACAATTGAAATTCTGCTTATGAGCGATGATATTTCATCATTCTTTGCGAGAAAAGAGCTTATCACCCGTGTATCCGAGGAAGATGCGGCGCTTGTTGCCGAGCTTTCCGAAAAGATTGTTCAGCTTAATGCGCTTCAGACAGAGCTTGATGCAAAAAAGGTTGAGCTTGAGGCAAAGGAAACGGAGCTTAACACCCAGATGGGCGACCTTACCGCAAAGCAGGATGACCTTCAGAGCAGCAAGGATGCTCAGGAGAGCAAGAAAAGCGATGTAACCAAAAAGCAGAACGAGGTTAAATATCTTCTTGATGACCTTGATAAGGACAGCGATGCTTACAAAGCCGCTATCAAGCGCAAGGAAAAAGAGCGCGCAGCCCTTGAAGCGGAAATTGAAGCCGCTATTAAGGCGAACGGCTCAACGGAGGGCGATGAGCCTGACGAAGAAATCAAGAATGACGGTAAGATGATGTGGCCCGTACCCGGCTCAACAAGGCTTACGGCAACCTATCCTGCTTACAGCGACGGCAGTGCCCATTGGGGCATTGATATCGTAAGAACCGATGTCACAACCAAGGGTTCGCCTTTCCGCGCGGCACAGGGCGGCAAGGTAATCACCGCTTATAACGACGGCAACTGGAATTACGGCTTCGGCAATTACTGCATCATTGACCACGGTGACGGTAAGTTCACTCTTTATGCCCACGCACAGAGGCTTTATGTAAGCGTTGGTGATGTTGTTGAAAAAGGCGAGCAGATAGGACTTATCGGCGATACGGGTAACACAACCGGTCCTCACCTCCATTTTGAGGTCAGAATCAAGCGTTCAGACGGTAGCGTTGACCGAGTAAACCCCCTCAATTATGTATCCAAACCCTAAAAAGAGGATTGCCTAACTAAGCGAAGACCAAAAGAAACAAAATAAATGAGTAGTGGCTTGCATCGGGTAATAAACCTTATACAAGCCACTTTTGGGATTTGAACGGAAACAACAAGGTTTTGCGTGTTTCTTTTTAGCTGTTTTTTCCGACTTGACGTATCGCATACGCCCGTCGTCGGAAGAAAACAGCTTCTTCATCTTATTGAGTCAATCCCTCTCAATAAAGAAAGGATGACAGTTATGAACAAAAAAATATCTGTCGGTCTGTGCATATCGCTTGTCATAATTTTTGTAACGCTGACCTTTGCCGTGACGATGGTTGCATCAAAGCGGATTTTCAGCGGAATTATGAATAATATTTCCCAGCGTTCGCAAGCATATCAATCCGTTGATGAAATCAGCCAGATTGTTTCAAACTATTTTTACGGCTCAGTCAGCGACCAGAACAGACTTAACGCGGCGCTTACCGAGGGCTATGTCAACGGTCTCGGCGATTCCAACAGCAGATATCTGAATGCAACGGAATATGCTTCCTATACGGAAATGCTCAACGGCGGCGTTACAGGCGTAGGTATTGAAACGGCATACAACTATCAGACTGCGGAATTTATCGTGACATATGTCTATGAAGGCTCGCCTGCCGAAAAGGCGGGGCTGCAGGCTCTTGATGTTATAACTGCGATTGATAACACAACAGTAACAATGAGCAATTTTGCTCAGCTTCAGAATATGCTTTACGGAAGTATCCTTTCTTCGGTTTACATTGAATACGAGAGAGACGGTGAAACAAAGGTTGCCGAAACAATGCTCGGATTTGCAATACCCGGCGTAAAGAGTAAGGCATACGGCAATGTGGGATACATCAAAATAAGCGGATTCTATAAAAATACCGCCGCAGAATTCAAGGCGACGGTGGAAAAGCTTATCGAAAACGGTGCGGAAAGCCTGATTTTTGATGTCCGTGATGTTTCAAGCGGCACTATTGACTATGCGGCGCAGGTGATTGATGTTATTGTGCCTGCGATTTCGGATAACATTGCGGTTGCCAGAGATAAGGACGGCAACATTTATAAAAATAAGATTTATACTGCGGAAAACAGCAGTTTTTCAATGCCTTTTGCCGTTCTTGTCAACAGCGGCACAAGCGGACCCGCCGAGCTTTTTGCCTGCGATATGCGTGATATAAGTCAGGCGCACATCATAGGCACTCAGACTGCAGGCAACGGCACAATGCAGGAGCTTTTTGCTCTTGAGGACGGAGGTGCCGTGCTTCTGACCGTTGCGCTTGTTGAGCCAAAGGGCGGCGCTGCGGCAGTTTATGATAAAGTCGGAGTAGCACCGACCGTTGAGGTAACTCTCAACGCAGGCGGCTTTAATGCCGACCTTCTTGCAACCGAGCAGGATAATCAGCTGTCAACGGCGCTCAATATGCTGGCTTCTTAAAATTTTCGTCTCAACTCCGTAACCTTTCCGAGGATTGTTACGGGAAGGCTTTCAATTTCATCCTCTGTAAAAAGCAGAGGCTCAAACACAGGATTTTCAGGCACAAGCATCAGGCTTGTGCCTTTTTTTATTACTCTTTTAACGGATACATCGCTCGGGCCGATAGCAACGGCGGCAATATCGCCGCTCCGCACCTCGCATCGGCGGTCAATTATAACCGTGTCGTCAAGCTGCAGGGTGGGTGCCATTCCTCCGTCGTTGACGGTAAGGGCAAAAAAGTCAACTCCTCCCAGCTTCTCGTTTGCCGAGTCGGCGCTGATGCGCTCAAAGCCGGGAATGCGGTTATTGTCTTTCGGCTTTTCTATTCCAAGCAGAGTTTCAACCGAAACTCCGAAAACATTCGACAGCAGCTTAAGGCTGTTTGTGTCGGGCATTGTTCTTCCGTTTTCCCATTGGCTGACTGCAGTCTGATGCACACAGCAAAGGTCTGCAAGCTGCTTCTGGGATATTTTTCTGCTTATTCTCAATTCTTTTATAATGTTCATTAGCGCTCACCCTGATATAAATATTCGTTACACTATTATTATGAGCAAAACTATTGAAAATGTCAAGCAAAAATTAAAAATATTTAAAATAACCCTTGACAAACGAACATATGTTCACTATAATCAATAGTGTAACTATTAGAAACAAGGAGGCACAGATGAAGAAAAAAGAAAAAGAAGCAGATGTGAGGGAGCAATTTCCCAGCCGTGAAGAGATCAGGGCGGCTCAGCTTGCGTGTTGCGGCAGGTGCTGCACGCAATGCGAATCGCCTGCGGAGTATGCGTGGCGCAAGCGTGATGTGGATATGGCGATTCTGCTCGAAAAAGCGATAGCCAATGAACTGACAAAAACGGAACGGGAAACAGTTATTGACCATTGGTACAATAACGAAAGCATTTCTCATATAGCGGAAAAGCGGGGGATTAATCCGTCCGCGGTCAACCGCACCCTCAACCGTGCGCAGGAGAGGCTTGAAAGAGTCCTCAGCTATGCGGTCTGTTATCAGCGGATGCAGAGCGATGAAAGCATTGTGCCGATTATTCTGGGCAGAGCAAGGGTGATTGCGGCGGCGCGCAATGCGGTTGGCGGAACAACGGGGGACAGAATAACCCGCCTTCGTCAGAGTCAGAATCTGACCCGTGAAGTTCTGGCACCCGCACTTGATGTAACGGTAAAAAGGCTTGCTCAGCTTGAGGATGATGCTGTTCCCACGGGTGAGGAGCTTGCGGCATTGAGCAGCTTTTTTTGCGTAACGGCAGATTATATATTGAAAGGAGAATCGAATGAGCAATAAAACTTTAAGGAAACTCGGCGAAGAATATGAGGCGGCGGCAATGCAGGTTAAAAGAAGGATTGATGAAAAAAGGAAACAGCTCAGAAGTCTTGAGGACAGCATTTGTTCCAATGAGGCATATGAGCTGAAATCCGAACTGCAGTATCTCTATGCGGAACACAGAGAGGCGCAGGAAATTGCGGAGTATCTGAAAGGCTATTATGAGCCTCATTCGGGGTGCAGACAGCTTTTTGATTATTAATTTTGCAAAAAAGCTTGACAAATGATGATAAGTTCATATATAATAACACCTGCGCTTTGCGGCGCAGAAAAGGACGTTTAGCTCAGCTGGTAGAGCATTCGCTTGACGTGCGAAGGGTCAGCGGTTCAAGTCCGTTAACGTCCACCAATAAAAAAAGCCTTGAAATCACAAAGATTTCAAGGCTTTTGTTTTTATTTCAGAACTTTCTTAAGATACATACCCGTATATGATTTTTTGCATTTTGCAACTTCTTCGGGAGTGCCCTGTGCAACAATCTCACCGCCGCCGTTACCGCCCTCGGGACCGAGGTCGATGATATGGTCGGCGATTTTTATTACATCAAGGTTGTGTTCAATAACAATAACCGTGTTACCCTTGTCAACGAACTTCTGAAGCACATCGATAAGTCTGTGAACATCTGCGGTGTGCAGACCCGTTGTAGGCTCGTCAAGGATATAAACCGTCTTACCCGTGGACTGCCTTGCAAGCTCCGTTGCAAGCTTTACTCGCTGAGCTTCACCGCCCGAAAGGGTGGTTGCAGGCTGTCCGATTTTGATATATCCGAGACCGACATCATAAAGAGTTTTGATTTTTCGGTGGATTTTGGGAATGCTCTCAAAGAAATTCATTCCTTCTTCAACGGTCATATCAAGAATATCGTGGATGTTTTTGCCTTTGTAATGCACATCGAGAGTTTCCTTGTTGTATCGTTGACCCTTGCATACTTCGCAAGGCACATAAATATCGCTCATAAAGTGCATTTCGATTTTTACAATACCGTCACCCTGACAGGCTTCGCATCTGCCGCCCTTTACATTAAATGAAAAGCGGTTTGCTTTGTAGCCCTTTTTCTTTGCATCAACGGTTGAGGCAAAAAGCTCGCGGATATCGTTGAAAACACCCGTATAGGTTGCGGGGTTTGAACGGGGAGTTCTGCCGATAGGGGACTGGTCAATGTCGATAGCTTTGTCAAGATATTCCGCGCCCGTGATTTTATCATGAGCTCCTGCAATTTTTTTTGCACCGTTAAGTTCAGTTACAAGATATTTCTTGAGTATCTCATTGACAAGCGATGATTTTCCGCTGCCCGAAACACCCGTTACGGCAATGAACTTGCCCAGCGGGAACTCAACATCAATATTTTTCAGGTTATTTTCTCTTGCGCCGTGAACAATCAGGGATTTGCCGTTGCCCTCTCTGCGCTTTTGGGGCAGGGGAATGAACTTTTTACCGCTGAGATACTGACCCGTAATGGATTTTTCGCAATTTATTATATCTTCAACGCCGCCTGCGCAGACAATTTCGCCGCCGTGAATGCCCGCACCCGGACCGACATCAACAATATAGTCTGCCGCCATCATCGTTTCCTCATCATGTTCAACAACGATAAGCGTGTTGCCAAGGTCGCGGAGATTGTGCAGGGTTTTAAGCAGCTTTGCGTTGTCACGCTGATGCAGACCGATGCTCGGCTCGTCAAGTATATAAAGCACACCCATAAGTGATGAGCCGATCTGGGTTGCAAGCCTGATTCTTTGCGCCTCGCCGCCCGAAAGGCTTGCGGATGAACGGGCAAGAGTCAGATAATCAAGACCGACGCTTGAAAGGAAATTGAGTCTGCCGCGGATCTCCTTGATAATCTGTTCCGCTATCATTGAGTCACGCTCTGAAAGCCGGAGATTATCCAGAAATTCAATTTCATCATTTATTGATTTGTTTGTGAATTCATCAATGTTGATGCCGCCTACGGTAACGCCGAGAGATTCCTTGCGCAGCCTTGCGCCGCCGCATTCGGGGCATTTCACGGTTGACATATATGTCTCGATTTCATTTCTCGAATATTCGCTTGTGGTTTCTCTGTACCGTCTTTCAAGATTGTTGACAATACCCTCAAAATCCGTCATATATGTGCCGCTACCGTATTCGCTCTTGCGTTCAAGCTTGATTTTTTTTCCGCCCGTACCGTAAAAAATAACATCCTTTGCCTTCTTTGAAAGCTCATCAAAAGGCGTGTCAAGTCTGAAATCATAGGCATCGGCAAGACCTTCGTAATACATCTGCGCAATTGTGCCGCCGTCGGATGACGACCATCCGCTTGCCTTGATTGCACCCTGACGGATTGAAAGTGTCGGGTCAGGCACAATCGTTTTCGGGTCAACCTGCATAAAAAGACCAAGACCGTTGCACTTTGAGCAAGCGCCGAAAGGATTGTTGAATGAGAACGAACGCGGCTCAAGCTCCTCAATGCTTACACCGTGTTCGGGGCAGGCATAGTTGAGAGAATAAAGCAATTCTTCGCCGCCTGCAACATCAATCAACAGCAAGCCTTCGGTAAGGTTTGTTGCGGTTTCGATTGAATCTGCAAGCCTTGAACGGATACCGTCTTTGATGATGAGTCGGTCAACAACAACCTCGATGTTATGCTTGATATTCTTTTCGAGCTTTATATCTTCCGAAAGGTCGTATATTATTCCGTCAATTCTGACTCTTGCATAACCCGTTTTTCGGATATGCTCAAGCTCCTTGACAAATTCACCCTTCTTGCCTCTCGCAATGGGCGCCATAACCTGAATTTTTGTGCCTTCGTCGAGGGAAAGCACCTGAGTAGTGATGTCATCAACCGTCTGTCTGCTGATTTCTCTGCCGCATTCGGGGCAATGAGGGATGCCTGTTCTTGCGTAAAGCAGACGCAGATAGTCGTATATCTCCGTTACCGTGCCGACGGTTGAACGGGGATTTTTTGATGTTGTTTTCTGGTCGATGGATATGGCAGGGGAAAGACCCTCAATGCTTTCAATATTGGGCTTTTCCATCTGACCGAGGAACTGTCTTGCGTATGAAGAAAGGGATTCAACATATCTGCGCTGACCCTCGGCATATATTGTGTCAAAGGCGAGCGAGGATTTGCCGCTGCCTGAAAGACCCGTGAAAACAACAAGCTTGTCACGGGGGATTGTTATATCAACATTTTTCAGGTTATGCTCCTTGGCACCTTTGACGGTTAAATATTTTATTGCCATTTTGATTATTTACCCTTTCTGAGCTTTTCGATTTTATCTCGCAGATATGCGGCGTGTTCAAATTCAAGGATTTTCGCCGCCGCCTTCATTTCAGCCGTGAGCCTTGTAATCATAGCCTCGCGCTCCTGACGGCTCATCTTTGAGATTGCTTTTTCGTCGTCGCTCTTTGCGGAAATTTCGATTATTTCGTGAACATCCTTAACGATTGTTTTCGGCGTTATGCCGTTTTCTTCGTTATATTTCATCTGCTTTTGTCTGCGGCGTTCCGTTTCCGTAATGGCTCTTTCCATTGACGGAGTAACGCAGTCGGCATACATTATTACCGTACCTTCTGCGTTTCGGGCGGCTCTGCCTATTGTCTGCACAAGCGATGTTTCGCTGCGCAGGAAGCCTTCCTTATCCGCATCGAGAATTGCAACGAGGGATACCTCGGGGATATCAAGACCTTCACGCAGCAGGTTGATGCCGATAAGAACATCAAATTCACCCAGACGCAAGCCTCTTATTATTTCCATTCGTTCAATGGTGTCAACATCGTGGTGCATATAGCGCACCTTTATATCAAGATTTTCAAGATAATCCGTCAAATCTTCCGCCATACGCTTTGTTAAAGTGGTAACAAGCACTCTCTCGCCCTTTGCTGTACGCTCGTTGATTTCGGAAACAAGGTCGTCAATCTGACCCTCGGTGGGCCGCACGGAAATTTCGGGGTCAAGCAGACCCGTGGGTCGGATAACCTGCTCTGCAATGTGAGCGCTTTTGGATTTTTCGAATTCGCCCGGCGTTGCGCTGACGAATATTTTCTGACCGCTTCTCTCGTAAAATTCATCAAAGGTAAGCGGTCTGTTGTCAAATGCGGAGGGCAGACGGAAGCCGAAGTTGATAAGGCTTTCTTTTCTTGCTCTGTCGCCGCCGTACATCGCCCTTACCTGAGGCAGGGTAACGTGGGATTCGTCAACGAAAAGCAGGAAATCCTCGGGAAAATAGTTGAGCAGAGTGAAGGGGGCGGAACCTGCAGGTCTGCCCGACATAACTCTTGAATAGTTTTCAATTCCTTTGCAGAAGCCCGTTTCACGGAGCATTTCAATGTCATATTCCGTGCGCTGTTTTATGCGCTGAGCCTCAAGAAGCTTGCCGTTTTCTTCGAAATATTTCACTCGGTCAAGCATTTCTTCATATATATTTTTGATTGATTTCTCCATTTTATCAGGAGCGATAACATAATGAGATGCGGGATAAATTGCCGCGTGGGACAGTACGCTTTTCACCTGACCCGTCAGAGCGTTGATTTCGCTTATGCGGTCAATTTCGTCGCCGAAAAACTCAACCCTTATGCCGTTTTCGTTTGAATAAACGGGGAATATTTCAACAACATCGCCCCTGACCCTGAATTTGTTACGGCTGAAATCAATGTCGTTGCGCTCATACTGAATTTCAACAAGCTTTTCAATCAGCTCGTCGCGGCTTTTCTCCATACCCGTACGCAGAGAAATAACCATGCTGCGGTAGTCGATGGGGTCGCCGAGGGTGTAGATGCAGGATACGCTGGCAACGATGATAACATCCCGCCTTTCGGACAAAGCCGAGGTTGCGGAGTGACGCAGCTTATCAATTTCATCGTTTACGGCAGAGTCTTTTTCAATATAAGTGTCCGTTGTGGGAATATATGCCTCGGGCTGATAATAGTCATAGTAGGAGACGAAGTATTCAACCGCATTGTCGGGGAAGAATTCACGGAATTCCGAGCAAAGCTGTGCCGCAAGAGTTTTGTTATGGGCAAGCACAAGGGTGGGTCGGTTGACCTTTTCAATGATATTTGCCATTGTAAAGGTTTTTCCCGAGCCTGTAACGCCGAGCAGAGTCTGCTCCGCAAGCCCGTTGTTAAGCCCTTCAACAAGCTCATTGATTGCCTGCGGCTGGTCGCCCATAGGCTTATATTTTGATTTCAGCACAAACTTATCCATAGTGTCTCCTTTATGAACAAATGTTCTAATAAATTATATCATAAAAATTTTTAAATGTAAACTATTATTTTTTAATTATTTCAATTTTATTACGAATGTTAACATATTTCATAAATGATTGTTGAATTGCAGCAATGTTTGTTGACATTTTTTACAAATAGTGATATTATAACTATGTCAATTTTTGAATTGCGGCAAGTACTTCTGTTTGAAAAAAGGAGTGTTTTGTTTGAAAGGAATTATTCTGGCAGGCGGCTCGGGTACAAGGCTTTATCCCCTGACTATGGTCACCAGTAAGCAGCTTTTGCCTGTTTATGATAAACCTATGATATATTATCCCCTGTCAACCCTTATGCTTGCAGGTATCAGAGAAATTCTGATTATATCAACGCCTACGGATACTCCCAAGTTTGAGGAGCTTCTGGGCAGCGGCAGGCAGTTCGGGCTGAGCCTTTCCTATGCCGTGCAGGAAAGCCCAGACGGGCTTGCGCAGGCATTCATCATCGGCGAAAAATTCATCGGCAACGATGATGTCGCAATGGTGCTTGGCGATAATATTTTTTACGGTAACGGTCTTGGTCATATGCTCCGTCAGGCGGCAAAAAACAAGGGCAGAGCAACGATTTTTGGCTATTATGTTGATAATCCGCAGGCTTTCGGCGTTGTTGAATTTGATGAAAACGGCGTGCCTGTTTCGATTGAAGAAAAGCCTGAATCACCCAAATCGAACTATGCCGTAACGGGTCTTTATTTCTATGACAACCGTGTTGTTGAATATGCAAAATCCCTCAAGCCCTCCAAGAGAGGCGAGCTTGAGATTACAGATATCAACCAGATGTATCTGCAGAACGGCGACCTCGACATAAAGCTTATGGGCAGAGGCTTTGCGTGGCTCGATACGGGAACGGTTGAGAATCTGATGGATGCCGCCAATTTCATCAAAACAGTTGAAAAGCTTCAGGGAATCAAGATTTCGGCTCCAGAAGAAATTGCATATAATATGCGCTGGATAAGCCGTGAAGCGCTTCTGCGCTCGGCTGAAAAATACGGAAAGTCATCCTACGGTCAGCATCTGCGCTCTGTTGCAGAGGGCAAAATTCTTTATACGGGCGGCAAGCCCGGTGAAAGACCGTGCTGGGGTGCGGAGGGTAATTTAAACTATGAAACTGACTGAAACGGCGGTTAAAGGCGTTTTTGAGGCAGAGCCGAAAGTTTTTGGCGATAACAGAGGCTGGTTTTGCGAAACATATTCAAAAAAAGAGTTTGAAAAGGCAGGTATATCCGCCGACTTTGTGCAGGATAACCGTTCCTTTTCCGCAAAAAAAGGCACACTCAGAGGCTTGCATTGCCAGACGAATCCTATGTCGCAGGCAAAGCTTGTGAGCTGCATCAAAGGCAGAATTCTTGATGTTGCTGTTGACATAAGAGAAGGCTCACCGACCTATATGAAATGGGTTGCGGTTGAGCTGAGCGAAGAAAACAAAAAAATGTTATTTATTCCCAAGGGTTGCCTTCATGGCTTTGTCACTCTGACGGATGATGTTGAAATTGCCTATAAGGTTGATGAATTCTATTCGCCCGAGAATGACAGAAGCATAGCCTTCAATGACCCCGAAATAGGCGTTGAATGGGGAATAACAGACCCCGTTCTTTCTGAAAAGGATAAAAATGCACCGCTGCTTAAGGACAGCGATGTTAAATTTAAATTTTAAAAAATCTGAATAAAGCCTTTGATTTCTGCTCATACTATGCGTGAAAAGCAAGTAAGGAGTTGAAACGAATGCTTGATAAAATTTCACTGGTCCTTGTAATAATCGGTGCGCTTAACTGGGGCAGTATCGGTCTGTTTCAGTTTGACCTTGTGGCTTGGATTTTCGGCGGACAGGGAGCAATTCTCAGCAGAATTGTTTACACTCTTGTTGCCCTTGCGGGTATCTGGTGCATTTCCCTGCTTTTCAGAGAATCGGAAACCGCAATCACCGCAGGCGACTCGGACGATATGTAAAAAATAAACCGTCGACTATGTCGGCGGTTGATTTTTTTGTAAAATTATATATGTTTTCGTGGAGACAGCCCTTGCGGTTGTCCTCGGAACTATCCGTTTCTTGCAACAAAAGTTACCACGTCGGTTGTAAGGTCGGCAATGCAAGTGCCTCTGGGAATATCATATCTTTGGTTTCTTACAGTTTCTTTTAAAATTTCCCAACCTTCAAATGTAGTTCGGAGCAAATCAATCAATTCTGAAGCTTTTATATTTACCTCGAATTGGGGAACAAGAATTTCTCCGTTTTCTTTGTTGATTTCGGCGATTTCTGAATTAATTATCAGGCAAACAATGCCGTTTTTGTGCGTTCCGTCACGGATTTCCGATAATTTTTCTTTGAATGCCTGAACTGAATTGATATGTTCCAATGCCGAAACAGCGATTATAAAATCATAGTAATTTTTTGAGATTTTAAAATCATCTATGGAAGAAACGATACCGTTTATTTGATTTTTAACACCGTGTTCAATGCTGTTTTGATTGAGTATTTCGATTGCATAGTCAAGAATATCAACACAATCAATGCTGCAAGGAATATTTTTATATTCCTGTGCAACGGGTATGCAATTTCTGCCAACTCCGCATCCGATATCAAGAACGGTAAGGCAATTGTAATTTTTAAAAAGAGGAAGTATATCAAGCACGGTTTTGACGGGCTTTTGCAACCAGCTTCCGCTTTCGAAAAGTTTTGCGGTTGAATAAACCTCAATGTGTGATTCTTTTTCTGCGTTTCGGATTGATTTTAAAGTTTCGGCATTCATTTCTTTTTCTTCAGCCTTTCGCAGAGGTCTCTGTCGGGTGTGACCCACATTGTGTTATATGTGTGATAAATCACCTTGCCCGGTTTTGCGCCCGTGGGCTTTTTCAGCGAGCGGACTTCGGTGTAATCCACAGCACCCTGCGAGGATTCTCTGCCGCCGCTGTGATATGCCGCAAGAATCGCCGCCTGACGGCAGGTCAGCTCGGGAATAATATCACCGTTGCCGATAACAACAACATGTGATCCCGGAATTTTCTGGGTATGAAACCAGGAATCGTCCTTTGCGGCGGTCTTGAATGTCAGAATATCGTTCTGAACATTGTTCCTGCCAACGAGGATTGTGTAGCCGTCGTCGGAAACATATTCCATAGGCGGCATAGGCTTTGCTTTTTTGGTTTTATCGTTTTTGGCACGCTTGAGATAACCCTGCTCATAAAGTTCATTGCGGATTTCCGCAAGCTCTGTGTATCCGTCAGCTCTGTTGACCGCATCAATAACGGATTCAAGATAAGCAAGCTCCTGCTCGCTCTGCTCAATCAGCTCGCCCAGCATACTTTCAGCGGTTTTTGCCTTGCGGTAATCCTTGAAATATTTCTGCGCATTTGCCGAGGGTGAAAGTGCAGGGTCAGCAGGAATACGCACAACATTGTTATTATCGTAAAAATTTTCAAGGTCATAGAAAAGCGAGCCTTTTTCAAGGCGGTACTGATTTGCAAGAATCAGTTCGGCATAGATTCGCAGGGTGTCACGGTCTGCGCAGGCTTCAAGTTCAGCCTGCCTGCTCTGCAGTTTTCTTGCGGCTCTTGATGCCGCATTTGTGAGCAGCTTCAGCAATGACTGACTGCGCTGACGGGTCCTTTCAAAACGGTCTTTTTCATAATAAAAGCTGTCCAGAAGCTCCGAAAAGCTGTCATATGGCTTTGCGGTAACGGTAAAACCGTATTGCATAATATCGGTAAATGTAAAGTCGTAAGGCTTTACACCTTCGCGAATTAACATAGTCGGATTTGCTTTGCCCGAAATCAGCATATTTTTTATTTCTGTAAGCTTATTTTGGAGTCTTTCATCGTTTATGCCGTTCATTTCGGCAGTTCCGATGTCACCGCCGCAGGCAAATGCCGCAATTTCACGGCTTATCAAGGGAGAAATGCCCTCGAGTGTTTCGAGAATTGCGCCTGAAAGTCGCTTGCCCGTGCAGTTTTTAATGGCTTTTACGGCATCGGCAGGCTCAATTTCCGTTAAATTCAGCTTGCCCTGACGGGGAGGCAATTCATATTTAAAGGTGGGCAGAATCTGCCTTACCGACGACTGCGTAAAGTCAACTCGCTTTACAGAGTCTACGATTTTTTCTTCGGAGTTGATGAGTATAATATTGCTGTGCTTTGCCATTATTTCAACGCAAAGCGTGAATGTTACGGCATCGCCGATTTCATTTGTACCTGCAAGGTCAAGGAAAACAACTCTGTCAAGCCCGAGCTGACGGATACCCGTTATTGTTGCGCCTGTCAGATGCTTTCTGAAAAGCATACAGAGCATCGGGGGAGTGGCGGGATTTTCGGGTGCGTTTGCTGTCAGGTGCAGTCGGGGACTGTTGGCGGATGCCGAAACAAGCAGACGGTATGCGCCCTCACGGGAGCGCAGATGAAACACCAGTTCATCCTTTGAGGGCTGGTGTATTTTTTCTATTCTGCTTCCGATGATATATTGCGAAAGCTCATTTTTTAATAAATTTAAAGTAATTCCATCTAAAGGCATAAGTTAACCTCTATGTGTAGGGACAGCCCTTGCGGCTGTCCTTACAAAATTAAAAATGTTTTATCGGTGAATTCTGAGGGATAATTTCAATTTCAACATCAAAATTATCCTTCAGCTTTTCTGCAAGCACGGCAACAACGGGATTTTCCGTTTCAAAGTGACCTGCGGTAATAACCGTAAGCCCCATTTCAAGGGCATCAAGAAATTCGTGGTGCTTCAGCTCGCCCGTGATATATGCATCACAGCCGTTTTGCGCAATATAGGCAACGAATTCGTTGGCCGAGCCGCCGCAAAAAGCAACTTTTCTGATTTTTTTGCCGCTGTCTGCAAGGCATACGGATGCATTAAGCTTGCCTGCGATATATTTTGCAAGGCTTTTGCCGTCTGTTTCGTCAATATCGGCAATTCTTATCATTGATAAGTCGCCGCTTTCCGCAAAACAAGAAACATTTTCAAACCCGAGAGCATCCGCAAGAGCATCGTTGACGCCGCCCTTTGCTATGTCAAGGTTTGTGTGGGCACATATAGCCGAAATTCCGTTTGCGGCAAGCGCAAAGGGGATATCCCCCTCGGTAAAATGCTTTACTGCTCTGAAAATGACGGGGTGATGGCTTACTATAAGGTCAATTCCGCTTTCTGCGGCATACTTCACCGCATTGGTTGTGATATCAAGCACAACTCCGATTTTTTTGACCTCATTATCCTTGCATCCCACAAGAAAACCGCTGTTATCCCATTCACATTGATTTTCAAAGGGAGCAATGCTGTTGATATATTCAAGAATATCCTTAACCGTCGGTCTGCATTCCATTGATGATTTCCTCCGTTTCAAGGGTCACTTTTTCAAGATAATCGGCATATTCCGCCGAGCCGTGTATACGCTCTGCCTCAAGCTTTTTGCGAAGCCGTGCAACGGTATTTTCAAGATAAAGACGGGCTTCTTTTTTGCTGCATTTCGGCAGCTCACCCGTGTATATGTAGGATACGGGTCTTTGCAACGTCTTGCCCGTGTATTCTGCCGCCATTGCGCAGTAGAGTTTGCCGCCGTCAATGCAGGCATCCTCAAAAAGGATTTCAAATCCGTTTTCAACAAAAAATCTGCGGATATCCTCGGCGTGGGACTGGGGCTGAACAATGATTCGCTTGGAGCTGTCTTTAAGCCAATATGCTCTTGAAACAAGCTGTTCCATCAGCGTACCGCCCATTCCGCACATTATGAAATCCTGCGCTTCAAAAGGCTCGATTTCGTCAAAGCCGTCGGAAAGTCGGAGGTTAATTTTATCCTCGATTCCGTAGGCTTCAACAGTCTTTTTTGCATTTTCAAGCGGACCCTTGCGTACATCGCACGCGAGAGCCTTGGGGCTTATTCCGTTCAAAATGAGATAGGCGGGAAGATATGCGTGGTCGGTGCCGATATCGGCAACAGCGTTACCACTTCGCACCATCTTCGCCGCCATAAGCATTCTTTCTGAAAGATTCAGCATTATTTTGCGAGGAATGCGTTGATTTTTGCGATAAGCTCGTCAGCGTTAACGCCGTGTACCATACAAGCCTGAGCAACTGATTCGTTTCTTGCTGAGGGACAGCCGAGGCAATGCATACCCATTTCAAGGAAGAAGGGAGCAACCTCACGGTTAGCGTCAAGGATTTCGCCGATTTTCATATCTTTTGTGATTTCTGTCATTGTAAAAACATCCTTTCGTTGCAAAGATACAGTTAGTATAACATAATTTCTCTTCAATATCAATAGCAGTATTTTTAATAAATTATTTATTTATATAGTGACTTTTGCGAATTGATGTGTTATACTAAACTGTAATTGTATTGCGTAAAGGTGAGTATATGTTTGAACAGATAATCAATGTTGACAGAATGGAGCAGGCGGTGAGCCTTTTCGGAAGTTTTGATGAGAATATCAGGCTGATTGAAAAGGAATTTTCCGTGTCTGTTATCAGCCGCGGCTCGGAGCTTAAGGTAACAGGCGACCCCGAGGCAGTGCAGAAAGGTGTGCGTGCAATCAACGGCTTGCTGACACTTATCAACAGAGGCGAATCCCTCAGCGACCAGAATGTGCGCTATGTTCTTTCGCTTGTCAATGAAGGCAACGAGGATAAGCTTGTTCATATGGCGGCGGATTGCGTATGCATAACCTCAAAGGGCAAGCCCGTAAAGCCCAAAACCCTCGGACAAAAGAAATACATCGAAACAATCCGCAACAATACAATCACCTTCGGCATAGGCCCTGCAGGCACGGGTAAAACCTACCTTGCCGTTGCAATGGCGGTTACCGCATTCAGGGCAAAGGAAATCAACAGAATCGTTCTTACCCGACCTGCCGTTGAAGCAGGCGAAAAGCTGGGCTTTCTGCCCGGCGATTTGCAGAGCAAGGTTGACCCTTATCTGAGACCTCTTTACGATGCGCTTTTTGATATGCTCGGTGCAGAGAACTTTCAGAAGCATCAGGAGAGGGGAGATATAGAGGTTGCTCCCCTTGCATATATGAGAGGACGAACTCTTGACGACAGCTTCATTATTCTCGACGAAGCGCAGAACACCACGGCGGAGCAGATGAAAATGTTCCTGACCCGTCTGGGCTTCAATTCAAAAATGGTTGTAACGGGCGATGTTACGCAGATTGACTTGCCGGACGGCAAACGCTCGGGGCTTAAGGAAGCGGTAAGAATCCTTAAGAATATAGAGGATATAGGAACCGTAAGGTTCAGCGAAAAAGACGTTGTTCGCCACAGGCTTGTTCAGGATATCATCAAAGCCTATGAAAAACAGGATGAGGAGCGTAAAAAGAAATGAGCAAAGTAAAGGTTGTTATTTCAAACGAACAGAATGAAATCAGAATTCCGACGGGTGTCCGTCTGCTTGTTCGCCGCTGTTGCACGGCTGTTCTTGTTCAGGAAGAATTTGAAGGTCCTGCAGAGGTCAGCGTAACCTTTGTTGATGACGACACAATTCATCAGCTTAATAAGCAGTACAGAGATATTGACAGGGCAACGGATGTTCTTTCGTTCCCTCTCGGCGAAAACGGAGTTTATGATATCAATAACGATACGGGCGCAAAGCTGCTCGGCGATATCGTTATTTCCATTCCTCACGCTGTTGACCAGGCGGACAGATACGGTCACAGCCTTCAGCGCGAAATCGGCTTCCTGACAGTTCATTCAATGCTTCATCTTCTCGGATATGACCACGTCAACGGCGGAATGGAAAGCGTAAGAATGAGAGAAAAGGAAGAAACCGTGCTTACAAAGCTTGGACTCAAGAGAAATTCAAGCTACTATATGGATGACGAAAACATATGAAAAATCTGATTAAAAGTTTCGGCTATGCATTCAGCGGCATAGGATATTGCATATGCAATGAGCGCAATATGCGCATTCACCTTTGCTTTGCGGTGTATATGCTCGGATTTCTGACTGTTTACGATTTTTTTGAGGTCACCAAAGCTCAGTTTGCGGTGCTTATCGGTCTTTGCGCCCTTGTTATGGCGCTTGAAGCGGTGAATACTGCGGTTGAAAAGGCGGTTGACCTTACAACAAAAGAACATAACGAGCTTGCAAAAATCTCAAAGGATGCGGCGGCAGGAGCCGTGCTTATTGCGGCAATTGCCTCTGTTATTGCAGGCGTTGCAATTCTTTATCAGCCTGATGCTTTTGCGAAAATGCTTGAATATTACAAAGCGAATATTCCCGTATTTATCGGCTTTGTTATCAGCTTTATTGCGAGCCTTGTGTTTGTTTTTGCAGGCCCGAAAGGGATAAAGAAATTTTTTGAACGAGGAAAATAATAATGACTAAAACCGCATTTGTTGCAATAGTCGGCTGTCCCAATGTGGGCAAATCCTCTCTGCTCAACAGAATGTTGGGTCAGAAGGTGGCTATTGTTACCCAGAAACCCCAGACCACGCGCACAAGAATTATGGGTGTGCTGACAATGGGCGAAACTCAGCTTGTTTTTACCGATACACCGGGTTATCACAGACCCAAAACAAAGCTTGGCGAAAAGATGATAAAAGCCGTTGGCGACGGAATTACGGGCGTTGATGCCTGCCTTTTTGTGACCGAGCCTGAAGGCGATATCAAAGACACGGAGCTTGAGCTTCTCAAGCGTCTTAAGGCGGAGAAAGCCCCTGTTGTGCTTGCAATCAATAAGATTGATACGGTCAAGCAGAAAGAGCTTATGATGGAAAAAATCGTGAAGCTCACAAATGAATTTGATTTTGAGGCTGTTGTGCCTGTCAGCGCGCTTAAAAATGAGAATGTTGATGTTATTATTGAAGAACTTAAAAAGCTGACCTATGAATCAGTCCACTTTTTCCCCAATGATACTCTTACCGACCAGCCCGAAAGAGTGCTTGCAGGCGAGATTATCAGAGAAAAAATGCTTCTTCTTCTTGATAAGGAAGTGCCTCACGGTGTTGCAGTCAGCATTGAAAAGATGCGTGAAAGACCCACGGGCGGAATTATGGATGTTGAAGCGATAATCTACTGCGAAAAGGATACGCACAAAGGCATTATCATCGGCAAAAAGGGCGATATGCTCAAGCGTATTTCATCAAAGGCAAGAGTTGATATGGAAAATTTCTTCCAATGCAAAATCAATCTTCAATGTTGGGTAAAGGTCAAAGAAGGCTGGCGCAACAGAGAAGGTATTATCCACAATTTCGGTTTAGATTAAATCAATTGTAAAATAAATTTTTCCTCTAATAAACTCCCGATAAATACTCAAATTATTAACGGGAGATGATGAGAATGGAAAACGAAAAGGCATGGCAGAAATTTGTGAAAACAGGTTCGGTTGCTGATTATCTTGAATTCAAGGGCTGTGTCAACAGCAATGCTTCGGGAGTAAAAAATGAGAATGTCTACAGACGCTCTGGTGCTGAAAGTAACGGATACAGGGGAAAGTGACCGTCTGGTTACCCTGCTGACCTCCGAATACGGTGTACTGAGAGCCTTTGCAAACAGAGCAAAAAAAATAAACAGCAAAATGCACGGCGCAACCCAGTCCCTTTGCTACGGCGATTATTCCGTCTACAAAAGCAGGGACAGCTACATAGTTGACGATGCGGTTGCAAAGGAAGTTTTCTTCGGCTTGAGGGGCGATATTGAAAAGCTTGCTCTTGCCCAGTATTTCTGCGCTCTTGCGGCGGAGCTTGTGCCTGAAATGGAGCCTGCAAAGGACTACCTGAGGGTGCTTCTCAATTCCCTGCATTTTCTTGAAAAACAGAAACGCTCCAACGATTTTCTCAAAGCTGTCACGGAGCTTAAATTTATGGTTTTTTCGGGCTTTATGCCCGACCTTACCGCCTGCCCCCATTGCGGTGCGACAGACGGCGATATGGTTTTCAATATCACAGACGGCTGCATTTATTGCAGAAACAGTGGCAAAAGCGGCGAAAGAATAAATCCGACGGTGCTTGCCGCAATGCGCCATGTCTGCGCAAACCCCATTGAGAGAATTTATTCATTCTCTCTCCCTGCTGCGGATGAAAAGCGTTTTGCTCAGGTGTGTGAAAGATTTCTTCTTTCTCAGACGGGCAAAAGATTCAAGACGCTTGAATTTTATAAATCTCTATAAGAAAGGGTATGTAAAATGAAACAAGGATTTTTACACAAGCTGTTCGGAACAACTCCGGACAAGGGCGTACAGCCTAAAGAGGCTATTGCCTACAGCGTTACAGGTATCGGTCAGAACTTTATCTGTACAATTATCGGCTCGTACATAACCGTATTTATGACCGACGCTCTTCTTTTTGGTGCTGAAGGCGTTACAATCGGCAATGTAAGCGGTGCAATCGCAGTTGCAATTCTTATGCTTGCCGCCCGTGTTTTTGATGCATTCAACGACCCCATTATGGGCAGTATCGTTGACAAAACAAGAACAAAGTGGGGCAAATGCCGTCCTTACCTCAAGTGGATGGCACTTCCCATCGGCGCTTGCACAATTCTTTGCTTCCTTCCCGTTTACAGCGCACAGTCAGTATTTGACGGTTCAAAGACAATGCAGACATTCGTTGTAATTGCCGTTATCTATGTTGTATGGAGCGTTGTTTACACAATCGCTGACGTTCCCTATTGGGGACTTTCAACCTGCCTTACAAACGACACCGTTGTAAGAGGCAACATTCTCACCGTTGCCCGTATGGCTTGCACAGTCGGCGCAGGTGTTGTTACTGTTTTTGTTCCCGTTATCACAGGTGCTGTTACAGCAAAGTTCAAGTATACGGAAGCTGACCTCGGTGCAATTATGACCGATAAGGCTGCTGCTATTGCAGATATGGTTGCAAGCAGAGGAATCAGCGTTGACGAGGCTGCACGCAGCTTCATCGGCACGGTAAGAGTAGGCAGCGAGTTTGCGAATGCAGATGCACTCAAGATGGTTTATTTCATCTGCGCTGTTGTTCTTGTTGTTGCCGCTATTCCCATGTTCTTCTACGGCTTCAAGAACACAAAGGAAAGATTTACTGCAGACGATAATCCTCCTTCGTTCGGCCACAACCTCAAGCTCCTTTTCAAGAACAAGCAGCTTCTTCTTATCGTTCTTTCGGGTGTTCTCGGCGGTGCAAGAATGGTTTATTCATACACCGGCGGTCTCTATTTTGCAAAGTACATTCTTCAGAATGAAGGTCTTTACGGCATAATCACTCTGCTTGTTGTTCCCGGCGGACTTGTTGCATCAATCCTTGTTCCCTGGATGTCAAAGAAATTCACAAAGAAATGGTCATACATCGTTGTTCACCTTTTCGGCGGCGTTGTAATGACAATAATGTATTTCGTAGGCTACGATGCTCCTTGGAAGCTTATTGTCGGAGCAGTCGGTCTTGTTCTCCTCGGTATTCCTCAGGGTGTCAACAACATCATCACATATGCTATGATCGGTGATACCGTTGACTACCTCGAGTGGAAAACAGGCGAAAGAGGCGAAGGCATTTGCTTTGCAATGCAGACTCTTATCAATAAAATCGGTATGGCTGTTGGCGCATTCATCGGTGTTATGTCCGTAAGCATCGCAGGTATCGACACAAGAACTTACACAGTTCAGAATCCCGATGCACTCTGGAATGTTCTTATCCTTTCAGGTGTAATCAGTATGTTCGCTTGCGCAGTACCTATGTTCTTCTACATCATCACAGAGAAGAAGCAGGCAGAAATGGTTGCTGAAATCGAGGCAAGAAAAGCAAATAAATAAAAAATGAGGTGAGCAAATGAAAAATAAGCAGTCTGTTTATCAGGTGATTGCCGTGTTTGTTTCGGCGCTGCTTATTTTGCTTGCCTATCTTTATGTTGCAGGTGGTGCGCCCATATTCAAAGGCTCAATGGAGGGCGAAACCGTCAGGTGCAGGGTTATCCGCGTTACGGATGTGAAAACGGATAATGTCAGCGGCGAAAATGAGTTTGTAACCGTTATTTTCAAGGCGCAGGCTCTCAACACAGCGCTCAGGGGCAAGACCCTTGATGTTGTGCAGGAGATTGACAAATCCTATGTTTTCTGCCCCAAAGAGGTTGAGCAGAATGACAAGGTGCTGGTTGAAAGCTATACGCAGGATGGCGAAACGCATTATTACTTCGGCGATTATGTGCGCATAACACCGCTGCTGTGGCTTCTTGCGATTTTCTGCATTCTTATCATCGTTTTCTCAAGGATGCAGGGACTCAAAACCATTGTTTCTCTCGGATTTACCTGCCTTTCCGTTTTTGCGGTGCTTATCCCCGCAATCCTCAACGGACACAATATTTATATCTGGTCAATAGCCGTTTGCGTGTTTATAACGGTTATGACCCTGAGCATTATCAGCGGATTCAATGTCAAGGCTCTTTGCGCAGGCATCGGCTGCGTGTGCGGCGTGCTTTGTGCAGGTCTGACGGTGATTATCGCCGATAAATTTCTGAATATGACGGGTCTGCTGGAGGAAGAATCGGTTTATCTTATCCAGCTTTATCCCGACAACCCCATAAATCTCAAGGCGATTATCTTCGCAATGATAATTGTCGGCGCGGTGGGGGCGGTAATGGATGTTTCAATGTCCATTTCATCTTCGCTTTACGAAATGAGAATAAAATCTCCTCATATCAAGCCTGCGGAGCTTATGAAATCGGGCTTCACAATCGGCAGGGATATGATGGGTACAATGGCAAACACCCTTGTGCTTGCTTATATCGGCAGTTCGCTTACGGGTGTGCTTCTGCTCGTTGCATATAACGCAAATATTGAGCAGGTTATCAACAAAGAAATGATAGTTGCGGAAATTCTGCAGGCGCTTGCAGGCAGTCTCGGTATGCTTCTTACCCTGCCTCTGACGAGTGCGGTATGCGCCGCAATCTACTATAACAAGGAGGAAAAGTCCGATGCCTCTCGTTAATATGGCACCCCTTCTGCAAAAGGCAAGGGAGGGCGGATATGCCGTCGGCAGTTTCAGCGTTTCCAATATGGAAATGGTGCTGGGCGTAATAAAAGCGGTTGAAGAAACGAAAAGCCCTGCCATTATTCAGATAGCAGAGGTAAGGCTTAACCATTCGCCCCTTGAAATAATCGGTCCGCTTATGGTGGCGGCGGCAAAAAACAGTTCAGTACCCGTTGCCGTGCATTTTGACCACGGCAAAACAACAGAGAAAATAAAGCAGGCACTCGACATCGGCTTCACAAGCGTTATGCTTGACGGCTCGCATCTTCCGTTTGAAGAAAACGCAAGAATAACCGCAGAAACCAAAAAGCTTGCGGCTCAGTACGGTGCGGACTGTGAAGGCGAAATCGGCTGCGTAGGTGGCAGCGAGGACGGCAGCGAGAATATCGCAATCAACTGCACCTCACCTGCGCAGGCACTTGAATTTTATGAGAAAACGGGTGTCGATGCCCTTGCCGTTGCAATCGGCAATGCCCACGGAAACTATAAGCAGGCGCCAAACCTCCGCTTTGATATCCTTGAAGAAACCGTAAACCTTGTGAGTGTGCCTCTTGTGCTTCACGGCGGCACGGGAATTCTGCCCGAGGATTTCAGAAAATGCATTTCACTTGGCATAAATAAAATAAACATCGCAACCGCAACCTTTGACAGCGTAGAGCAGTCCGTAAGGTCGGCTTATGAAAATTCTGCAATCAAAGGCTATTATGATTTGCAGACGGCAGAGGTTGAGGGTGCATATCGCAATGCATTAAAGCATATAGAAATATTCGGATGCGCCGGAAAAGCGTGAAAGGATGATACAAATGAGCTACATTGAATTTGACAAAACAAAGCCCCTTGATGTAATTCCCATCGGACGAATTGCAATCGACTTTAACCCCACGGATATGAATATGCCTCTTTCGGAGAGCAGCAATTTCAATAAATATGTCGGCGGCTCGCCTGCAAATATTGCGGTCGGTCTTGCAAGACTCGGTGCAAAATGCGGCTTTATCGCAAGGGTATCCGATGACCAGTTCGGTGACTATGTTGAAAATTATTTCAAGGCAGACGGCATTGATGTTTCTCACGTTTTCAGATGCGAAAACGGCGAAAATCTCGGTCTTACATTCACCGAAATCCTCAGTCCCACACAGAGCAGTATTCTTATGTACCGCGAGGGTGTTGCGGATCTTCAGGTTTGCGTTGACGATGTTGACGAGGAATATATCAAGCAGGCAAAGGCTGTTGTGATTTCAGGCACGGCTCTTTGCGCAAGCCCCTCCAGAGAGGCGGCTCTCAAGACCCTTTTCCTTGCAAAGAAAAACGGCGTAGTTGTTATTTTTGATATTGACTACAGAAGCTATACATGGAAGAACAAGCACGAGATTTCTCTTTATTATTCAATCGCCGCAAAGAACAGCGACATCGTTCTCGGCTCAAGAGAGGAATTTGATCTGACAGAAGCTATTGAAGGCGTTTGTGAAAGCGACGAGGAATCGGCGGCTCGCTGGTTCTCCTACGGCAACAAGATTGTTATTATCAAGCACGGCAAGGAAGGCTCTGTTGCATATCTTAACGACGGCTCGGCTTATAAGGTTAAGCCTTTCCCCGTAAAGATGCTCAAAGGCTTTGGCGGTGGCGATGGCTATGCATCCGCATTCATTTATTCGCTCCTCAACGGCAAGAGCGTTCCCGATGCTCTTGAGTTTGCAACCGCATCCGCATCAATGCTTGTTTCGGCTCACAGTTGCTCGGCGGCAATGCCCTCGGCACAAGCTGTGCAGGAATTTATTGATAAAACAAAGCCCACCTCAGGCGAGGTTATAGAGAAAATTAAATAAACTTATTTTGCCTCCCTCTGAGGAGGGAGGTGGATTTTGCGAAGTAAAAGACGGAGGGAGAGTCGAAGCAGCGAAACGCCGCCTGTGGCGGATGAAGTGAGCTGCTGAGGTGAAGAAACAAGGAGCAATGCGACTATGTTTCTGAGGTGAAATCAAAGTCCTGCAATTTAACGGCTTTACGCAAAAACTTCTCTCCTTCAGTCACTCCGTGACATCTTTCTCATCAGAGGAAGCTAATGAAATATATCCGCCCGTGGCGCAGTTGGATAACGCAGCAGATTCCGATTCTGAAGAACGGGGGTTCGAATCCCTTCGGGCGGGCCATTATGAGTGTTAATAACGGATTCGAGTTATTAACACTCTCTTTTTTGCTGAAAATTAAGTTTTTTATTGGTCGCAGACTTTTTACAGTCTGCGACCTTTCTTGTTTTATGCTGTCAGATATTCAATGGCAACGCCTTGCCGTATGTCAGCCTTGTAGTTTTCGCTGACGGTTGGCAGTTCCAGATTACCTACAAATCGGTAATTGATAACGATTCTTTGCGTTCTGTT
>JAZQXJ010000044.1:0-3034 GCA_045632815.1 Acutalibacteraceae bacterium | reverse complement strand
CGAAAAAATCCCGTAATACACAAAGTATTGCGGGATTTTTGTCATTTCGTCTGAACGAAAAATAACCTGATAAAAACTGCTTCGCACCTTAAACAGAGATAGTTTGGATATAGAACAAGGCAAAAAGCGCAGAAATCCTTGACGGATTTCGAGCATTTTTAACGCAGTTATATGCCCAAATATCCTGTTTTAAGGCTTAAATTGCTTACGAAAGGTCGCCCTTCTCGGAGGTCTTGATTTTTTATAATCAGATAACTCTTACTCTGATTGCGCCGTCAACATTTGCATCGAAGGGCTTATCGGTATCGATTACTGTGTAGCCCATATCCTTTTTGTTTGCGGTGAAGATTGATGTAACCTCTGCGCCTGCTGCCTTTGCGGCTGCCTCTGCCTTTGCGGCAAATTCGTCTGCATTTTCCTTATGGATAAAGCAGGTGCGGGTTGCAAAGCTCTCTGCAAGGCAAGTATTGGGCAGGTTAACTGAATTCTTGATTGCGCCCTTGAGAAGGTATGCGGCAACCTCATCAGCCGCCATCATTGCGCAGTTTTCTTCGCTTTCGGGAGTTGATGCGCCGAGGTGGGGAATAGCTGTTACGCCTTCTGCGCCAAGCTGCTCATCGGTGGGGAAGTCTGTTACATAAGCGCCTGCCTTGCCGCTTGCAAGAGCATCAACAATATCCTTTGATGCAACAAGCTCGCCACGGGCAAAGTTAAGAATTCTTACGCCGTCCTTCATCTTTGCGATGGTTTCGGCATTAATCATACCTCTTGTGCCGTCGTTGAGAGGAGCGTGGAGAGTGATATAATCGCTGTTTGCAAAAATCTCGTCAAGCTCAACAAGCTTTATATCTGTTTTTCCTGCGGCAAAGGGGTCATATGCAATGATATCCATACCCAGAGCCTTTGCGCTTTCGGCAACCATTGCGCCGATTGCACCCAGACCGATAATGCCGAGGGTTTTACCGAGAATTTCGGGACCTGCAAAGTTGCTCTTGCCCTTTTCAACAAGCTTGCCTACATTCTCGCCCTCGCCCTTAAGGGTCTTGCACCAATCCATTGATGCGGCAACCTTTCTTGAAGCAAGGAAAAGTGAGCAGATAACAAGCTCCTTAACTGCGTTTGCGTTTGCGCCGGGAGTGTTGAAAACAACAACGCCCTTGTCGCTGCAAGCAGGAATGGGAATATTGTTTACGCCTGCGCCTGCTCTTGCGATTGCAACGGTATTCTCTGCAAGCTCATACTCGTGCATTGAAGCTGAGCGTACAAGGATTGCATCGGGATTTTCAACTGCATCGCCGCAGGTGAAAAGTTTGCTGTCAAGACGGTCAAGACCGTTCTTTGAAATCTTATTTAAAGTTAAAATGTTGAACATTATAAATTCCCCTTATCAGTTATTCTTCTCGAATTCTTTCATGAATTCAACAAGCTTTTCAACGCCTTCGATGGGCATTGCGTTGTAGATTGATGCTCTCATACCGCCAACCGAACGGTGACCCTTAAGGTTAACAAAGCCTGCAGCTGTTGCATCCTTAACGAACTTTGCGTTAAGCTCGTCGCTCTCTGTAACGAAGGTAACGTTCATCATTGAACGGTCGCTCTTCTTGACGGGGTTGTTGAACATCTTGCTGTTATCAATGAAATCATAGAGGATTGAGCATTTCTTTTCGTTATGAAGCTTCATTGCCTCAAGACCGCCGAGATTCTTTATCCATTCAAGCACAAGCTTGCACATATAAATGGAGTAGCAAGGGGGTGTGTTATACATTGAATCGTTATCTGCAAGGGTCTTGTAGTCGAGCATTGTGGGAGTGTAATCCCTTGCATTGCCGAGAAGGTCCTCGCGAACAATAACAACGGTCAGACCTGCGGGAGCAACATTCTTCTGTGCGCCGCCGTAGATAACACCGTACTTCGAAACATCCATAGGCTCTGAAAGGAAGCAGGATGAAACATCTGCAACGAGGGGAACATTGCCCGTATCGGGAAGCTCTGCAAAGCGTGTGCCGTAGATTGTGTTGTTCTGGCAGATGTAGAAATAGTCTGCATCGGGGGTGAAATCAGCCTTGTTAAGCTCGGGGATGCAAGAGAAATTCTGCTCCTTTGATGAGCCGACAACCTTGATTTCGCCGTATTTTGTTGCTTCCTTGTAAGCCTTGGTTGAGAACTGACCCGAAAGAACATAGTCAGCCTTGCCGCTGCCGTTGAGGAAGTTGAGGGGAATTGCCGCAAACTGTGTTGATGCGCCGCCCTGGCAGAAGATAACCTTATAGTTATCGGGGATACCCATAACCTCTTTGAAAAGGTCACGGGCGCCGAAGATGATTTCTTCATAAACCTTTGAACGGTGGCTCATTTCAAGCACAGACTGTCCGCTTCCCTTGTAATCAAGCATTTCCGCAGCTGCTCTGTTAAGCACGCTCTCGGGAAGCATTGAGGGACCTGCTGAAAAATTATAAACTCTTGCCATTATATATCATCCTTCCGAAAAATATTCTATATTATATTATTCCTCTGTTGCATTTATTGCTATTCCGAGGTCGTCAAGCTGAACACCGTCAACGGTTGCGGGGCATTCCGTCATAGGCTCGCTTGCGTTCTGAACCTTGGGATATGCAATAACATCGCGCAGAGATTCGCTGCCGAGCATCTGCATAACAAGTCTGTCAAGACCGATACCCATACCGCCGTGAGGAGGTGCGCCGTACTTGAATGCGTCAAGCAGATAGCCGAATTTATTATGTGCCTCCTCGTCGGAGAGACCGAGAAGGGAGAAAATTCTTGCCTGAAGGTCGGGATTTGTGATTCTGATTGAACCCGAGCAAAGCTCAACGCCGTTGAGAACAAGGTCATATGCCTTTGCTCTGACTGCACCCTTGTCGCTCTCAAGATAATCGAGGCACTCGTCCATAGGCGAGGTGAACGGATGATGCATTGCAACAAACTGCTGAGCATCCTCATCCCAATCAAAGAAGGGGAATTCAGTAATCCAGAGAAGATTATATTGCTTTTCGGGAATAATGTCAAGCTTCTTTGC
>JAZQXJ010000043.1:0-5384 GCA_045632815.1 Acutalibacteraceae bacterium | reverse complement strand
GTTATTGTTGCATCCGCACCGATTACAATAGCGGCTTGCGTAACGTCAAACTCCGTTTCAGCCGCACTTGCACAAATAAAAGCAGATGAAACAACAAGAATAAACACAAGAATAATGCTTACTGATTTTTTGAGAAAGTTGATTGCACTCACATCCTCATCTCCTTTTTCATTTTTAAAAAACCTGCTTTCGCCACGGGGGTCTGTGGATGAAAACAGGTTTTATCTCTTATTCCGACCACTTACTGTCGGTAAATCTGGTGACGCGGTAAGGGAATGCCCTGAAGAAATCATCGGCATTTCCGTTTATGGTTACGCCGTCAATGAATACCGCTGTATGCGCCGTATGTCCCTCGCCTGCAAGCATAAGCTTTGCCGCCGCAGTTGCGGTAAGGGAGATGTCATATTCGCCGTCGGTCTTTGTGACGGTTGCCTTGCCGTTCTCATATTCAACCTCAAACACACCGTTGTTCTGTTCAATATCGTCGATGCACTTAACTCTGAACTTGCCGTATTCTTGGGGATAAGCATTGATTTCAAGCAGCTTTTTCAAGTTGTAAATTCTGCCTGCGGCAACTCCGTTGTAATCGTAAGTAACGTTATCCATACCGTCTGTGAGGCAGGAAAAAGGTGTTCCCTGATACTGTTTTTTGACAATCAGATTTTTGACAATGCCGTCATAGTTGCGCAGGAATCCGACAATGCCCTTGAGCGCCTCGGGATTAAGCACGTAAAGATCTTCAACAATAAGGTCATCAGGTCTTTTGACGGTGAAACGCACGTAGCCGTCAGCCTCACCTGCCTCATTGTAGTGGAGATAAGTGTAATCCGCTTCTTCAAGAGGTGTGTCGCAATAATGCTTTTTGTCCTCACGCAGACCCATCAGGTTTTCGTTCATAGCGCATTTATCGTGCAATGCACTCAGATCTTCAAACTGTTCACCTGTGTAAAGAACAACGTCTGTGCTTCGTGGAATACTTTTCAGCTTTTCAAAAGGAACCTTGATTGCAAACATTCGGTTAAGATTTGCATAACCGAATTTGCCGTAGTATTCAATGGAGAACGGATGAAGGAAGCCGAGAGTCCAGTCATTTTCAACGGCGGTTCTGCCGATTTCATCAAAAATCGCTCTGATTCCGCCCATTCTTCTGCTCTCGGGCAGGCTGCAGACACCGCTGGCAATAATTGCGTTGACAACGCTGCCGCAATAATTGACCCTGAAATCATACATTTCAATGCCTGCAATCAGCTTGCCGTCGTTGAATGCACCGAGAACGGGCACCTTTGTTCCCGTATCCACTTCCGCATCGAATTTCCAGATAAAAGAAGCGGCGGAAATCTTGAGGAAATCAACTTCTTCATTTTTATTGATATATCTTACTTCCATATTTTCTCTCCGATTATTTATCGCCTACGCTGATTTGTGCATTGACTGCAAGCTCAAGCATTTCGTCGTTGCCGCTTTCAACTGCTTCGCTCATAAGTCTGCGGCGTTCAAGAAGCTCGGCATACATAATTTCCTTCTTGTCGTTATCAAGGTCATAGAACAGCATGGGGATGATGCCCAATGAACCTGTAACTGCAGGAATGATTGTGAACATTGCAAAGAGGAAGAACTTAACCTTATCTGTCTGCTCCTTACCTGTTCTGAAAGCGTTGACTTCGTAGCCGATCATCTTTTTGATTGCGGTTGTTACAACCGTGCTTGTATTGCTGGAAATTTTCGCCGCAATGCCCTTGGCAACGGATGCCATTGCCTCGGTGCGGTAGCCGTTTTTCCATTCGCAATAGTCCATTGCTTCGTTGTACATTTCCGTGCCGATAACTGACTTAAGACCAAAGAACAGAGTCCAGATAATTTCCCAGATTGCCATTGCAAAGCCCATGGGAACAATCTTCTGATACATACCGCCCGAATAGTCCTTCTTCATACCGATACAGCCGAAAAGGAAGACGGGGATATAAAGGATATTACCGATTTCTTTTGCAAGTATGTAAAGCAAGCGGCTTGAGAATCTTCTTCTCATCCAGGGTACCCAAGCATAGCTCATGGGGCTGATGGGTGCGGCAGGAATACCTGCAACAAGGGTCATCGATGAGAAATGAAGAACGTCGGTGTAATAGTCATCCTCGCTGCCCTTGATGGCAAAGCCGCTGAGGAAATCGGACAAGGTTATCAGCAGCAAGGGTTTGTTGCTGATAACTGACTTGATTGATGCAATAACACCCGGTGATTTGATGGACTGCATAACTCGCTCTTCCGAGTTATAGAAGAACCAGAATGATGATGCGCTGGATGCAACGGTTGTGAAAACGCCCATACCCACAAAGAGGTTTGTATATGCACGGGCAAGCTTGCCTGCATCGTTGAGATACATACTGCGCAGAACGTCAATAAGAATTGTTACCGCCTGCTCGGGAAGCTTTTCGCCAAAGAAGCCCGATGCAAAGTTTGCAAGGGTAATCAATCGGGTTCTGTCATTGGGATGAGGTGTTATGGTGGACATAAGACCCGTTCTTGAAATGGTCTGGAAAGTGCCCACACCTTCACGGGCAATGGTAAGCACAAGATAGAAAACAAGCTTTGCAATATCCGTCTGGGTTGTGCCCTCAAAGAAATGGGGCATCAGCCAATAAAGAGAAGTAAGAATACATCCGGGAATTGCAAGGAACATCAGATAGGGTCTGAACTTGCCCCAACGGGTACGGGTTTTATCGATAACCGCACCAAAGAAGATATCGTTGACGATATCCCAGATGCTGTTGATTGTGTTGACGATAGCCTGAAGACCCAGGTCAACGCCAACGATACTTGTGATGAATCGGGTTGAATAAATATTGATATTAAAGCTCTGTGCAGCATCCCAGATAATGAAACCGAGGGTTTCCTTTGTGCCGACGTATCGGCGGTCCTGGGTTTTGGATGATTGGGATTTTTCAGCCTGCTGTTGCTGCGTCAGACGGAGTTCTTCAAAGGCTTTTGCATTTGACTTTGAATCGTTTGACATAATTTCACCCCTGAATTATTTGTGATAATTGCTTTATGCAACTTCTTTGACAACGTCGTTAAGTGCACCGATAACGGTTGAACCTGCCTTGCTGCCTGTCGAAAGCATTTCCTCGTAGTGACGCTGATATTCGCCGAAAAGCTTTTCGCCAAGGTCGGTGTTCCAGATTGTGTCAGCAATGAAAGGAGCATAGTCGTTGTCGGGAACAATGTAGCCGATAGCATCGTTGCAAAGACCCATTACAAGAACTGTTTTGCCCTCGCCAACAAGGTCTGCTGTGTAGTCGTATTCCCAATCTGTGCCGAGGTATGACATTGACTTGTCAACAACGTTGCCGTAAACAAGCTGGGGAACAAGTTCACCGGGAACTGTAACCATAACAAGATCTGTGCCGAGTTCAACGTAACCTACTTCTGAAATTACGGAATAACCTGCAGGCGCTGATTCATCACGGACTGTTGTGAATCCGAGAAGTCCCGAAACTGCACCCAGTTCCATAAGACCGTACTCAAGAGGAACTGTAACCTCTGCCATCTTAACGTTTACAACAGGTGCAACGGGAGTTGCATTCTTCTCTGCGTCAATAATAAGTCTTGCAAATTCATAGCCAAGCTTTTTAGCCTGCTTATAATCCTCTACTGTGGGGTCAGCGGCGATTTCCGCATCTATCTCTGCAAGAATTTCTTCGTTTTCAACTGCGCCTGCGTTAACGGAGATAGGTGACTGTGCACCTTGAATAAATGCAAAGTTCATACCTGCTTCGTTCATCTTCTCTTCGATATAGTTGGGATAGTCAGCTGAAAGAAGCTTTGTTTCTCTGTTGATTGTTGTGGGATGTCCGCCAAGATTTGAGAAAACTGTGGGTGCGGACTCTGCGTTATCGGGAACGAACTTGAAGCAGGCAATAACGTGCTGATAGCCTTCCATATCGTAACGCTTATTGAAAATATAGCCGTAGGGGTCATCAAGATAGTTGTTGTTGCGCTCGCTGTAGCCGATACCCTCGGTTTCAAAGTAATAAAGCTCGCCGGGTTCCATATTCTTATATGCCTGAACACCTGCATCAGCCGCACCGCTTATCATAAGCCCGTGGAATTCGGGGTCAAGGCTTCTTGTTTTTTCAACAAAGGGAAGGAATGAGAAAAGATTTGTGAAAACGGTTTTGATAAGAGGCTCAAGACCGAAGCCCTGAGTGTCGATAACCGTGTGGCAATGGGTGGCATTGATATTGATTGCAACGATGTCGCTTTCAATGCCCTCTGCGGCAAGTCTCTTTTCAATTTCGCCTCTGATTGCACGGACGTCATCATTACAAACGCCGATACCGTCAATGGCAATCATAATAAGTGTGCCCCTGCCCGATCCGTCTGTCAGAGCAACTGCATTTGCACCCTGATCGTCAAAAACACCGTTGATTTTCTGGGTGAAGTAACCGCCTGTATAGTATTCCTTTGTGCCGTCTTTCAGATTTTCGGGCACCATACTTGCCTTACCGAAACCAAGATTCCACTTTGCATTTTCGGCAGGCTGGTCAATAAAATCTGCCGTGCCTTCATAGAAGTTTTCGCTTTCGCCTGCGTAGTATTCCTCAACGGTTTCAAAATCCTTGGGGAAAAGAGCACCGAAACCCTTGAACACCGCACTGAGAATGCCGTCAAGCAGACCTGCTGTTTTGATGATTGCGCTGTTGTCGGCTGCTTCATCGGAAGCAAAAGCAATTGCCGTACCGCTGAAAATCATTGTGATTGCAAGAATAACGGAAATGATTTTCTGACTTGTTTTTTTCATAATTAACTCTCTCCTTTATTTTTTCGGCTGTCCGTCACTCTGAGGACATTCTTTTTATATTTCGATTTGTTGCTGAGGTTGCGGAGAATATAATACAGCTCGTTGAGAGCATATTTGTTGTAAAATTCTCCCATCTTCACGTTCAGCGATACTGTGCGGTCAAAGAATTTATCAAGCACACGCTCCGCACCGTTGGGATTCATAAGCTTCACCGCATAATCGGAGAACTCATAATCAAAACTCCTTTTTTCAAGGCTGTCAAAATGGGCGTCGCCCTTTTCAAAACGAACATAATCCCTGACGGCAGTTGCCGCAAAAATAACAATATCGTCATCATCGGGCATTTTCACAACGCAGTCACCCTCAAGGGGTATTTCCGCATGGAAAACGTAAAACTGCTTTGCAACCATATTGCCGTTTTTGCCGTGAGTGTGGCTGAAGGTGAGCGCCTGAGGAACAGGTTTTATATAGCCCGTTTTCCCCAGCATCATCAGATCCCAATGACCGAGAGCCTCAAAGCAATCGGGAACGGTAATTTGCGTTGCTTTTCCTCCGCATTCGAAATTCACCGTTTTATCTCCGCCAAGTG
>JAZQXJ010000042.1:0-34035 GCA_045632815.1 Acutalibacteraceae bacterium | reverse complement strand
AAGAGCCAGGCTCACATCGATGCAGGCGCAAAGAAAGTTGTTATTTCTGCTCCCGCAGGCAACGACCTTCCCACAATCGTTTACAGCGTAAACGAAGGCACACTCACAGCTGAAGACACAATCATCTCAGCAGCATCATGCACAACAAACTGCCTTGCTCCCATGGCTAAGGCTCTCAACGATTATGCTCCCATCCAGAGCGGTATCATGACAACAGTTCACGCTTACACAGGCGATCAGATGGTTCTCGACGGTCCTCACAGAAAGGGCGACCTCCGCAGAGCAAGAGCTGCTGCAGCTAACATCGTTCCCAACTCAACAGGCGCTGCAAAGGCTATCGGTCTTGTTATCCCCGAGCTCAACGGCAAGCTTATCGGCTCAGCTCAGAGAGTTCCCGTTCCCACAGGCTCAACAACTCTCCTCGTTGCAGTTGTTAAGGGTAACGACATCACTAAGGAAGGCATCAACGCTGCTATGAAGGCTGCTTCATCAGCATCATTCGGCTACACAGAAGAAGAACTCGTTTCAAGCGATATCGTTGGTATCACATACGGTTCACTCTTCGATGCTACTCAGACAATGGTTACAAAGATTGAAGACGATCTCTATCAGGTTCAGGTTGTTGCTTGGTATGACAACGAGAACAGCTACACAAGCCAGATGGTTCGTACAATCAAGTACTTCGCAGAGCTTGCATAATTTAAGCTAAAATTTCCAAGGGTCGGCTAACTACCGACCCTTTTTTCTTAAGAATAAAATCGGGTACGGGCGGAGTCCGTCCTGAACTTTTCACTTTTCATTATAAAGAGGTAACTATGGGTTTAAAAAGACTTGACAAGTTAATAGCCCTCAACTGCAATGTGTCCCGTAAAGACGCACGAAAGCTCATCAAGGATGCCGCCGTAACCCTCAATTCGGCGGTTGTTCTGCGCGCAGAGGAGCTTGTTGACCCCGAGGTTGATGATATATCCGTAAAGGGATATAACTTTACAGCAAAAGACCATGTTTACATTATGCTCAACAAACCGCAGGGTGTAATCAGCGCGACAACAGACCCGAAAAAGAAAACGGTTATTGATATTATCCCCGATTCACTCAAAAGGCGCAGTCTTTTCCCTGCAGGCAGGCTTGACAGAGACACAACGGGTCTGCTTATCATCACGGATGACGGCGCATTTGCCCACAGGATTATGAGTCCTGCCCACCATGTTTTTAAAACATATCAGGCGGTTTTATCCTTCCCCATTGATGAAAACGATGTAAAAAAGCTTGAGGAAGGAATTACTCTCGGAGACGGCACGGAATGCTTGCCCGCAAAGGTAAAGCCCATAACCGTTGACGGCTTGCCCGCCGCCGAAATCAAGATAAGAGAGGGCAAATATCATCAGGTCAAGAGGATGTTTCACGCTCTTGGCAACAATGTTGAACAGCTGCGCAGGCTGCAGATCGGCTCGCTTAAGCTGGACACATCTCTCGCTGAGGGTGAATGCAGAGAGCTGACCGCTGAAGAACTTGAGCTTGTTTTCAGGGACGAAGAATAAAAATACACATCATCGCACCGATTTTTGCATAGATTTATAGAAACTGTGTTAAAAGGAGCGATGGTGTGTTTGTTGTTTTGAGGGTAAAGCCCGCGCCTGAAGGAATATTCAGAAAAAGAAGAATAAAAAAAGCAATCAATTCCGCCTGCCTGCAATCCGTATCTACGGAAAACGGGCTGCCTTTTTATTTACTGGACATACCCGACGGAATTGCTCCGTCCGTCTGGGACACCGTTGAGAAAAAATGCGGCAGATACGCCTCACGCATCGTTGCGCCGAGAACGCTTGCCCTCCCCGATTGCGGTAAAATCCGCAGATTCACCCCTCCGGCAATGCATTCGCTGCTGACCTTCAACACCGCCGCAGAAGCAATCAGAAAAGCCTGCATTCCGCCCGAAAATATAAGCATCACTCTGACAGACATAAATGCTCGCCATTCTTCGGGTCTGAACGCGCTTTTGCCCCTCTCATCAACGCTCAGGGTGATAACCGCACACCCCGAAAGATACGCATCAGCCTGCGAAAAAGCCTTCAGCGAATACGGCGCATCCATTATTCTGCGCTCCGATTACGAGCAGGGCGTAAAGCCCGATATCGTTATCTGCTGCGACGGAAGACTGTCTCCGAAGGCAGAAAATGCGGCGGTTTTCTGCCACAAAAACAAGTCCTGCGGCAAACTGCATTTCAAAGGCTGCGGCATTGAGCTTAATCCGCATCACGGGGATATTATTCCCGAAAACATTGACAGCATTGATTTTGCAGGCGCATTGACAGAGCTTTGCGGAAGTTCGGAATACAAACAAAGCCGCTTTTCTCTGCTGGAAAGCAGCTGCAATAAATGTAAAAACGCCCGTCCCGAAGACTGTCTGCTATGCTTTGTTCAAGGCAAAATGTAACTGAATTGTAATTAATGAAAAACTTGACATTATATAATATATATATTATAATATAGCGGATAATAAAAACCCGTATTATATTTCATATTAAAGGAGATACACAAAAATGGGAAAACAGACAGTTCTCACCCGCGAAGATTATAATAAGCTGAGCGAAAAGCTCAACATGCTTAAAACAGAGGGCAGAGATGACATCGCAGAAAAAATCAAGGAAGCCCGTTCACACGGTGACCTTTCCGAAAACGCAGAATATGATGAGGCGATGAACGAGCAGGCTAAAATGGAAGCCGAAATTGCAAAGCTTGAAACTCAGCTGCGCAATGCAACCATCCTTGACGAAGACGAGCTTACAACAGAAACCGTACGCGTAGGCTCAAAGGTTAAGGTTGAGGACATCGACCTTGACGATGACGACGATGAGAAAATTGCAGAATATAAAATCCTCGGCAAGAGCGATATTGCAAACGGCATCATTTCAGACCTTTCACCCGTAGGCGCTGCGCTTATCGGCAAGAAGGTTGGCGAAATCGCTGAGGCACACACACCCTCAGGTGCAGTTATCAAGCTTAAGGTTCTTGCAATTTCAAAATAAAATTCTGAATAAACGGCGATAGGTTTCGGAGGGCAGTCTCCTCTCCTGTCGCTTTTTGACTAAGAGAAAGGAAATAAAAAGCTATGGCTGAAGAAAAGATTGTAAACGCCGCACCCGAAGAAGAGCAGGTGCAGGACACAAATGAACTCAGACAAATCAGAGTTGAAAAGCTCGAGGCGCTTCAGGCTGCAGGCAAAGATCCTTTTCAGATTACACTTGCAGAGCAGTCAATTCACAACGCTGAAATAGTTGAGCGTTTTGAAGAACTTGAAAATACAGATGTTTCAATCTGCGGACGTATGATGAGCCGCAGAGATATGGGTAAGGCAAACTTCATTGACATCAGAGACCGCAGCGGCAGAATGCAGGTTTATGTCAAGATTGACGAAATCGGCGAAGAAAACTTTGCTGAATTCAAGAAGTGGGACATCGGCGATATCGTTGAGGTAAAGGGCTTTGTTTTCAGAACAAGGAGAGGCGAGGTTTCCGTTCACGCGAAGGAAATCAGACTCCTCACAAAGTCACTTCTCCCCCTCCCCGAGAAATTCCACGGTCGTACAAACACAGACACACGCTACAGAAGACGTTATCTTGATCTTATTATGAACCCCGATGTCAAGGACACCTTCATCAAGCGTTCGCTTATCATCAGAGAAATCAGAAACTACCTTGATTCACAGGGCTTCCTTGAGGTTGAAACACCTATCCTTGTTTCAAATGCAGGCGGTGCCGCCGCAAGACCCTTTGAAACTCACCACAACGCTCTTGACGAGGATTTCAAGCTCCGCATTTCTCTTGAGCTTTACCTCAAGCGTCTTATCGTAGGCGGTCTTGAAAAGGTCTATGAAATCGGCAGAGTATTCAGAAACGAAGGCGTTGACACCCGTCACAATCCCGAGTTCACTCTTATGGAGCTTTATCAGGCATACACCGACTACAACGGTATGATGGACCTTACGGAAAATCTTTGCCGCCATGTTGCTCAGGCTGTTCTTGGAACAACAACAATCACCTTCAACGGTGTTGAAATGGATCTCGGCAAGCCCTTTGAGCGCATCACAATGGTTGACGCTGTCAAGAAGTATGCAGGCATCGACTGGAACGAGGTTGAAACCCTTGAGGATGCAAGAGCGCTTGCAGACAAGCACCACATCGAATATGAGAACAGACACGGCAAGGGCGATATTCTTGCAATGTTCTTTGAAGAATACGCAGAGGAGCATCTCATTCAGCCCACTTTCGTTATGGATCACCCCATTGAGATTTCTCCCCTCACAAAGAAGAAACCCGAAGACCCCAACTTTGTTGAGCGTTTTGAGTTCTTTATGAACGGCTGGGAAATGGCAAACGCTTATTCCGAGCTTAACGACCCCATCGATCAGAGAGAGCGTTTCAAGGCTCAGGAAGCTCAGCTTGCGCAGGGCGATGACGAAGCAAACACAACCGACGAAGATTTTCTTATGGCTCTTGAATACGGTATGGCTCCCACGGGCGGTATCGGTTTCGGAATCGACAGAATGTGTATGCTTCTTACCGATTCTCAGGCTATCAGAGATGTTCTTCTGTTCCCCACAATGAAGTCCATCGACTGATATGAAAATTTCGGTTGCACTCGCCGCATACAAGGGCGAGCAATATATAGCCGAGCAGCTGAAGTCCATCCTTCCGCAGCTTGGCGAGAATGACGAAATAATCGTTTCGGACGATTATCCTCAGGGTCAGACCCGTGGCGTTGTTCAGGAAATCCGAGACAAAAGAATAAAATATATTGAAGGCTGCGGCAAGGGCGTTGTCAGTAACTTTGAAAACGCTCTGAAAGCCTGCTCGGGCGATGTTATTTTTCTGTGCGATCAGGACGATGTATGGATGCCCGATAAGGTAAGCTGTGTTATGGCGGAAATCGCAAACGGTGCAGATGTTGTGCTTCACGATGCGGCGGTAACCGACGGCAGCCTCAATATCACAGAGCCTTCATTTTTTGCAATCCACGGCTCAAATGCCGATTTCAAGCACAACCTCATAAGGAATACTTTTGTAGGCTGTTGTATGACATTCACAAAGCAGGTTATGCTGGATACGCTCCCCTTCCCCAAGGAGCTGCCTATGCACGACTGGTGGATAGCACTCGCCGCAATCAAAAAAGGGTACAAAGTTGTTCTGCTGGAAAAACCGCTTATCAAGTGGCGCAGACACGGCGGCACCGTAACGGGCGGCAAAACAAGCGCAATGCAGAAAATAAAATGGCGTATCAATATGATTTTGTCTTTGGCAAGGATAAAGTAGTTTTTTGAAAGACTGACGAGAAATGATGGCGGATGCCGTTTTTCTCGCCTGCAGGCGTATCGGGTATACGTCAAAGGTGAAAAAACGGCAAATAAACATCATATTATTGCGAGCAATTCGTGAATCGCCCCTACAAAAGAAATGTTTATGTTCCGACGCATTTATCGGCAGTCAACAGAAATTGAATTACTTGCAGTTTCCAATATGTGCCTTGGAAAGGAATATATATTTATATGAAAACCGTAACAGGTTGTATTGTGACTTATAATAACATTGCTACCATCGGCAATGCGTTAAGCTCACTTTTTGAACATACAAAAGCTCCCTTCCGCCTTTATGTTGTCGATAACGGCTCCACAGACGGAACAATCGAGCTGATTGAAAAAGAGTATCCTCAGGTTACTCTCATCAGAAGCGGCGGTAATATCGGATTCGGCGCAGGTCATAATATCGTTCTGGACAAGCTGGATTCCGATTACCACGTAATCATCAATCCCGACATCATTCTTAAGGATGATGCAATTTCAAAGCTTGCGGCTTTTCTTGATGCAAACGAGGATATCGGAATGGCATCTCCCGAAATCCGTTTCCCCGACGGCAGACTTCAGATTCTCGGCAAAAAAGCCCCCTGCCTCAAGTATCTTGTTGCAAGCAGGATGAGAGGCGACGGCGAGCCGGGCAAGCTGCTCACCGAATACGCAATGCTTGACCGCGACCTTTCAAAGCCCGTTGATATCCAGAACGCCACAGGCTGCTTTATGTTTATCAGAACAGAGCTTTTCAAGCAGCTCGGCGGCTTTGACAAGCGTTATTTTATGTATTTTGAGGACAGCGACCTCACCCGCAGCGTAAACCTTAAATCAAGAACGGTTTATTACCCCGAGGCAACGGTTTACCACGAGTGGGGCAGAGAATCAAAAAAGAATTTCAAGCTTAAACTTGTTCAGATTAACTCCATGCTGAATTATTTTGCAAAATGGGGCTTAAAGTTATAAGGGATGAGAATTTTTTATGAAATACTTAAAAAATTTTTATAAGTACAGATATTTGCTGTATGAAATAGTCCGCAAGAACATCAAACTGCAGTACAGAAACTCCGTTCTCGGCATTTTCTGGACATTTTTGCAGCCTCTGCTGACAACAATCGTTCTTGTGCTTGTTTTCGGCGGAATATTCGGCAGAAAAGACGCATCAATGGTGAATTATCCCATTTATCTGCTCTGCGGACGACTTATCTATGAATTTTTCACCCAATCAACCAAGAGGGCAATGCGTTCAATCAGACTCAGCGCATCGGTTATCAAAAAGGTATATGTGCCAAAATATATATACCCCCTTTCGAATGTTATCGCAAATTTTGTAACATTCCTGATTTCGCTGCTGGTGCTTGCCTGCTTTATCATTTATTTCTATTTCTTTTCCGCAGAACAGCCCAACATAACGCCGTACATCCTGCTTGCGGTTGTTCCGATTGCAATTCTTCTGCTTCTGAGCGTAGGCATCGGTCTTATCCTTTGCACAATGGAGGTTTTCTTCAAGGATGTTGAGTATCTCTACGAGGTATTCTGTATGCTCCTTTTCTATATGACCCCCATTTTCTACAAGGTTGAGCAACTTCACATTGCAAGCAAGGTTATCAGAATGGCGCTGATGGCAAATCCCCTCTATTCAATCACGGAAATGTTCCGCAGCTGCGTGCTTTACGGCGAAATGTTCAATGTAAATCACCTGCTCTATTCCCTTGCATTCAGCCTTGTATGCATTGTTGCAGGTCTGTGGATGTTCTATAAGAAACAGGATAAATTCATTCTTCATATCTAAAGAAAGGAGTTTTCTATGGCTAAACCTGCTATCACAGTCAGCAATATGAGTATGATGTTCAACCTTAATCAGGAAAAGGTTGATAATCTCAAAGAATATTTCATAAAGCTTGTCACAAGAAAGCTCCATTTCACCGAATTCTGGGCGCTGAACGATATTTCATTCACCGTTGAAAAGGGCGACAGAGTCGGCGTTCTCGGCTTTAACGGCGCAGGTAAATCAACCCTGCTCAAGGTTATTGCAGGCGTGCTTAAGCCAACAAAGGGCAGCGTTACCGTAAACGGCGTTATCGCTCCGATGCTTGAGCTGGGCGCAGGCTTTGATATGAATTATTCGGGCAAAGAAAATATCTTTCTTTACGGCGCAACAATGGGCTATTCAAGAAAGTTCATTGAAGAAAAATATGATGAGATTGTTGAATTCTCGGAGCTTGGCGATTTTATCAATGTTCCCGTCAAGAATTATTCCTCGGGTATGAGAGCAAGGCTCGGCTTTGCAATCGCAACGGCTGTTCAGCCCGAAATCCTCATTCTGGACGAAGTTCTCTCCGTAGGCGACGCAAAATTCAGAAAAAAGAGCGAGGCAAAAATCCGCTCAATGTTCGACAAGGGCATAACCGTTCTTTTTGTTTCCCACAGCGTTGAGCAGGTGCTTAACATCTGCAACAAAGCAATTATCCTTGAAAAAGGCAAACTCATTGCGCAGGGTGACGCAAAGGAAATCTGCGCTAAATATAATGAAATGGTTAAAGGTAAATAACCGAAAGGACTGATAATATGGTTTTTGCAGCAGTTTTTGCAGGCGGCATCGGCAGCCGTATGGGTAATTCGGACACTCCCAAGCAGTACCTTGAGCTTGGCACAAAGCCCGTTATTATCCACACCATTGAAAAGTTTTTTATCAGCGAAAGAATTGATGAAATTCTTGTGCTTTGCCCCAAGGCATGGGTTGCGCACACAAATGCACTCATCAAAAAGCACATTCCCGAAGGCAAGAAAGTAACCGTAATTGCAGGCGGTGCCACAAGAAACGGCACTCTTGAAAATGCGATTGCATATATCGAAGAAAATTACGAAACCGATGAGGATACCGTTATCGTTACCCACGATGCGGTAAGACCCTTCCTCACTCACAGAATTATTGAAGAAAACGTTGATGCCGCCCTTAAATACGGCGCTTGTGACACGGTAATCCCCGCAACGGATACAATCGTTGAGAGCGCAGACGGCAAAATCATCACTTCAATCCCCGACAGAACAAGAATGTTCCAGGGTCAGACTCCCCAGTCATTCCGCCTTAAGGAGCTTGAAAGAGTTCTCGCCTCTCTCACAGAGGATGAAAAGGCAATCCTTACAGATGCTTGCAAAATTTTCTCAATCAAGAACAAAGACGTTTATATGGTTGAGGGTGAGGTTTTCAACATCAAAATCACATATCCTTATGATTTGAAGGTTGCCCACACTCTCCTGAAAGGCAAGGATTCAAATGATTAATTCAGTTTACAGATTAATCGCCCCGGGTATGATTGAGGTTGCCTGCACGCAGCCTGACATAAAAAACAGCGTTATTCTGCGCCCCGTTTATCTTTCAATCTGCAAGGCGGACCAGCGCTATTATCTGGGCAACAGAAGCAGAGAAGCTCTCAAGGCGAAGCTGCCGATGGCGCTTGTTCACGAGTGCGTTGCAAAGGTTGTTTATGACCCCACAGGCACATTCAAGGTTGGCGAAACCGTTGTGCCCGTGCCTAATATCCCCACGGAGACCGACGAGGTTATTGCAGAGAATTATCTTCCCTCCAGCCGTTTCTGCTCCAGCGGATACGACGGCTTTTTAAGGGATTATATTGATATGCCCGCCGATCACCTTGTGCGTGTACCCGACGGAGTTGACCTTCGTGTTGCATCGTTCAGCGAGCTTATCAGCGTATGCGTTCACGCAATTGCCCGTTTTGAGAAATTTGCTCACAAGAGAAAGAACTCAATCGGCATATGGGGCGACGGCAATGTCGGCTTTATCACAGCTCTTGTGCTTAAGGCTCTTTATCCCGATGCAAAGCTCTATGTTTTCGGCACGGTATATGACAAGCTTGCCTATTTTTCATTTGCAGACGGCGCATATCACGTTGACCATGTTCCCGAGGGTCTTAAGATTGACCACGCATTTGAATGCGTAGGCGGCGAAGGCTCACGCTTTGCCATTGCGCAGATTATTGATATGATTAATCCCGAAGGCTCAATCGGTCTTATGGGCGTTAGTGAAAGATTTGTTGATATCAACACAAGAATGGTGCTTGAAAAAGGCTTGTCCCTTTTCGGCTCAAGCAGAAGCGGCGTTGAGGATTTCCAAAAAACAATGGATTTGCTCGCCGAGCATCCTGACATTGCCGCTTATCTTGAGAACATCATCGGCAGCGTTGTAAATATCAGAACGGTGAATGATATTCACGAAGCATTTGCGCAGGATATCAGCCGCCATTTCGGCAAAACCGTTCTTAAGTGGGATAAATAAAATGAAAATTTCTGTTATCGTACCCGCATATAACAGTGAAAATTTCATATCGGAAACTCTTGACTGTCTGCTGAGTCAGAGTCTTAAGGACATACAGATTATTGTTGTCAACGATGGCTCAACAGACGGCACGGGTGAGATTATAAAGGCGTATGCAGAAAAGCACGCAAATATTCTGCCCGTTTTTCAGGAGAATGCAGGTGTATCCGCGGCGAGGAACAACGGCATTGACCGCGCTGAAGGGGAATATATTCTTTTCCTTGACAGCGACGATTTGCTGGGCGAAAATGCCCTTGAGCAAATGTGCAATGCCCTTGATGAAACGCAGGCGGATATTGCCCTTTGCAGGGTTGAAAGCTTCGGTATAAACGAGGCTTCAAACCCGATTGTTGATTCACTTGTCAAAGATAAAATCATCGATTGCTATGATAAAAGGCTGCTGTGGAATTTCCTTGTCAGCAACAAATGCTACAGAGCAAAAACGCTGAAAGAAAGCGGAGTCCGTTTTCTCGGAATGAAATACAGCGAGGACGGCGCATTCTTCATGCAGTTCGTTCACGCCGCAAAGCCGAAAATCACTGGAGTTGAAAATGCTGTTTTCAGATACCGCAGGCATTCGCTTTCCGTTACTCATAAGGTTAATGTTCCTCTTTTGCAGGATTTTTTAAAGTCAATGGATATAATTTATTCCTGCGCCGAAAGTAATTTCAGTGGCACGGCAGAGGAAAAGGAAGATTATCTGCAGGAAATTCTTTATAAGAATTATTCCGCACTGATAAATGAATTCTACCGCCTTCTGTGGGTATCCGAGGGCGATGACGCCCTTGAACATATGGACAAAAGAATTGCACACCTTGAATCAAAAATGAGCGACGGGACAAAAACAAAATGCAGGGCAATCACAAAGGACATCGGTACTCTGCTTTTCAGCAAAGCGGAGATTTCGGAAAATCCCGTTATCAGCGTTGTTGCCGAAAATCCCGATGATAATTTTCTGAAAAGTGTTTACGGTCAATCGATGCCCATGTTTGAAATTGTGGGCAAGGACAAAAAACCGAAGGGCAAAATAACCCTTAAATTCAAGGGCAATGAGCGCCTTGACAGCAGGCTTTTCAAGGTTGTTGCCCTGCTGAAAAATTCGCCGAAATTAAGTTTTCTGCCCGATTTTATAATCATTATCGGCGCAAAAATACTGCTGAAAATAAAAAAATAACGGAGAATCATCTTGAAAAAGCTTTTTTATTCGTTATATGCTCTCTTTTTTAATATCTGCCGAATTCTGCCCGTCAGGGAAAACAGAATTGCTTTTGTTGCCCCGCACCACGGCGGCGACAAGGATTCGCTCGGCATTCTGCGCTCATATTGCGAGGCAAAAGGCGGCTTTGACATTGTAACAATCACAACAAATGATTTGAAACTCGACACATCGGGCATCAAAGCTCTTGTTTCATCCTTGTTTAAAGCGGCAGGTTTTTTCACCCTGAAGGCAAAGGTACTTGCCACGGCAAAATATGTTTTTCTCAACGATAACTTTATGCCTATGGCATCCCTGAATTTCAGCAAAAAAGCGGTTATCACTCAGCTCTGGCACGCAGAGGGTGCATTCAAGAAATTCGGGCTTTCCGCACCGCTGACGGACGATGTGCGTGAGCGTGAAAAGAAATGCTCCGAAAAGCTTACATATGTAATCTGCACCTCAGAAAATCTTATCCCCGTTTATGCCGAGGCATTCGCCGTTGACGAAAGCAAAATTCTTCCCCTCGGCGCACCGAGAATTGACACCCTGCTGGCAAAGAAAGATGTTGAGGCTGTCCGCCGTGAATTTGACAAAGCACATCCCGATTGTGCAGGCAAAAAGCTGATTCTTTATGCTCCCACATTCCGTGACGACTCCGAAACGGACAAAAGCCTTGTCAAGCGCATTGACACTCAGCTTTTCCGCGAGCTTTCCGATGAATATGCCCTGCTCGTCAAGCTGCATCCGCAGATTCATTCTGCCGAGCCTGCCGAAGGCACGGTTGATGTTACGGGCGGCGACATAAATGAGCTGACCCTCATAAGCGACCTGCTGATTACGGATTATTCCTCGGTGTGTATGGATTTTGCGCTACTCGGCAAACCCTGCATTTTCTATGCTTTTGACCTTGAAAGCTATGAAAAAGAGCGTTCATTCTATTATGACTACGAAAGCTATGTACCCGGCACGGTTGCAAAGGATTTTGCCGCCGTTGTTGAGGCAATAAAAAACCCCCGAAATGACGGAGAAAAGCTCCGCAATTTCAGAGATTTTAACTTTGATTATATTGATTGCGATAACACAAAAAGAATATTTGAAAGGGTTATTTCAGGCATTTCTCAATAAGCGCCGCAACCCTTTCGGCTGACTTTCCGTCGCAGGCTTCCATCTGCTCGCTGATGAATTTTTGAATTCGTTCAACGGGCGGATTTTCTTTTGTCCTCCTTACTGTATCAAGGAGCATTGCGCCGTCTTTCACAAGCTCACCGGGCAAATCATCGGGAAAATTGAGATAAAAACCCCTCTCATATTTTTCGCAGTCGGGGCAATAGAAAACGGGCGGTACACCCAGAAGAAGCGCATCGTAAATAACCGAGGAATAATCGGTTATAATAACATCGCTTGCCGCCGTCAGGTCAAGGGTAGATTCATCCGTAAGGTCAATTATATTGGGATAATCCTCTGTCAGACGGTAATCCATAACGGGATGGCGCCTGATGAGAAGAATTTCGTCCTCTGCAAGAGAATTGCTGATTGCCGCAAAATCAAGCTTGGGTTCAAAAACAATCTTTTCTCCCCCGTCCTCACGGAATGTGGGACAATAAAGATAAATGCATTTGCCTTTGAATTCGGGGTATTTCGCAAAAATACCGTCCCTCATTTTTTCTTTATCGGTAAAAAGCTTGTCTGTTCTCGGCAGACCGAGAGGCAGGCAGATTTCCTTATCAATACCAAACGCACCCGCATAGAATTCTCTGCATTTTTCACTCGTTACCGCAACCGCCGTATATTGGCTGTGAAGCGATTTTTCTTCCTCTGCGGTTCTGCTTGACGGAGCATCAAGCCCGAATTTTTTGAACGCACCGCAGGCATGCCATATCTGCACAAGGCTCTGACCCTTGCGAAGCTTGACAGCGCTCATATAGCGCACATAATCGTCTGTCACGATAACACGGCTTGTAAGCAGATAAAAATAAGCGAGGGGCTTCAGCTTTATTGAATGGGGCAGCTTACGGGCAAAAATAATTTTCTTGCCGCCACAGGTATCGTAAACAGCCTTTGCGTTGTCAAGCAATGCGCCGTCTGCGCGGATTGTGTAAAAAAGCACAACATTTCTCAAAGGCAGACATCTGCACAAAAAACACCAGCTGCGGTTGAAAAAAACCAATATTCGCCGCCGCATCTGCGGATTTATCAACTTTTTAATGAGATTTTTCATTAAATCCAACCTTTTGTTTATTTAATTCATTTTAATACAAAACAAAAATATTTACAATAGCAAACGCAGAAAACAATCTTATAAAAAAAGTTAAATTTTTCTTAAAAAAAGTGTTGACTTTTTCTTTAAAGCGTGTATAATATATACCCGTAGCCCACAGTTACGAGTTACATTGGGGAATAGTGTAACGGTAGCACGACAGACTCTGACTCTGTTTGTTGGGGTTCGAATCCCTATTCCCCAGCCAAAGAAAACGACAAGTTTCGACAGAAACTTGTCGTTTTCAGTTTTATTTGCCTTGCGGCGAGTTTTATTGCTACGCAGTTTTATTGTGCTTCGCACAGTGTTATTTACTTCGCAAGTTTATTGGCGAATAAAATAGCACTGAAACCGTAGGTTTCAATAACACTTTCACGAAGTGAAAATATCACTCTGCCGAAGGCAGAATAACACTGAAATTCAGTTGTTGCTATTTTGAGCTGCAAACACAAAACGAAATTGCCCTTCGGCAAACGGATTGACCGCATTCGATTGTAAATTCAGATAAATTGTGGTATAATTATCTCGACAAATAAGAATTTGGCGAACTCTTTTGCTCTGTGATTGAGGATGTTAATGTTGATTATTTTATTTTTTGATGATATAATAATCTAATTTTTGATTGCGAGGTCTGTTTATGAAATTAATAAAGTATTTACCGGGCATAATTTTATCTTTTGTTATTGCATTTCTTGCGATGTGGTTTGAAAGTCTGCTTCCGATTCATTTAATCGGCTCTGCTGTTATTGCTATGTTTATCGGCATGATTATCAACCGTTTTGTTGCAAAAACAGACATCTTTGCAAGCGGTATAAAATTCACATCAAAAAAACTCCTTAAATTTGCCATTATTCTGCTCGGTCTTTCACTTAACATTACAACTGTTCTTCAGGTCGGCAGAATGTCACTGACGGTTATGGTTTTCACCTTACTTACCTGCTTCGGCGGCGGATATTTCATCGGAAGAGCATTAGGTCTTAACTGGAAACTTTCCAATCTGATTTCGGCTGGTACGGGTATCTGCGGCGGATCGGCGATAGCCGCTATTGCACCCACAATCGATGCCGATGACGATGATGTTGCCTACGCAATGTCAGCAACTTTCCTTTTCGATATGGCAATGATTATCCTTTTCCCGATTATGGGCAGAGCAATAGGAATGACCGATGAAGCCTTCGGAATATGGGCGGGAACAGCAGTTAACGATACTTCATCCGTTGTCGCAACAGGATATGCATTCTCAGAAGGTGCAGGCGATTTTGCAACAATGGTAAAACTTACAAGAACGCTCTCCATCATTCCAACGGTAATCGTTTTTGCGTTCATTTCTCTTCGTCTTAAGAAGAAAGAAGCGCAAAAGAACAGCACGAATCCCGATGAGCTTAAAGCAAATTTCAGTATCAAAAAGATTTTTCCCTGGTTTATACTCGGCTTTGTTGCAATGTCTGTTATTGCAAGCGTTTTCACAATCCCTTCTGAAATTGTTTCGGGAACAAAAACAGTCAGCAAATTCCTTATGGTCAGTGCTCTTGCAGCTATAGGTATTAACACTTCATTTTCGAGCTTCAAAAAATCGGGAATTCGTCCGATGATTCATGGATTCATCATCTCTGCGCTTGTAGTTATTGTTGCTCTGTTTGTTGAAATTTGTATGGGCATTGTTTAGAAGTAAGAACTTTGACGGTATAATCAGCCTTCTTTGCCAAATGAAGCTATGCCTCAAAGGAACAAACTGACAAATTCCAATTTGTCTAACTGTTGCTATTTTAATCTGTAATCACAAAAATCCAAATCTCAGGACTTGGATTTTTCTTTTTTATGTTGATAATTTTTTCTTTTCATACTATAATCAAATCAGCAAACACGAAAGGATGTTACATATGAAAGAAATTTTCTTTTCAAATCTCCCTGCAGGCATTGCGGTTATCGGACTCTGCCTCTACTTTTTCGGAATGGCAATTGTTTTTGTTTCAAGTCCCTTGAAAAATGCCGAAAAATTTGCGGTTAAGCCCGTTGACAACGCAGGCAAAACCGAAATCCGAGTTTATTACGGCGGCATTTCCTTTGCACTCGGCGCATTTCTTCTTTATCTCACCCTTGCGCTCAAAACTCCCGTTTATTCTCTCGTCGGCGGTCTGTTTTTTGCAACAACCGTGCTTGTGACCCGAACAATTTTCCTCTGCGTTGACAAGGGCTGGAAATGCCCCTACACAAAGCTGGCAATCCCCGCAGAATCCGCTTTTGTTGTTGCGCTGTGGATTTGCTTTTACCTTTCAAAAACAATGTATTAAAATTCAGGCGGAAGCGTGTGCTTCCGCTTGATTTATTTTACGGTGATGATATAATTATAAATGTTACTATAAATAAAGAGGTAATTAATAATGAACTTTCTTTGGTTAATTCCCGTGGCAATAATTGTTTTTCTTCTTGCGCTTTCGTATAATGCCGTTATGTCAAAAAAGAAGGCGAGAAAGCTGACAGATGAAAAAATTCATCTTTCGGAAAATAAGCAGCTTGAATATGCTCAAAGGCTTTCCGAAATGATAAAATGCAGAACGGTTTCCGTCAAGGGCAGCTATGATGACACAGAATTTGCAAAGCTGAGAGATACGGTTGAAAAGCTTTTTCCCCTTGTTCATCAGAAGGCTGAAAAAAAGACCTTCGGCGATGACTGCTGGATATACAAAATCGAGGGCAAGGATAAAAGCAGAAACATTATGATTATGTCCCACCACGATGTTGTTGCCGAAAACGGCGAATGGAAACGCGCTCCCTTCGGCGGCGAAATCATTGACGGCATAATTCACGGCAGAGGCACGGTTGACACAAAGACCTCGCTTTTCGCTGAATTTCAGGCTGTTGAAGAATTGCTCGCAGAGGGCTTTATCCCCGAATGTAATCTTTACATCGGCTCGTCACACAACGAAGAAATCTTCGGTGACGGAATGAAGCTTGCGGCTGAATATTTTGAGCAAAACGGCATTGAATTTGAAACCGTGCTTGACGAGGGCGGCGGAATAATCGACCCTCCCGTTGACATTGTGAAATGCAAATGTGCAATGGTCGCAACCCACGAAAAAGGCAGGCGTACACTTGTCTGCACCGCAATTCAGGGCGCATCAAAAGCATTTGCTCTCAACAAAAAAGCTCCGATTGCAAGAATGAGCAAATTTATTGCGGAAATTGAATCAAAAAACATTTTTATTGCAAGGCTTCATCCCGATGTCAAGGCAATGTTTGAGGGCTTATGCCCTCATATGCCGTTTGCTGCAAGGCTTGTCTGCGCAAATCTTTGGTGCTTCGGCAAGCTTATTGTTAAAATCGCACCCAAACTTACCTCGCAGGCGGCAACAATGCTCGGCACAACAATGACCGTTACGGACATAAAAGGCTCAACCGCTGATAAATCCTGCACGGCAAATATTTATCTTCGATTCATCGATGCCGACGATTTTGAAAAAGACCTTAAAACCCTCAGGAAAATCGCAGAAAAATACGGAATTGAAATCACAGAGGGCGGTATAAACGAAAGCTACCTGCCTGCCGATATGACAAGCAAGGGCTTTGAATACACAAGCAAATGCATCGGCGAGGTTTTTCCGCACATTGCAAATTCCGTTTATCTTCTCCCTGCAGGCACGGATGCAAGGCATTTCACCCGTATCTGCCCCTGCACCCTGCGCTTTGCGCCCATTGAGATGAATACTCAGCAGTTTGACAGCGTACATAATCCCAACGAAAATCTTTCTGTCAAGGCTGTCGGAAATGCGGTTGTATTCTACAAGCATTTTGTTAAAAATTATAAGTAAAGAGTGATGAATATGCATAAAACCCGTCAATGGCTCGGAAAATGGATAGGCTCGGGCATAAGCTTTGAAGAAAGGCTTGCACCCATATTTAAGAAAGAATTTTATGCTGAAAAAGAAATTGCAAATGCCACCGCATATGTCTGCGGTCTGGGACTTTTTGAAATGAAGGTCAACGGCACTCTGCCCGATGACACTCTTCTTAATCCGTCCCACACACAATACAGCAAAACCGTGCTTTACCGCACTTTTGATATCACCTCCTTGCTGAAATGCGACAAAAACAAAATTACCGTTGAAATGGGAAACGGCTTTTTCAACGAAACAACGAATATCTGGCATTGGGAAGCGGCGCCCTGGAGGTCGTCGCCAAAGCTCATTGCCGATATTGTTATTGAATACACAGACGGCTCGTCGGAAACAATTGCCACCGACGAGGATTGGCTCGTAACCCTCGACGGTCCGATAACCGCAAACAGCATTTACTACGGCGAAACCTATGATGCAAGACGCAAGGAATTCAACTGGCAGAAAGCCTGCCTCGCAGATGCTCCCGAAAGCAAGCTCAAAGAGCAGTATATACCGCCCATAAGAAGAATCAACACCTTTGCACCCGAAAAAATACAGCGTCTGGCTGACGGTGCATTTGTCATCACCGCCCCTGAAATGGTGACAGGCTGGGCAAAAATCAGAATTGACGCACCTGAGGGCGCCGAAGTCTATATTACATATAACGAAAGGCTGACCGACGACGGTCACGTGCGCAAAATCGGCAAAGGCGAGGGTCGTGACGGCAATTGGTTTCCCAACGGATACATTCAGCAGGATTGCTTTATCAGCAACGGCGAAGCTTTTGAATATGAGCCGAAATTCAGCTACAAGGGCTTCAAATATATTCAGGTTGAGGGGATTGAAAACCTCTGCGCAGATGATGTTGAGCTTTACAGAATCGCAAATGATGTTGAAATCATTTCGGAATTTACCTGCTCCGACCCCGACATAAACAGACTTCACAAAATTGCAGTCAACACAATGCTCAACAACTTTCAGGGCAAGCCCACCGACACTCCCGTATGGGAGAAAAACGGCTGGCTGGGCGATGCAAATATGGCTCTTCAAATGATGATGTTCAATTTTGATATGAGCAGGTTTCTGCCCTCTTTCATCGATATTATGAAAGATTGCTTTGACGAATACGGCAGCGTGCCTGTGATTGCACCCTCCGTAAACTGGTCAATCGAGAATTCCCCTGTATGGAACAGCATTTTCGTTTTCGGTGTTCTTGAGCTTGTCCGACATTGCAATATGTATGACTACGCCAATGAAATCTACCCCACCCTGAGAGAATACGCCGTTAAAAACATCCTTGAAATCAAAGAAAAAGGCTGGGTATGGAACGCAAAGGGTCTTGCCGACTGGGTTGCGCCTGCAGGCGATGTTAATCTGGATGTTATATGCAACACATCCGAGGGCGCAGAAATCTGCTGCACGGCTTTCGTTGAAAAAATGCTTGACACAATGCGAGAACTCGCTTCTTGTGTTTATGCTCCCGAAGAAGATAATGACGAATATTCTGAGGCGATTAAAAAAATCCTCGATGAATTCTATAAAAGATTTTACAAAGCAGATAAAAAAATTTATGAAACCACATTCTGGGAGCCGAAAGGAAAACGCACAAAATACAGGCAGACCTCTAATCTGCTGCCTCTTGCGTTCAGCTTTGCAAAGAATTCTGAAGAAGTGGCAAAAAATCTGGCTGAAGATGTTATACGCAAAGATTATCACCTCGACACGGGCTGTGTCGGCACTAAATTCATACTGCCCGTGCTTTGCGACTACGGTTACACCGATGTCGCTTACAAGGTGCTGACTCAGAAAACATATCCCGGCTGGGGCTCATGGCTCGAGAGCGACACAGATTCCGCCTGGGAAAGCTGGGAACCTCTTACCCGCTCTCTCAACCACTATTTCCTTGCAACCTATGATGAATTTTTCTTCACTCATCTTGCAGGTATCCGCAGCGTATGCGGCGGTTATGAAACAATAACAATCAAGCCCGTGCTTGATTTCGGGCTTGACTTTGTTAAAACAAAAATAAAGACGCCCAGGGGTATTCTCCGGATTGAATGGAAAAAGACCGAGGGCGGTTATGAGGTTGAGATTGAAATTCCCGAGGGTACAACGGCGAATATTATTCTTCTTGACAGAACAAAAGAAGTCTGTACGGGCGGAATCCACAAATTTAAAGTATACTTTAATTAACAACAAACCATAAGGTTTTGAAAGGTATATTTCCGCCACAGCTGCGTTAAAAATCTTTGAAATAGCCTCGTATTCCGTGCAGATTTTCGCCTTGCTGTGACGAAAATCTTCTCTTTCAAAACTGCTTCGCATCTGAAATGCAATAGATTGCGTACAATTGGGCATTTCTTCGATGCAGGCATACGGGCGTATGTCAAAGAGAAAAATGTCCGAGGGTGCGCGAGATATTGTATTTCAGACTTATGTGTTGCTGTTAATTTAAAGTATAAGATTCAGCACAAGCGAAGCAATTACCCCCGGCAGACCGAGGACTATGTAGGTGGCAACGGTGTACCAATTTGTTGCAAGGGTAACGCCCGTCACCATTCCCGTCAGGTTAACGGCAAACATTGCCGCAATGCCTTGCAAGGCGGATATCGCAAAGCTTCTTGCTCCTTTTTCGCTTTTAACCGTCCACCACATTACGCAAACGGCGGCGATAATCGCCGCACCGATAAAAAAACCGTTCAATCAGATTACCTCCCCGCTGAAAACGGAGACTCCCGAGCATTCAATCCCCTTTTCCTTTGCAAGCTTGAGCAGATAGCGGTAAAGCGCCTTAAGGGACTGAATTTCGTAGATTATGGAATCGAGCAAATCTTCGTTGCTCTCGTTTTCAAAGCGGCTGTATGCGCTTTCGAGCCGCTGCGAGGTGTCGCGAATCTGGAGCAGAATACTGTCCTGCGCAGGTTTGACGGGTTTTCTTATCATTTCATAATAAAATATTTTTGCAGAATTAAAATGTTTTTCCATAATTTTCATCCTCCCTTAAATATTCTATAGAAATTATTGGACAAATATGATAAAATAATACAAATCAAGAAAAATTACCCTTGGAGGAATCATAAATGAAATTATATCCCATAAAATTGCTCCCCTTTGTTTCGGAAACAATCTGGGGCGGCAGAAAGCTGATTGAAGAATACGGCGTTAAAACCGAGAAGAAAAATGCGGCTGAGGGCTGGATGCTCTCCTGCCACGAAGCAGGCTCAAGCAGCGTTGCCAACGGTGAATTTGCAGGCAAATCCTTTGCCGATGTTGTTAAGGAAAACCCCGGGCTTTGCGGCAAGAATGCAGGCAACTTTAAGGATTTCCCCATTCTCATAAAGTTTATTGACGCTATGGATAACCTTTCCGTGCAGGTACATCCCACAAAGGAATACTGTGAGCTTACGGGCATGGGTCAGAGCAAAACCGAATGCTGGTATATCATCGATTGCGATGAGGATGCAAGCCTTATTCTCGGCTTCAAGGATAAGCTTTCACCCGAGGATTTCAAGGCGGCTATCGCAAACAACACCCTGACGGATTATGTTGAAAATGTCAAGGTTAAGAAAGGCGATTTCTTCTTCATTGATTCGGGTACACTCCACGCAATCTGCAAGGGTATTCTGCTTGCAGAGGTGCAGGAAAGCTCAAACACAACCTACAGAATTTATGACTACAACCGTGTCGGCGCAGACGGCAAGCCCCGTGAGCTTCATGTTGAAGACGGTGCCGCCGTTACAAAGCTCGAAAAATATTCACAGCCCGATTTCTCAAATCCCGCTCTTGACACAGATGAACGCAGACTGCTTGCAGACTGCCCCCTTTTCAAGGTGTGGAAGCTTGACACAAATGGCAGCATCAGCGGCAATGCAGGCGAGGATTCATTTGTATCTCTGCTGATTATGGCAGGCAGCGGCACTCTTGAATGCTGCGGCGAAAAGCTTGAGCTTACAAAGGGCGACAGCATATTTATCCCTGCAAACGCAGGTGAATACACGCTTAACGGCGAATTTGAAATTATTGAAACGAGAATCTAAATGGCAACAGTCAGCGTTCAGAATTTAAAAGTTGATTTCGGCGGCAAGGTGCTGTTTGAAAATGTTTCGTTTGACGTCAATCCCGGTGAGTTTGTCGGACTTATCGGCGCAAACGGAACAGGTAAAACCACGCTTTTTAAGGTCATAACGGGCGAAATCGAGCCAACCGAGGGCGGCGCATTTGTTGGCAGAAATGTTAAGGTGGGTTATCTTGAGCAGCACGCCTGCCATGGCTCGGTGCGCACGGTTTATAACGAGGCGCTCAGCGTTTTTGAGCATCTTATGGAGATGGAGCGTGAGCTTGAGGACATCGCCGCCGCAATCGATGCAAACGAGGGCGGTCAGGATAAGCTGATTGAAATGCAGCACCGCCTTAACGAGCAATTTCAGGAGCAGGACGGCTTGACCTATAAAAGCCGCACACGCTCCGCACTCATCGGTCTCGGCTTTTCCGAGGATGATTTTCATCTCACCTGCGATAAGCTCAGCGGCGGTCAGCGTTCAAAGCTGAGTATGTGCAAGCTCCTTTTAAGCGGCTCCGATTTACTGCTGCTTGACGAGCCGACAAACCACCTTGACATTGCAGGTACCGAATGGCTTGAAAACTATCTTTCAACCTTCAGAGGCACAATAATTGTTATTTCTCACGACCGTTATTTTCTCGACAGAGTGACAAATAAGACCGTTGAAATTACCAACCGCAAAAGCTATTGCACAAAGGGTAATTACTCAACCTATCTTAAGCTTAAAGACGAACGCCTTGAAAGTGAAAGGCGGCAGTACGAAAATCAGATGGCGGAAATCAAGCGCATTGAAGGCATTATTGAGCAGCAACGCTCATTTGCAAGGGAGCGCAATTTTATAACCGCCGAAAGCAAGCGAAAAATGCTTGAAAAGAAAAAAGCGGAGCTTGTTATTCCCGACCCTCCCCTTTCTTCAATGAGAATGAAATTTGAGCCTGCCTGCGAAACGGGCAACGATGTGCTTAAAGTCAGCGGACTTTCCAAGGCGTTCGGCTCAAAACGCCTTTTCCGTGATGCGGATATGGAGGTTTATAAGAACGACCGCGTTTTTGTGCCCGGCACAAACGGCTGCGGTAAAACAACGCTTCTCCGCATCCTTACCCGTCAGCAATCCGCCGATGACGGCTCATTCAATTTCGGCACTAATGTTAAAATCGGTTATTTTGACCAGAGCCTTGAAAGCCTTAAGGGCGGCAAGACCGTTATTGACGAAATCTGGGACGAGCACCGTTTATTCACCGAGAAAACCGTACGCAGTTATCTTGCCCTTTTCCTTTTCAGGGGTGACGATGTTTTCAAAAGCGTTGATACCTTAAGCGGCGGCGAAAAAGCGAAACTCTGCCTGCTGAAGCTGATGCTTTCAGGCGCAAATGTGCTTTTGCTTGACGAGCCTACAAACCACCTTGATATTCCGTCAAGAGAAGTGCTTGAAGCGGCTCTCGGCGACTTTGACGGCACGATTATTGCCGTTTCTCACGACAGATATTTCATCAACAAGCTGTCAACCAAAATTTACAGAATGAGTGAAAACGGCTTTGAAAAGTTTGACGGCGATTATGATTCATATGCAGGCATTGCCCTTGCGCAGGCAAAGGAAAAGCCGAAGAAAACCGAGCAAAAGATTAATTTATATAAGCTTCGCAAGGAGCGTGACAGCGAAATCAACCGCCTTAAGGGCAAAATCAGGCGAAGCGAGGAAGAAATTGACCGCCTTGACGGCGAAATTTCCGAGCTTAACGGCTTGCTTTCCGACCCCGAGGTTTCCGCAGACTACGAAAGAGTACTGAAACTCACAAATCAGCTTGAAGAGCTTACCGACACTCAGCTTGCCGTTATGGATGAATGGGAGCAGATGAGCGCAAGACTCGCAGAGCTTATGGAGGTAGAAATATGACAAGCAATCAGATTTTCAGAAACGCAGAATGGATTGAATGTACGGGCAGCGATTCACCAATTTTTCGCAAGAGCTTTACCGCCGTCAAAGGCGAAAAAGCGGAAATAACAATCTGCGGTCTCGGCTTTTTCAAGCTGTTCATCAACGGCAGAAAGGTAAGCGATGATTTGCTTGTGCCCAATGCTACCTGCTACAGCGAGCGTGACCTTCACAAGCTCACTTTCCCTCTTGACGATGAGCTTTCATACAGAATTTACTGTATGAAATACGATATTACAGATTATCTGACAGATGGCGGAAACAAGCTTGAAGTTATCCTCGGCAATGGTTATTACAATCAGAATTTCCGTATGGCAGAGGGCGATGTTGTTTTCGGCACTCCCAAGCTTTGCTATCTTATAGAAAAGGCAAGCGGCGATGTTATCAGCGACAAAACAACCCTTTCCCACAAAGGATTCATTTCATTCAACAACCTTTATTACGGCGAAAAGCACGATTACACTCTTTACCCTGCAGACCTTGACGGCTTTGCTGAAAGTACGGTTATTCCTGCACCCGAAAGCGAATTTTACATTCAGTTTTCACCTGCAGACAAGGTAATAAGAACAATTCAGCCCGTTCTTATCGCAGACGAGGGAGAAACAAAGCTTTACGATGCAGGCGAAAATACCGTTGGCTATGCGGTGTTCAGATGCGCAGAAAAAGGCAAGAAATTTAAGGTCAGCTATGCCGAGGAAATCCACGAAAAGCGTGATTGGTACGGAATTCAGTTCAATTTTGATAAGGATTATCAGACGGACGAATTCGTTACAGACGGCACAAACCGTGAATATATTCCCCATTTCACCTGGCACGGCTTCCGCTATTTCAGAGTGACTGCGGATGTTGAGCCTCTGAGAGTTGATGTTGTTCATTCCGATTGCTCCGTTACCTCGGCATTTGAATGTGACAACGAAGTTCTCAACTGGCTTTACGATGCATACATAAGAACTCAGCTTGGCAATATGCATTGCGGCGTGCCCTCCGACTGCCCCCACAGAGAAAGACTCGGCTACACGGGTGACGGTCAGCTTTGCGGCGAAACTGCTATGATGCTCCTCGACAGCCGCGAATTTTACCGCAAGTGGATTTATGACATTGCGGACTGTCAATGCAAAAAAACGGGGCATATTCAGCACACAGCACCCCTTATGGGCGGTGGCGGCGGACCCTCCGGATGGGGCGGCGCAATAGTTGAAGTACCCTATAAATTCTATAAAATGTATGGCGACAAGGCTCTCCTTGAGGAATTTTTCCCCAAGATGCTGCACTATCTTGATTACCTTGAAAGCCGCAGCGAAAACGGATTTGTCTGGCGCGAGGAAAAGGACGGCTGGTGTCTCGGCGACTGGTGTACCCCCGACCCCATCGTTATTCCCGAGGCTTATGTCAACACGGTGCTTTATGTGAGATTCATTCAGCAGGTCACCGAAGTTGCACAGATTCTCGGCAGAGAGAGCGAAGTGGCTCACCTTGCAGAGCGTGAAGCAAAGATAAAAAGAGCAATTGAGCTTGCATATTACAGCCCCGATAAGCACACCTACTGCGGCGATGTCAACGGCGCATCCTGCCTTGCATTCAGAGTCGGTATGGGCGACGAAAAAGGCATCAACAATGTTGTTCGCAAATACAAAGAACTCGGCAAATTTGACACAGGTATCATTGCAACCGAGGCTCTCATCGGCTATCTTTTTGAGATAAACGAAAATCAGCTTGCATTCGATTTGCTCACAAACGACAGCAAGGCTTCATTCGTTCATATGAAGGATAACGGTGCAACAACCATCTGGGAAAACTGGTACGGCAGAGATTCGCGCAATCACCCGATGTTCGGCGCTGTTGTGAAATATCTGTTCATTTATCTTCTCGGCATACGTCAGCCCAATGACGGCGTTGCATATGAGAATGTTATCATCAATCCCCGATTTGTTGACGGCATAAACAACGCAAAGGGTTACATCACAACTCAAAACGGCAAAATCAGCGTTGAATATACCAAAAAAGGCAACACGGCAACCGTCAAGGTTAATGCAGACCCGAAAATCAACGCAATTTTTGAATATAAGGGCGAAAAAATCCCGTTCAAGGGCGAAAGAGAATTTACTGTGGAGGTTTGATTATGGTTACTATCAAAAATTATGAACCCAAATATTACAAGGATGTTCAGCAGGTTTGCCTTAACACAGGTCCCAAAGATGCGCTGACCGACCCCAACACAAGGGATTTTATCCTCTACACCTTCTGCAATTATTATATTGAACAAGAGCCTGAAAATGTTTTTGTTCTCGTTGATGAAAATGATGTTGCTCAGGGCTATGTTTTCGGCGCAATGAACTTCTGGAAATATGTGAAGAAAATGAAGCCTTACCTTGCAAAGGTGCGCGAAACAGGCAAAGGAAACTACAGAGATGCGGTTATTGAGATTATCGCTCACGGCGTTTTCTCGCTCAAGTACCCCTCACATCTTCACATTGATATCAATGCACCCTTCAGAGGCAACGGCAACGGCTCAAATATGATTTCCACCCTGACCGAAAGTATGAAGGCAAAGGGCGCAAAGAGCATTATGCTCATCGTCGGCACAGACAATGTGCGCGGCATCAAATTCTATAAGAAAAACGGTTTCAAGGTCCTCTTTACAATGAAAAAGAGCGGCACCGTAATGGCAAAGGAGCTTTGAGTCCATGCGCTACGGAGTTATCGGCACGGGTTGGATTGCAAAATCGTTCATTGACGGCGCAAGGCAGTTTTGCAATGCGGAATTTGCGGCTGTTTATTCCAGAACGGAAGAAAGCGGCGGAAAGTTTGCCGCAGAAAACGGAATTTCAACCGTTTACACAAGCTTTGATGAATTTGTAAACGGCGATTTTGAGGCGGCTTATGTTGCAAGCCCCAACCGCCTGCATTATGAGCAGTCAAAAAGGCTGATTGAAGCAGGCAAGCACGTTATCTGCGAAAAGCCGATTACCGTTGAGCCTGAGGAGCTTGCGGAATTGCAGGCTCTCGCAAAGGGAAACGGCGTAATTTACATTGAAGCGATAATGTATATGTTCAACCCTGCAAGAGAATTGCTCAAAGATGCGATAGGTAAAATCGGTAAAATCACAAGCGTGCATTTTGATTTTTCACAGCTTTCGTCAAAATACCCCGCCTATCTCGAAGGCAAGCTGCCCAACATCTTCAACCCTGCACTTGCAACGGGCTGCCTTATGGATTTGGGAATATACTGCGTTTACCCTGCCCTTGACCTTTTCGGTCTGCCACAAAAAATAACCGCCTGCGCTCACTTTATGGAAAGCGGTGCAGACGGCAGCGGAAATGCGGCATTTCTTTATCCCGACAAGCTTGTTAACCTCACTTATTCAAAGCTCGGTCAGGACAGGCTCGGCTCGCAGATTTTCGGCGACAAGGGAACGATTATCATTGAGTCAATCTCAAAGCTCATCAATATGAAGCTTGTTGACAACAGCGGTAATATTACCGAAATAATCGGAGATGTGCTGAAGGAAACCCTTATGGGTTATGAAGCAAAGGCATTTGAAGATTTCATTGCAAACCCCGATAATCCTTATTATGCCGTAACGGCAGAGCGTGCGTTACAGGTAAGCAAGGCAATGAAAGAAATAAGAGGTATTGCAAATATTAAATTTGATAATTAAAAAAATCACCCCGTTGCATTTCTGCATCGGGGTGACAATTTTTCAATTAGAAATCAACCTTAAGGTCATAGTAGCAGCACTTGAAGAGCTTTTCCATTTCTTCCTGGCTGGGCTGACGGGGATTTGAGCCTGTGCAAGCATCGCCGATAGCGTTCTTTGCAATTTCGGGAAGTCTCTCAAGGAATACTTCTTCGGGAACAAAGCCCTGCTCTGTGGGATAGCTGTCTGCACCGTAGTTCTTGATGCACTGGGGAATGTTGAGCTTGTCGTTCATATCACGGAGATATGCGATAAGGAGCTGAACTTTTTCTTCAACAGTTGCACCGCCGAGGTTAAGTCTGTCAGCAATCTTTGCGTAACGCTTTGCAGCTGATTCAACCTTTGAGTTGAACTCGATAACCTTGGGAAGATACATTGCATTAGCCGCACCGTGAATGATGTGTGCGCCGTTGCCGTAATCAGCAAAAGCAGCACCTGTCTTGTGAGCCATTGAGTGAACGATACCGAGAAGTGCGTTTGAGAATGACATACCTGCAAGGCACTGTGCATTGTGCATCTTCTCGCGAGCGTTGTTGTCGCCGTTGTATGAATCGACAAGGTTCTCCTGAATCATTTCAATTGCGTGGAGAGCGAGGGGATCTGTGTAGTCACAGTTGGCGGTTGAAACGTAAGCCTCAACAGCGTGAGTCATTGCATCCATACCTGTGTGTGCAACAAGCTTTTTGGGCATTGTTTCTGCAAGCTCTGAATCAACGATAGCGATATCGGGAGTGATTTCAAAGTCAGCGAGAGGATACTTGATGCCCTTGTCATAGTCTGTGATAACTGAGAAAGCGGTGACTTCAGTTGCTGTACCTGATGTTGAGGGAATAGCAACGAAACGAGCCTTCTTGCGAAGCTCGGGAATACCGAATACTACGCACATCTGCTCAAATGTGATTTCGGGATATTCGTACTTGATCCACATTGCCTTTGCTGCGTCGATGGGTGAGCCGCCGCCGACTGCAACGATCCAGTCAGGTTCAAACTCAGCCATAGCTTCTGCGCCCTTCATAACTGTTGTTACTGAGGGATCGGGCTCGATGCCTTCGAAAAGCTTAACTTCAAGACCTGCTTCTTCAAGATAAGCAACAATCTTGTCGAGGAAGCCAAACTTCTTCATTGAGCCACCGCCTACGCATACGATAGCCTTTTTGCCTTTGAGTGTTTTAAGTACCTCAAGAGAACCCTTACCGTGGTAAAGATCTCTGGGGAGAGTAAATCTTGCCATTGGAATCAACCTCCTATTATTATTTACACAATAATTATATCATACATTTGAATAAAGTACAATAAAAATATTTTTTACAGATTTAATTATTTCTTTTTAAGATATGGTTCAAAAAAGCCGCCTGCAAAAGCAAGCGGCAATTTTCTTATTTATTAAAATACTGGGGAAGGAATTCCTTGTGTGCTTCCTTAAGCTCGTTGAAGCACTTAACGGTCTTTTCGTAGTCACCTACGAGGGGATGAACAAGCAGACCCTTGATTGCATAGTCATCATCGCCTGTGATTGCAGCCTTTACGGCATATTTCTCATAAGTCTTGACAACTCTCATAAGACCGATAACGTGGTCATTAATCTTCTCTGTTACGGGAACGGGTGTTGCGCCGTCTGCGCCGATAACAGCCGCGATTTCAACAATATCATCATCCGCCATAAAGGGAAGTGTGCCGTTGTTCTTGATGTTGACAACATGAACATCCTTCTTGTCGTTTGCGATTGAATCAATGAGCGAAACCGCTGCAAGTGAATACTTGTGGCCGCCTCTCTTGTCGAGAAGTGCAGGCTTTGTTACGATTTCTGTGTTCTGATACATCTCAAGAAGCTGTTCTTCGATTTCCATGCAAACCTGCGCTCTTGTCTTTTCATCTTCTCTCTGATGAGCAAGCTTTGCCTCGCGGCAGTAGTAATACTGAAGGTATGATGAGGGCAGACCCTGAACTGTCTTGAGGCAGTCGATTGAGAATCCGTCATCCTTGATGTTTGCCATAACCTTGGGTGAAAAACCGCTTTCGATAAGACCGGGAAGAAGCTCCTCGCCGTTCTTCTTGACGGATGTAATCCAGCTCAGGTGGTTAAGACCTACATATGTAATCTCGCTGTCCTCACCCGTGATTTCCTTAACATCGTCAAGCATATCAATGGGAACATTGCAAAGACCGATATTCTTTACATTTGTATGGTTAAGGATGAACTCGGTGATAATACCCGAGGGATTTGTGAAGTTGATGAGCCATGCATCGGGGCAGATTGCCTCGATTCTGTCGCAGATGTTCTTGATAACGGGGATTGTTCTCTGAGCCTTGAAGAAGCCGCCTATACCCGTTGTTTCCTGACCGATAAGGTCATATTTCTTGGGAATGCTTTCATCAAGATGACGGCAGGGGAGTTTGCCCACACGAATCTGTGTAACAACGAAATCCGCACCCTGAAGCGCTGTGTCAAGGTCATCGGTGAAAACAACCTCGCAGTCGCAGCCGACATTGTTGAGCATTCTTACGCAAAGGTCGCCTACAATAGTTCTTTTTCTTTCATCAATATCCATAAAGGAAATTTTCTTGAGCCTGAGGCTGTCCTTTGCCTTAAGAAAACCGTCTACAAGCTCGGGGCAATAGGTGCTGCCCGATCCGATTACTGCTACGCTGATTTCTCTCATTTCATTTATCTCCTTTACTGTGCATAATCCTGCATAATCCAATTGATACAGCCTGTTACGGGCATTGCATCAAGCTTTATGAACTTAAGCTTCTTGCCGCTGAGGCTCTCTGCCTTTGAAAGCAGAGCATCGAGGTAATATTTGTTATCAAGCTTAACATTGATTGAGCCTGAAAGAACAACCTCAATTTCATCGCCGCCAAAATCCAGCTCATTTGAAAGAGCTGCAATAAGCTGTGCGCCTCTTGTTGCCATTCTGTCGCAATATTCCATTGCAGGCTTATCGCCCTGCTTAACTGCTTCAAAGAAGAATGCAACCATTGTTCTGATATAATCGCCGCCGTCTTCGCCCTCAATCTTTTCAATAAGTCCGAGAACTTCTTCTCTTGACTTGAATCCGAATTTATCCATTACCATACCCGTGATAAGGGTTTTGTCAAGACCGAGGAAAAGCTCGTTATAAACAAGTCTGAAGGCTTCGATAACGATGTTGCCGCCGCCTGAGATATCGCCTGAAAAATCGCCGAGACCTGCAAGCTGAAGTCTTTTGCCGTCAATGCCGATGCCGTTGCAGCAAACGCCCGTGCCGCAGTTGTAGCCGATTGCGCTCTTGCCAGTTGCGCCTGCTTTTACAACAATGAAGCCGTCGTTGAACACTTCAAAGTTTGCAAGACCTTTCTTGCTGAGCATTTCGCACATAATATCGTACTGATATTCGTGGTCGATACCTGCAAGACCCATAAGGGTGAAGCTGACGTCCGAAAGAGCAATGCCTGCCTTTGCGCAAAGAGCATTAAGACCTTCCATAATAATATCGCTTGCACCGTCGAATGATGACTCAAGATTTTCGTGGTTACTGCCGGAACCTGTTACGGAATCCAGCATATTTTTGTTTTCATCAAAAAGGGCAAATGCGGTTTTTGTTCCGCCGCCGTCAACACCAATATAATATTTCATTTCAATTCTCCTTTATTCTTCAAAGAAATCAGTGCAAACTTCGTCAAGACAGAACATTCCGCGTCTGTAAGGCTCTCTGTCAATCCACATACCGTTTGTGAAATCGGGGAAAGCAACGGGTGCGCTGCCAAGTGCTATTGACTGCTCTGAAAGACAGGTTACTGCCATCATAACTGCGGTGTCATAAACATCAATGGGAGGAGCAGCGTCAAGCCTTACGCTCTCAACAAATGCGCTGAGTACAAGGAAGTCCATTCCGCCGTGGCCGCCGTGAACGCCTTCTGTCTGATATTTCTTCCAGAGAGGATGCTCATATTCATCGCGATAAGGCTCAAAGTCCTCAGAGGGATGCATCCAGCTTCCGCTTTCGTTCTTTGTTTTGCCTTCAAGATAAATTGAGTTGCCGTCTTCCATATAAAGACCCTTTGTACCCTGAACTCTGTAAGCTCTTGAGTAGTTTCGGGGCAATGAGCAATCGTGAGTAAGCACAACGGTTTCACCGTTTGCGCATTTAAGCATTGTTGTGACGATGTCGCCCTGATTGAAGGGATAATCCGCAAGGTCGTAATCCTCGCCCTTGTTTGCCTTTATCCATTCGTTAAGACCTCTGGACTTGCTTGCCATTGAAACAAGAGAAACGAAGCGGTTGCCTCTGTTGATTCCCAGAACTTTCTGAATAGGACCAAGCTGATGGGTAGGATAAAGCTCACCGTTACGGCGCTGGAAGTTGAAGAGTCTTCCGTGTCTGTTTTCTCTGCCAAGGCTGATTTCATCACGAAGGTCGTGCTGATATCCGCCTGTAAGATGAATGATTTCGCCGAAAATGCCCTGCTTGACCATATTGAAAATTGCCATTTCGTTTCTGTCATAGCAGCAATTTTCCATAAGCATACAGAATTTGCCTGTTTCCTCGCTTGTGCGGACAAGCTGCCAGCATTCTTCAACGCTTGCTGCACCGCCGACTTCCATTGCAACGTGCTTGCCTGCTTTCATAGCATCAATGGCAATTCTTGAATGGGTAATCCAGGTTGTTGCGCAATAAATCGCATCTATATCATCTCTTGCAAGAAGCTCTTTGTAGTCAAGATAAACCTGAGGCTCTGTGCCTGTTTTTTCTTTTACAATTTCAAAGCCCTTCTGTGCTCTGTCTTCATATTTATCGCAAACAGCAGGAACTCTTACGCCTTCGCAGTCAAGAAGCTCTCTGAGCATTCCCGAGCCTCTGCCACTAAGACCGATTATGCCGATATTAACGAAATCCTTCATAAATTTTACCTCTTTAATAAAAAATAACCACCGAAAAATTTCAGCGGTTATATTATAAATGATATCTTATAAAAAAGCAACATTATTTAAAATATCTTTTAAAGAGTCTTTGCCATTTCATCAGATAAAGAGACACAAGTTTTGTCAACGCAATGTCATACATAACGAACGCAAACGCACCCATTCCCAGAAGCAAGGGATATGCCATCACACCGAAATCCTCGGTTTCGTCAATAGTAACTCCCATAAACTTTATCATCAGGAAATATGAGCCTGCCATTGTTGAGAGAAAGAGCAGAATTTTGACTATCCATTCAGGCACAATGGGCATTTTTTCTTCAATCAGCGCCTTGATAATGGGATAATATCCAAAAAGCACAAGGTACATAACCGCAACTTCTTTTTCAGGCACGAGTATCATGCCCAGAATTGCAACAGTCGAATACACTCCGAACGCCCATTTTTTATCGATTTCAACAACAATGAAAATTATAAGTACACCTGCCGCCGCAGGCAGGGCATAGGTTAAAAACGGAATAATCGCAACGGAAATCATCAGCACCAACGAAAGCGCCGCAACAATTCCTCCGATTGCGCATTTTGAACTTTGTTTCATTTTATCTCCTCAACAACAGGGAATAAGGTCGCCGCCGAAGCATTCGCAGCAGCAATCCGCACAAAGCAGACCCGAGCATATATCGCAACCTGAACAACCTGAATTCTCTTTTCTGCGCTCTGTTCTGTAGCCGCCTGAACGGGCATTGTTGATTTTGTTATATGCCATTTTATATGTGTTGTTTGACGGGTCAAGGTTGCTTGCGGTTGCAAAATTCTTTGCCGCTTCCTCAAGCCATCCTCTTTTTTGCTGAATTGTGCCTTTGAGGTAATACCATTGGGCATCCCTTGCGTTTTCAGGCACACCGTCAAGCAGAAGCTGAGCATCATCGAGCCTGCCTGCATTGATTTTGGCTCTGATATCCGAATAATCCGTGTTGCGGTAAGTGTAGCCGTTGTGTGACGAATAACCCGAGGGGTCACCTGCATTCATAATCAGATAATCATATGCCGCATTAATTTCGTCAACCTTATCCGTCTGACCCGAAGCCTGATATCTTCTCAACAATTCTTTATAAGCGGCATTAATCTGCTCGCTTGATGCACCTTGCGGCACACCGAGAACCTCATATGGATTTTTCATCAGAACACCTCATTTCACAGTGTAAACTTTTTCATTTTTATTTTCATCGGTATACTTACAAATCACTTTTTCGGCACTTGATGCAAGTCCGTCAAGAACAATATTTTCAAGTATATCTTCAAATCTTTTCTTTTCAAGAGAATCGAGCGCATCCAGCGCGCTGCTCTGGGTCAGATTAAAAATCTGTCTCACCCTTTGCGCAAAGGATTTTCGCACCGCCTCATCACCGATATCGGAATATTCCTCTCTGAAAGGATTGAAACTGCCGTTTTTCAGGTCATCCTCAAGGTCATCAGCGGCATCAATAATATAGACCATTCTGCCAACCATATAGCCGAGGCTGTAGAGCGAATTTGCTCTCTTGCCCTCAAAGCCGAGCGCCATCACCTTGCCCAACGCATCCGCCGAGGGATGAGCTGCTTCGTCAAGGCAGGGATTTTCTTTTTTCTCCGCTTGAGCCTGCAAATCCATTGAATTCCCGATGATTTTATCAATCTCGGGTGCAAGGCGAGCCGCCTTTTTATGCATAAAATAAATAACGGGATAAATCAGCGCCGCCAACAATTTGTTTTTTATTCCCCCGTCGCAGAGATTGTCTTTAGCCTTGTAAAAAACGGTTATAATAACTGCGTGGGCGCAGAAATCAAGTTCTTTTTTGCTTGAGCATATCATACACTTTTTTGCGGGGTTATACGGACAGCGTTTTTTTGCAAATGTGCATCCCGATTCCCCTGCCGCAAGTCGGAGAACAGCCGCAAATGCAAAATCATAGCTCAGAAAAAGCTGAGCCAAAGGCGAATAAAGCCTGCCCAGAGCGCGGCACAGAGAGCAATAAATGCCTCTGTAAAGCTCATAATCCCTTATTTTCATTTCGGGCTTGAAAGCCTTAACATATCCGAGCAAGGCGCACCTCCGCATATTATTTACATCTTATTTAACTATATTTTATATTATTCCTTCGCAGAATCGGTTAACATATTGTAAATTTTGCAAGTATTTTCGGACGAAATCGCATATGATATAGCGGAAATATAAAATTTTTGGTTTTTATATTGACATTTTAAATTGTATATGTTAAAATAGCTGACGTTCCGATTTGCGGGTGTAGTTCAATGGTAGAATCCCAGCCTTCCAAGCTGGTTGTGTGGGTTCGATTCCCATCACCCGCTCCAATATGCGCTTGTAGCTCAGCCGGATAGAGCAACTGCCTTCTAAGCAGTGGGTCAGGGGTTCGAGTCCCTTCAAGCGCGCCAA
>JAZQXJ010000041.1:0-73223 GCA_045632815.1 Acutalibacteraceae bacterium | reverse complement strand
TTGGTGGTAAATTGAATATTGTAGGGGACGGGTGACCTGTCCCGAAAAAATGAAATAATAAAGAATAATGAATAGATAATATTTTTTCTCTCCCTCCGTCTTTTGCTTCGCAAAATCCACCTCCCTCGTCAGAGGGAGGCTTTTTTATCTGATAATTCAGAATTTCTTTTGTTTTTGACAAGCCCAAACACTTTAAAGGCGGTTTTTCTCTTGACAAAATGCGTCCATTTGATAAAATAAATAGGATTTTACATAAAAGGCGGATTATTAATGAACTATTTACTGATTATCATTGCAGACCTGCTTTTTGCCCTGCAATTTCTCTTTAACCAGCAATTCCGCAAGCGCAACGGCGACGGAATTGACTCAACATTCACCTTTTCGCTTTACACAAACGGAATCAGCTTTCTCATTCTGCTTATCCTCAACGGCTTCAGCCTTCATTTCACTTGGTTTTCCCTGCTGATTTCGGGAATATATGCGGTTGCCATTCTCGGCTACGCATATTCGGGGCTTAAGTCCTTTGCAACGGCAAATCTTTCCGTTTATTCCATTTTTGCAATGCTGGGCGGTATGCTCCTGCCCTTTGCCTACGGCGTTATCTTCTGCGATGAAGCGTTCACCCCCGCAAAGGCAATCTGCATTCTGCTTATCGGCATTTCAACCGCCCTCAGCTTTGAAAAAGGCAAGGGCAAGGGCAACAATCTCAAATATTACCTTGCGGTTTTTGTTCTCAACGGTCTTGTGGGTGTGCTTTCAAAGGTGCATCAGTCCAACACCGCCCTCTGCGTTGACAGCGGCAGCTTTATGGCAACTGTCAATCTCTGGGTATTTGCCGTCTGCCTGATTTATCACCTCGTAAAGAACAAAAAAGTGCCTCTGCTGCCCATTAAAGAGGTGGGCAACCTGGGCTGTTATGCAGCCTGCAGCGGCATCGGAAACCTGCTTTGCCTCATTGCGCTGACAAGCCTTGACGCCTCGGTGCAGTATCCCATCATCACGGGCGGAGTTATGGTTTTCTCAACCGTAATAAGCATTCTCCGCAGGGAAAAGCCCTCGGCACGCACCCTGATTTCAACCGCAATCGCCCTCGGCTCAACAATATTGATAATGTTCTGATAAAAACAAATACTTTTTTTCGGGCAATCGCAGGTCGCCCCCTACGATATTCATACCTAACGGTGTACCTCTCGGTACACCGTTTTCTGTTAAAACTCCGTTTCAATTGTTTTGGGGCTGTCATCGGGCGAATACCGCCAACTGTCAATATGCCCGTCTCTGATGAAATATCTGGGCTGAGATGCAGGATAATCCGCATCAAAGCAATCAACAATAATCAGCTTTATCTTCATTTTTGAGGGGATAATGCTCTTTATATACACTCCTGCGTGGCTGCCTGCGCTCACTCCCTCGGAAAATTCCGCAAGCCCGGCAAGGTTGGGGGTAAGCTCAACAAAAATCCCGTATTTTTCAACGGAACGGACTATTCCGGGTACGGTCTCGCCAACGCTGAAAAGCGCCGCATTCTCCTCCCATGTGCCGAGCAATTCCTTGTGGCTGAGGGTGATTCTTCCGCTTTCGTCAATGCTTTTCACAACGGCAAAAATATTCTGCCCCGCCGTGAATCTTGCGCCGGGATGGGGTATTCTGGAAACGGAAATGCTGTCTATGGGCATCAGCGCGCTGATACCTGCGCCTATGTCACAGAATACGCCGAAGCCCTCAATATGAGTAACCGTTGCAGGTATAACATCGCCTGCTTTCAGGGATGAAATATAAGTCCTCGTGCATTCCTGCTGAACTCTGCGGCGGCTGAGAATAGCGGTTGTTTCGCCGTTTTCGGTGCGGAATCCCGTAATAATAAAGGAAACGGGCTTATTCACCCTCGAAATGAGGGCAATATCCCTCACCGTACCTTCCTCAATGCCCATTGCGCCCTCCTCACGGGGGATGATTCCCCTCATACAGCCGAGGTCAACGTGCAGATTATGCTCGCCGTCGCAGCGGATAACCCTGCCCTCCAGCACGGTTTCCGCATAATGCGCGTCACGCAGCGCAAAGGGGCTTGAAAGACTGCGTCTGTTTTCTTCTGTTGTTATTATCTGACCTTCCGGTTTGAATGTTCTCATTTCTGACCACCGTTCCGCCTTTCGGCATAGTTTTTTATTGTCAGTTAAATATATATGGCTCAGCGTGGAAGAAAATTACAAAATTTCATATATACATTCTTTGTATTTTATGGTATAATTTAATGATGAAATGCTTGATGGCATTAGTTATAGCAGAAAATTATGGATGGGTAAAAAATTCGCAATTCGAAATTCGGAATTCGCAATGAAGGACAGGTTTCACCCGTACCCATTATATAATCGGTCATAGGCGAAGCCTATCCGAAATGCACCAAAGGTGCAAATCATGCAGTCGCAGACTGCAATTCATGACAAAGTCAATTCATGCCGCAAGGCAATTCATCATTAATCGGTCATAGGCGTAGCCTGTCCGAAAATATTATTTAAAATTTGAAAAAACGGAGAGATTCTTATGGATGTAAGGCTTGGCGATACCCTGCTGATGAAAAAAAAGCATCCCTGCGGCTGCGATAAGTTTGCCGTTCTGCGTATCGGTGCGGATTTCCGCATCAAATGCATCCAATGCGGCAGAGAGATTATGCTTGAAAGAGTCAAGGTTGAAAAAAACATCAAAAAAATTATCCGTGACAACGAGGAAATATAAATGCTTGATAAACTGATTAAAGTAGAAGAACGATTTGAGGATATCAACGCAAAGCTTTGCGAGGCGGATGTTGTGAGCGACATTGCCCAATATAAAAAGCTTATGCAGGAACTCAAGGTTTTAACCCCCATTGTTGAAAAATACCGTCAGCTCAAGGCGGCGCAGGCTACTCTGCAGGAAGCAAAGGATATGCTTGACGCAGGCGGTCTTGACAAGGATTTCCGCGAAATGGTGCAGGAAGAATATGAGGATTCAACCGAAAAAGTTGCACTTTATCAGGAGGAGCTGAAAATTCTGCTTCTGCCCCGTGACCCCAACGACGACAGAAACGTTATCGTCGAAATCCGAGGCGGCGCAGGCGGCGAGGAAGCTTCGCTCTTTGCGGGCAGTCTTTTCAGAATGTATTCGATGTATGCCGAATCCAAGGGCTGGAAGGCGGAAATTCTCAACTCCAACCCCACGGAGCTTGGCGGCTTCAAGGAAATCAGCTTCAATATTTCGGGCGACGGCGCATATTCGCGCTTCAAGTTTGAAAGCGGCGTTCACAGAGTTCAGCGTGTACCCGAAACAGAGAGTCAGGGCAGAATTCACACCTCAACGGTAACCGTTGCCGTGCTTCCCGAGGCAGAGGAAGTTGACGTTGAAATCAACCCTGCCGATTTGCAGATTGACACCTACCGTTCAGGCGGCGCAGGCGGTCAGCACGTTAACAAAACGGAGAGCGCAATCCGCATCACCCACCTGCCTACGGGTACGGTTGTTGAATGTCAGGACGAAAGAAGTCAGCATAAAAACAAGGACAGAGCAATGAAAATTCTGCGCTCAAAAATCCTTGAGGCGGAGCGTGAAAAGCAGCACGATGCCATTGCAGGCGAGCGTAAAGCGCAGGTCGGCACGGGCGACAGAAGCGAGCGAATCCGCACATATAACTACCCTCAGGGCAGAGTCAGCGACCACAGAATCAACCTTACTCTTTACAAAATCGAGGCAATTCTTAACGGCGACCTTGATGAGATTATTGACGCTTTGGTAACCGCCGATACAGCGGAAAAATTAAAAAATGAGTAAAATTATGAATACACTTTATTTAAACGAAACAGACGAAAATTCAATACAGACTGCGGCTGAAATACTGAAAAACGGCGGACTTGTTGCAATTCCCACCGAAACGGTCTACGGTCTTGCGGCAAATGCCCTTGACGGCGAGGCGGTCAAAAAGATTTTTATCGCAAAGGGCAGACCTCAGGATAATCCGCTGATTGTCCATGTTTCATCCCTTGACGAAATTCCGCCCCTTGTTGAGCAGGTTGACCCCCGTCTTTATTCCCTTGCGGAAAAATATTGGCCCGGTCCGCTGACGGTTATAATGAAAAAATCCGTTCTCATCCCCGATGAGGTCAGCGCAGGGCTTGACACAGTTGCAATCCGTATGCCGTCTCACGAGGGTGCAAGGCGGATTATTGCGGCGGCAGGCTTACCCCTTGCCGCACCGAGCGCAAACGCATCGGGCAAACCAAGCCCCACAAAGGCGAGCCATGTTATTCAGGATCTGGACGGCAGAATTGATGCGGTTATTGACGGCGGCGAATGTTCCGTTGGCGTTGAATCAACGGTTGTGACCCTTGCCACCGAGCCGCCCACACTTCTGCGACCCGGCGGAATTACTCCCGACCAGCTTGAAGCCGTACTCGGCGAAATTCAGATTTCCCCTGCGGTTTTTGCAAAGCTGAAAGAGGGCGAAAAAGCCGAGTCACCGGGTATGAAGTACAAGCATTATGCCCCTGCGGCTCAGGTTACAATCATCAAAGGCGATTTTGAAAGCTACAAAAAGTTTGTTTATGCCCAGAAAGACACGGTCTGCGCCGTTTGTTTTGAGGGTGAAGGCAGATATTTTGAAAAATATATCGAATACGGCAACGAAGCCGATTCCGAATCTCAGGCGCACAGCATTTTTGACGCTCTGCGTGAGGTTGACAAAGCAGGCGCAAAGCGTGCTTTTGTGCGCTGTCCCGTTTCAAGCGGTGTAGGTCTTGCGGTATACAACCGACTTCTGCGCTCCGCCGCATTCAGGGTTATTGACCTTGATTTTTCGGTGTCCGTAATCGGTCTCACGGGGCAGACGGGCGCAGGCAAATCAACGGTCTGCTCAATGCTCCGTGAAAAGGGCTGTTACATAGTTGACACCGATATTCTCGCACGCAAGGCGGTTGAAAACCCCGAGGTTATCGCAATGCTCTGCGCCGAATTCGGCGAGGATATCTTTGCCGACGGAATTCTCGACAGACGGGAGCTTGCAAGGCGCGCATTCGCAACCCCCGAGGGCGTAAATGCGCTGAATATGATTACCCACCCCGAAATCACAAGGCTTGCCGTTGAAGAAATTCATAAAGCCGAAAACGAGGGCGCAAAGGCGGCAATCATCGATGCGGCGCTTCTGTTTGAAAGCCCTCTCACGGCGGTTTGCGACAAAACGGTTTGCGTTGTTGCGGATGAAAAAATCCGTCTCGAAAGAATTATAAAGCGTGACGGCATCAGCGAGAGCGACGCACTTCTGCGCATATGCGCACAGCCCGACGAAGAATATTACAAATCCAAATCGGACATAATAATAAGTAACAACGGCGAAGATTTGACCAATCAGATTAATTTCATACAGGAAGGATGATAAATATGTCAGAAAAAACTCAGGCTGAAATTCTTAAGGAAGAGCTTTTCTATTCCCCCGACCACGCCGCATATATCTGCGACGATGACGAAATTGCGCAGGCTGATTCATTCTGCGAGGGCTACAAAAAATTCCTCGATGCCTGCAAAACAGAGCGTGAAGCGGCAGCATTTGTGCTTGACCTTGCAAAAAAAGAGGGCTACGCAGAGTTTGACCCCAACGCAACCTACAAAGCAGGCGGCAAGGTTTATTACCTCAATCGCTCAAAGGCACTTATTCTTTGCACATTCGGCACGGAAAGCTTCGCAAAGGGCGTAAAAATCCTTGCTTCTCATATCGATTCACCCCGCCTTGACCTCAAGCCCAACCCCCTCTATGAGGATGCGGAGCTTGCGCTTTTCAAGACTCACTACTACGGCGGAATCAAGAAATATCAATGGACTGCAATTCCTCTGTCACTCCACGGTGTTATCTATCGCCGCGACGGCAGCTGCGTGACAGTGCGCCTCGGCGAGGATGAGGGCGACCCTCAGTTTGTTGTGACCGACCTTCTTCCCCACCTCGACAAAAAGCAGGCAGGCAAGCCCCTTGAGGAAGCAATCGCAGGCGAAAATCTCAACATTCTTGTGGGTAGCAGACCCTTCAGCAAGGATAAGGGCAGCGAAATGGTGAAGCTGAACATCCTGAAGCTTCTCAACGATAAATACGGCATCACAGAGGCGGATTTCCTCTCCGCAGAGCTTGAAATGGTGCCTGCATTCAAGGCGGCTGACATCGGCTTTGACCGCAGTATGATAGGCTCATACGGTCACGATGACAGAGTCTGCGCTTATCCCTCGGTTATCGCCGCTTTTGAGGCAAAGGCTCCCAAATACACAAGCGTGACCGTTATCACCGATAAGGAAGAAACAGGCTCAGACGGCAACACGGGTCTCAATTCCGCTTATCTCAAGCATTTTATTGCGGATATCGCAAAAACTCAGGGTCTTTGCGGCAGAGATGTGCTTCGTGCATCCGAATGTCTTTCCGCAGATGTCAACGCAGGTCTCGACCCCACCTATCCCTCCGTTCACGACAGATTCAATGCCGCATACATCAACAAGGGCATTGTTGTTACAAAATACACAGGCTCACGCGGCAAGAGCAGCACAAACGACGCTCACGCAGAATTTATGAGCAAAATCAGAACGATTTTTGACGGCGGCAAGGTTGCCTGGCAGACGGGCGAGCTTGGCAAGGTTGACGAGGGCGGCGGCGGCACCGTTGCAAAATATGTTGCAAATCTCGGCGTTGAGGTTGTCGATGTAGGCGTACCCGTACTCTCAATGCACGCACCCTTTGAGGTTGTTTCCAAGCTTGATGTCTATATGGCATACAAGGGCTTCAAGGTTTTCCTCGAGCAGAAATAATTCTTTAAAATAAAATACAGCGTTTTGGCATACAAAAAAGTTGAATTTTATCTATTTGTTTACAATTTGTTCATATTTTTACAACAAGAACAAAGCATTTGTGCAATATTATACAGATAGACAAATTTGTGTTTGTCTTTTATTTTGACAACTTCTTTTTTCATTTTTATTTTCTCTTTCCCCAACAATGCCGAGCGCTGCACACGCCCGGCATTGTCCCATTTTAAAAGCAAACACGGTGTACCAGACGGTACACCGTGATTTTTTATAGCCTCCCTCTGACGAGGGAGGTGGATTTTGCGAAGCAAAAGACGGAGGGAGAGAAAAATTCTTTATCTGTGGGTTTGTCGGGTTGCCAACCCGACAGAAAAGAGATAATAATTTCGGATAGGCTCCGCCTATGACCGATAAAAACGGGCGGATAATATCCGCCCCTACCAACTATTATCTATTATCTTAAAACAATCCTTGCGGCTGTCCCTACAAAGATTAATAATCACAACACCGTATCAATAATTCTTTGGGTTGATTTTCCGTCGCAGGCGTACATATAATCCTGCCTGAAGCGGCGGACTTTTTCAATGTCAAAATCCGTTTCGAGCCGCTTTATTTCGCCGATTATCGCCTCGGTATCCGTCACGATTTCGCCCGGCACAAAGTCCTCGTAGCCGAAATAAAAGCTGCGTGCATCCTCGTATTCCGCAAGGTCATAGGCAAAGAAAATCATCGGTCTTTCAAGCAGGGCATATTCAAAAATCAGAGATGAATAGTCCGTGATAACAAGGTCGGCGGCGCAAAGTGCCGTTTCAATCGCAACATCCTTTGAAATATCGAACGCAAAGCCGTCGCCCTTGATTTTAAACGATTTCACCGTCAGCGGATGCTGTTTTATTAGCAGTACATAATCCTCACCCAGTTCTTCGCTCATTTTATCGAGATTGAGCATATTTTTTATGTAGGATTTTGCAATGCTGTTGCCTCTGAAGGTCGGCGCATAGAGTATAATCTTTTTTCCGCCTATCTGAGGGAATTTTTCGCAAATCTGCCTCTTGCAATCCGCAATGAATTCTTTGTCAAAATATACATCGGTCCTCGGTGCGCCGAGTGGCATAATCACATCCTCGCTGCAGCCGAATGCCTCGGCATAGGCGAAGCTGACCTTCGGCGATGAAACGCAGACATGGGTGTATGTATTGTGAATCGGATAGAGGTCAAGGTCCTTTTTGCTTGCGCCCCATTTCTTTTCAGCCGTTGAATAGCCCCATTTTTTGAATGCGCCGCAGCCGTGCCAGAGCTGAACAACGCTCTGACCATCACGGGGCTTGCAGGCAAAGGCAGGGAAGAAATAATCCGTCAGGAAAAGCGCCTTTGCGGTTGCGTATTCCCTGAAAAATTCCTTGCCGTAAAAGCATTTTCCGATTTCGTTGAGCCACGGATTTTTATGAACATTCGCAAGCTCCGCCTTGTCAATCACAACGCAGGTGTAGCCCTGTTTTTCAAGCTCCGCCTTGAGAGTACGCAGATTATCGGGCATCTCCTTATAGATATGCGAATAGGCAAGCACCGCCTTTTTTTCGTCAATGGGCTTGCGTGAATACTTTTTATAATAGTACGGCCACAGCTTGTAATAAAGAAAATTTCTTCTTCTCGGTGCAAGCCAGGCAAAAAATCTTCTTTTGAAAAGGTTGGAATAATTATGCACAATTGCTTTTATATCCATTCTTTCACCTCTGATGTCACATCATTTTTTTACATTTTACCACAAAATTATATTTTTTTGATGTTTTTTTAAAAAATTTTTTTATTTTTCTGCGAAAATCAGGTAAATCCGCAGGTTTTGTGTAATGTAAACACCAATTACTCCGAGGGCAAGATGGCATTGCCCGTTTTCATAATTATACCTCTCTTTCTTTTTTAAACACTCCTAATAAATCTCCTTTTTTTGTTGTTTTTTTCTCCATAGATCTCCCGAATGTGCCATCCTTCGGGAGATTTTCATTTTTTGTTGACACACCGCTTTAAAAAGAGTATTCTATAAATGATTTTCCTTAATGTTGCAACGCAACAATTCATGCTCCGAAGGAGCAATTCATTTTTTTATGCGCTTTGCGCAAATCATTTTCCGGAGGTAAAAATATGTCCGATTTATACAGCTCAATCTGCATTTCAAGCGTGAAAGCAACCGCGCTTCAGCTTGCAGGCATTGAAATTCCCGAAAATATTGAAAATCCCAACCCCGTTGTGGCGGCGCTTGCCGAAAAAAAGCTCGGCACAAAGCCCGTTGACAGAGTTGTTATCTATAATCCCGATGCGGTTGCCCTCTGGATTTATCAGAAATACACCGAAATGTTTACAAAGGCGGCTCTCTGCTCCGACCTTGCATTGCCGATGGATTCCGTTATGCCAAGCGTTACACCCGTTTGCTTTGCATCGATGTATACGGGCGTTATGCCCGATATCCACGGCATCAAAAAATACGAAAAACCCGTGCTGACTGTCAACACGATTTTTGACAGCTACATCAAAGCGGGCAAAAAAGCGGCGATTGTTTCCACCGCAAGGGACAGCATTTCGATGATTTTCCTTGAGCGTGAAATGGATTATTTCATTTATGACACGCCCGAAGAAGTCAACGCAAAGGCACTTGAGCTGATTGATGAGGATAACTACGACCTTATCGTTATCTATAACGGCAACTACGACGGCACGATGCATAAGCACGGACCCGAGGCTGAGCTTTCGCTCAAGGCACTTGAAATGAACATTGATTTTTATGCTGAATTGGTTAAAAAAATCAACTCAGAATGGAAAAATCACAGCGTATTCTATGGCTTCTGCCCCGACCACGGCTGCCACGAAATTGACGGCGAATGCGGCTCACACGGGCTTGATATGCAGGAGGATATGAATGTTATCCATTTTTACGGAATAAAAGAGGCGGAATAAAAATGAAAATCGGGACGACACAAAGGTCATCCCGATTTTATTTTTTGCTGTTGATTTTTTTCGGCTCATCAATTATTCCCAGAATGTAATCCGCAGATATATTATAGTATTCTGCCAGAATTTTTATCTGGTCTGCCGTCATTGGATGCAGACCTCTTTCATATCGTCCGTAATAGCTTCTGCTTGTTCCGAGTATTTTTGCAACTTCTTCCTGAGTGAGGTCATTATCTTCCCTTAAATCTCTTATTCTTTGTGCATAATTCATCTGTTTTGCCCCCTTTGCGGATAAATTATATCACGGTAAATATATTTACCACTTGACAAGGTACACATATTTACCTATAATTAATAAAAAGGTACTTATATGTATCATTTTAAAGGAGCAAAGCTATGAGTAAAAACACAGATAATGAATTGTATTATTTTACAAAAAATATTGTATTATTAAGAAAGAAAAATAAATTATCTAAAACAAAAATGGCAAAAATGCTGGGAATCAGCACGAAAAGTTTAAATAAACTTGAGAGCGGAATAATTCCTCCGCGTATCGGAGTTAAAGTTATTTTTAATATTCAGGATAATTTCGGTATTCCTGCAAAATGTTTATTTAAATATATGGAATAAAAAAACGGGCGATTCGTGAATCGCCCCTACTTTGCGCTCAAAAAAAGCACCCTTTCGGGTGCTTTTTGTTATACAAGCTCTACGCTGTGGTCATAGACGGGATACCATTTTGCGGTTGCAAAGTTTCTTGCTCTGAACAGAACCTCGTCCTCATAAACCTCCATCTGGAAGCCCATACCGCCCCAGGGTACACCGTAGCGGTTGACAATCATATATGTAGGCAGGTTGATGTAGTTAACGCCGTTGATTGTTTCAACGCAAGAGAAACCGAATGCTTCTTCAACAAGAGGACCGTTGATGCCCGTATGAACATGGCCGCTGATGAAGAAAACATTCTCGTATTTTTCAAGAATTGACTGAACTGCATCGCTGTTGTGGTCAAGTCCGCCGTCGGGATAAATAACATCCTGACCGTTGACGCCCTCAACGGGTACATGGCAGATAACAAACATGGGCAGGTCTCTGTCCGCCGCCTCTGCAAGCGAATCGTCGAGGAACTGAATCTGCTCGGGTGTCATATCGGGGCAATCCCAGGTGTCGTCGCCGTCATCGCAAAGAACAACGAATCTGTAGCCGTTGACATCCATTTTGTAATACGCCTTTTCAATCTGCTCACCCGTGGGGTTAAGCTCGTTGAATGTTTTGATAAAATTCTGCCTTGCCTCTTCCTGAGTTTTGTCCTCAACATGACCCACATCGTGGTTACCCATTGCGATTACCCAGCTTTCGGCGCAGTCTTTATTGGCAATAATGTCGAAAAAGCTTGTCATTGAGGCGGTATCGCCGTAGTTTGTCAGGTCGCCGGGAACGATAAGCGCATCCACTCTGTCATTTGAACGCTCAAGGTCGCTCAGTCCGTTTGCCCATATCCATTCGCCGATGGGCCATTCAACATCGATGTGAATATCGGACATAATCGATGCATTCAGCAGACATTCTTCCCTCTGAGTTGCAAATTCGAGGATTTCAAAGCTCTTCAGAAACTCGCTTGAGGGAAAAAGAGTGAGTAATGCTGAAACCACAAGTGAAATTATCTGTTTAACTGCATACCACATATTTTGCTCTCCTTATTCTTTAAACTCAAATTCTTCAATCATATCGCAAACAGCCATATCCGTCTGAATATAAACTCTTGTGCCGAGCGATTTGTAGAATTCATCGTTGTCTCTGTCGCAAAGCATAGCATAATTTTTGCCTATATTTTCTTCAACAGCCTTGTTCTTGCGCACGGAAAGGTAATAGAAGGTATAGGATGAGCCGTCAGAGATATTCTCAAAAAGTCCCTGATGAAGCTTTGCAATTTTGGAATACATTGCGTTAATCGCCTGCGAGGCAAGCATCTGATGAGGCAGATATTTATGCAGAGAAAGCTGGGCGGCAAAAACCATAAGCGCCCTGAGCAGCCTCAGCTCATTTGTGCTGAGCTTTGCCGCATCCTTTGGGCAGACCGTTTCGGGCGAAAGGTCAGCAAGCTTTTCGCCGAGCTTTTCAGCCTTTTCCATATTTCCGTTGCTGCGGTAGCTGTCCATCAGCAGGGCAAGCTCTGCAAGGTCTGCAGCCCCACCCTCTTTTTTTGTAGGATGAAAAATTTTAATATCATCATCGTTATGAATCATTTTTATTTCTCCATTGCTGCTTTCTTTTTCTTGAGTTTGTTTTTGTATGTCGTAAGAGCCTTGAAGTCTGCGTCGGGAGTCATACAATCGCCTACGCTGACCTTATTTTTTGTATACATACCCTTGAATTCCGTGCCGCCGAGGGCAAGGATTCCCTTTTCTTTGGCGAATTTCTTAAGCATATCCTGCTGCTCGGGAGTATTTTCGGGATGATAAACCTCAATGCCGTCAAGAATACCCTTTTCTGCAAGCTCCTCCATCAGCTCAAGTCTGCCGTTTTCAACGGGATGAGCAAGCACGGCGATACCGCCTGCCTCGTGGATTGCATCGATAACTTCCTCAACATCGGGATATGTAACTTTAACAAGCACATTTTCGGGGCTTTCAGGTGAGAAAAGCTCCTCATAAAGCTCGCCGTATATTCTGTCGGTAAGTCCGCACTCAAGCAGAGCATGCATAATATGCTGCTCAAAAACCGCAGTTGCGCCCGTTGCACATTTAAGCACAAGCTCGGGAGTAATCGGATATTTACGGGCAATTTTGAGTGTCATAAGCTGGCTGGCTTTTTTCCTCTGCACGGTATTTCTGTGGCAAAGACCCTCCAGTCTGTCGGGGCTGTCGCTCAGGTAGCAGAGAATCTCAACATTATTGCCTCTTTTGGTGTCCGTTGCGGAGATTTCAACGCCCGGAATAACGGTTATTCCCCTGCGCTCACCGATAATCTTACCCCTGACGGTGCCTGCCTGACAGTCACGGTCCGTTATGGCAATTGTTGTTATTCCTTTCTTCTGAGCAAGCACAATAAGGTCATCAATACCCATTGAACTGTCTGAAAGTTTGGTGTGACAATGCAAATCTGCTGGCATAATTATTACCTCTCTCAAAAAATCGCACAATGTCCTAATATACTATAATTATACAACATTATATTTTTTTGTGCAAGTATTTTTTGGTTTGCAAGGTCTGATTTTATCTATAAAAATTTCTATTTTCCAATGCGGTATTTTAATTTGGAATTATATGTGGTATAATGAGAAAAAATACTGAAAAAGGAGGGGTCTGAATGAAAAAAATTGCCGTCGGATTAAGCGGAGGAGTGGACAGCAGCGCCGCCGCACACATACTTCTTGAACAAGGATACGATGTTTTGGGCATTATTCTGCGCCTTAAGCCCGAAAACGGCGCGGACGGAGATATTTCCGATGCACAGCGCATTGCGGACAGACTCGGCATTGAATTGCGCGTTGTTGACCGCAGAGAATTATTCAGAAAATCCGTTATCGACCCCTTTGTTTCCGAGTATCTTGCCGCGCGTACACCCAACCCCTGCGTTGAGTGTAATTATGCAATAAAATTCGGAACAATGCTTAATTATGCATTGGAAAACGGCTGTGACGGCATCGCCACGGGTCATTATGCCCGAATAGAAAATACGGGCAGCAGGTTTCTGCTTAAGCGCAGTAAAAGCGCAAAGGACCAAAGCTATTTTCTCTATAAACTTAACCAATTTCAGCTTAAAAATACAATTTTTCCCCTCGATGGGCTTGAAAAAGAGTTTATCCGCAAAAAAGCGGAGGAGGCAGGCATCCACGTTGCGGAAAAACGGGACAGTCAGGAAATCTGTTTTGTTCCCGATGACGATTATATCGCCTATCTCTCCTCTCTCGGCATAACCTCGCCGAAGGGCGATTTTGTTGACAGAGACGGCAATATTCTCGGCACTCACAACGGAATTATCAACTACACAATCGGTCAGCGCAAGGGTCTCGGCGCATTCGGAAAGCCTATGTTTGTTACGGGAATTTCGGCGGAAAACAACACCGTCACAATCGGCGAAAACGGCAGTCAGTACAGCAGAGGACTTGTTGCGGATAACCTTAACTGGATTGCTTTTGATAAGCCCGAAGGCTCATTCCGAGCCGATGTTAAAATCCGTTTCAGGGCAAAGGAGCAGCCCGCAACGGTTACTCCTAATCCCGACGGCACTGCAACGGTTATTTTTGACGAGCCTCAACGCTCGGTAACCCCCGGTCAGGGCGCAGTTTTTTATGACGGCGACACCCTCATCGGCGGCGGAAGAATAATAAAGCAATTATAAATTCGGAATTCGAAATTATTTTTTAAAATAAGTTTTATATAACAAAAACCGCCTTTTCGGGCGGTTTTAATCTTCTCTGTATTCAGCGATATCTTCAAGGCGGCAATTCAAAAAAGAACAGATCTTATTCAATGTTTTTGTTTCAATATTTTCATTTGCTTTTAATCTTCTTACTGTTTTGCTGTCAATTCCGCAATTTTCACGGAGTTGATAGGTTGAAACATTCTTTTCTTTCATTGTAATCCAGAGTTTATCAAAAATAATCATAAAAACATCCCCTTAATATTGACAATAAATATTATGGGGGTTATAATCTTTTTTATTAAGGGGATATAATCCCCATATAAAGAGGTTAATTATGAATACTGTTATCTCTCAAAATTTAAAAACATTAAGAATAAAAAATAATCTTACTCAAAGACAATTATGTGAGAAATTAAAAAACTACGGATGCAATATTTCAAGAACAACATATACAAAGTATGAGCTTGGAAAAAATTCACTTTCTTATGATGTCTTAGTTGCCATTACAAAAATATATAATGTATCATCAGATTATATTTTAGGTATTAAATAATAAACTGTTTATATTTTTCTCCCTCATCAGAGGGAGCCGAAAAAAACCCGCCTGAAAAGGCGCTTTTTTCATACATTATTAAGACTGTCAACATAGTTTGTTCTTTTCAGCAGGGTTGTTGAGGAAATCTGCGAGATATAAACCTTATCCTCGCCGTTTTTGTTGCGGCAGACAATAAAGGATTTGGGCAAATCGTAGCAGATATTTTCAACTATGCCCGCCTTTTCGGCTTTTGCAAGATAATTTCTCGTGCTTTTGGAGACCGTGGTTGTGTCAAGGTCAAAAATTCCGATGATTTCATCAAAGGTTATAACCTTATCCATACCGAGATGCAGATACATAGCCTACTCCATTTCCTTTATTTTTCCGTCAACAACCTCAAATGCTTTGCCTTTTTTGGAGCGCAAAAGCTGTGACGGGTCGCAGCAGGTGATAAAAACCTGCCAGTTATCGAGATAATTCAGTATAAAAGTCTGCCTGCCTTCGTCAAGCTCGCTCATAACATCATCAAGCAGCACAACGGGACATTCACCCGTTATTTTTTCGATTATCGATGCCTCGCCGAGCTTCATTGCAAGAGCGCACGACCTTTGCTGACCCTGCGAGCCGAAAATTCTTGCATCTCTGCCGTTGAGATTCAGAACAAGGTCGTGAGTATGAGGACCTGCGTTTGTGTAAAGCCTTTTTATGTCCGCTTCCCTTGATTTTTCTATATCGGAAATAAGTTTTTCTTTTATTTCACTTTCGCTTATGTTTTCCTTTGAAAAATCATAATAAAATGCGAATTCTTCTCTGCCTGAGCTGATTCCTTTATAAATTTCGGCGGAAAGAGCGGAAAGCTGCTCAACATAATCAAGGCGGTATTTTATTATTTTTGCGCCCAGATTCGCAAGCTCCGTATCCCACGGGCTGATATATCCGTTTTCAAAGCTTCGCTCGCCGAATTTTTTAAGCAAAGCGTTTCTCTGGTCAAGCACACGCAGATATCGCGACATAATCACCGCATAATTCGGCTTTATCAGACTCAGCGCAATGTCAAGCATCTTGCGTCTTTCGCCCGGTCCGTCCTGAACAAGACCGAGGGTTGCAGGCGAAAAAACAACGGCATAATATTTGCCCATCATCACTCTCGGCGATTCTTCCTTAACTCCGTTAAGAACGATTTCCTTGCGTTTATTGATTTTCATAACCGCATTTTGTTCACGCGAGTGTGAATAAAAATTGTTTTCAATTTCGGCCTCTGCCTTGCCCTGCTCAATAAGCTGGGCATTTTTTCTTGCCCTGAAGCTGTAAAAGCCCGTTAAAAGCCATATGCTTTCAATAATATTCGTCTTGCCCTGCCCGTTTTCACCGTAAATAACATTCATTTCGGGATGCGGCTCAAACTCGATTGACTCAAGATTTCTGAAATTTTTGGCGGAATGATATTTGATTATCATATTTTCCGTCCCCTAATAAAATGATTTGGCTTTGCCATGAATTGACGGCAAACCGTCATGAATTCTCGCTTCGCTCCATGAATTGAATTACTTTCGTAATTCATTATATAAATCGGTCATAGGCAGAGCCTATCCGAAACGCACCGAAGGTGCAAATCATGCAAACGCAGTTTGCAATTCATGATAAAATCAATTAATGCCGCAAGGCAATTCATTTATTCTACATTATACACAACATTTTCAAATTCGGCGCAGTCACCGCTACGGAGCTTTCTGCCTCTCTGGGTGCAGACCTCGCCGTTAACCCTGACCTCTCCCTCCTGAATAACGATTTTTGCGTGACCGCCCGTCTGAACGGCATCGCACATCTTCAGGAATGAATCAAGCCTGATAAAATCAGTATCTATTTTTTTGCTCACCTGCTTTTTGGGAGCAACTTTTACTTTAATCTTCATTTTTCAGCCTCACGGGAAGAATAAGGAATATGAATTCATCGCCCTGCTTGGGTACGATGAGAATGGGCGCAACGGCGCCGTTGAGCATAATTCTGACCTCATCCGTATCGCAGACGCGCAGAGCCTCAATCATATACTTATTATTAAAGCCTACAGTACAGCTTTCGCCCTCAATCTGAGCGGAAATCTTGTCGTTTGCAGTACCGAGAGAGGTGATGCTCGAAATTTTGATAAAATTATCCTCGAAAATGCACTTTACAGGACTCTTGATTTTATCGGTGATGATAAGCGATGTTCTGTCGATACTATCAATAAAGCTCTTTGTATTTACATGAATAACGGTTTTTGTTGCCGAGGGGATTGCAGCCTTGTAGTTAAGGAATTCGCCGTCAAGAAGTCTTGAAATAATCTGATAGCCGCAAAGCTCAAAGATAATATGTCTCTTGCCGACGCTGATTGTTACAAGCTCCTCGCCTTCCTTCATCAGCTTCATAACCTCTGAAAGAGTTTTTGCGGGAACAACAAACGAAAGAACTTCGCCGCTGTAATCAATATTTTCGTTGCGGATTGCAAGGCGTACGCCGTCAACAGCAATAAGTCTTATATGATTTTCTTCAATCTCAAACTTAACACCCGTGTGAACAATTTTGCTGTCCTTTACGGATACGGAGAAAATAGTTTTTCTTATCATATCCTTGAGGATTTCCTGACTTACGGTTACGGGATATCCGCCTGAAACCGAAGGAAGGTCGGGATATTCCTCGGCTGAAATGCCGATAAGAGTTGATTCAAACTCGCCGCAGGTTATAGCCGCAATATTTCTCTGATCGCTGAAAATGCTGACTGTACTTGCAGGCAGCTTTCTTAATGTTTCGCTGAACATATGGGCATTAAGAACAAGCTCGCCTTCCTCCTCAATCTTTGCGGGGATCGAGGTTGTGATACCCATTTCAAGGTCATAGCCCGTCAGGGTGAGAGTGCCGTCCTTTGCAACCATAAGTATACCCTCAATGGCAGGGATGGCAGTTTTTGTTGAAGCTGCTCTCTGAACATTCTGGCAAGCTTCCGAAAGCTCTGTTGTGTTGCAAAAAATCTTCATTTTTTTCCTCCTTGGGTTTTCCACTCAGGGAAAGCCTTTCTGTTGCCGCTTGCGGCAAGAAAACATTTTTTTTGATTATATATATGAATGTAATATATCTATATTATAGTAGTAATAGTAGGGGGCGTTAAAATATGGTATAACTCCCGAAACCCTTGAAAAATAAGGAAGCTTTGCCGAAAATTATCAACATTTTTTTGTTGATAACCCGGAGTTATTAACTTGGGAATTTACGGGAATGTGTAAACGTGGAAAACCGCAATGTGGATAAGTATAAATATGTGGAAAACTTATACTTGAAAACACCGCAGATTTTTACATATCGTTTCTGCCCTCAATGGCTCGGATAAGGGTAAATTCATCCGCATATTCAAGGTCTGCGCCGACGGGTACACCGTATGCAAGGCGGCTTACTCTTACGCCGAGGGGCTTTATGAGCCTTGAAATATACATTGAGGTTGCCTCGCCCTCTACCGTGGGGTTGGTTGCCATAATAATTTCCTTAACCGTATCGTCGCTGAGCCTTAAAAGCAGCTCCTTGATGCATATATCCTCGGGATTGATGTCATTCATCGGGGATATAACTCCGTGAAGCACATGATAAAGCCCGTTGTATTCGTGAGTGCGCTCAAGTGCAATAACATCTCTCGGGTCCTCAACAACGCAGATTGTTGATTTATCCCTTGACGGAGATGAACATACAGAGCAAATTTCGCCGTCGGTCAGGTTGCAGCATACGCTGCATCTCTTTATTGAGCTGCGTGCGTTAAGAATGGCTTCGGTAAACTTCTGCGCATCCTCATCGCTCAGGGAAAGCATATGGAATGCAAGCCTTTGCGCACTTTTTCTGCCTACGGACGGCAGACGGGCAAACTGCTCAATAAGCTTTTCAAGTGATGGAGTAAATCCGCTCATCAGAAAAGACCGGGGATTGAAAGACCGCCTTTAGCTCTTTCCATACCCTTCTCCATTGCTTCGTTTGCCTTGCGGATGCTCTCGTTGAAAGCGGAAATGATAAGGTCCTGAAGCATTTCAACATCGTCGGGGTCAACAACCTCGGGCTTGAGGTTAACCGCAACAACCTCGTGAGCGCCATTTACAACAACTTCAACTGCGCCGCCGCCTACGGATGAGGAAAATTCGGTTTCTTCAACCTCCTGCTGAATCTTCTGCATATTTTCCTGCATTTCCTGAATTTTTTTCATCATATTGCCGCCCTGATTGGCGCCGCCGGGAATTCTTGCTTTCATATTTTTATCCTCCGTTATTATTGAAATTATTTATTTTAGCCTTTAAGTTTTCTAAAGGACTTGTTGCTGCTTTGGATTTTTCCGTATTGGAAACCGCAATTTTCATTTTTCTGCCAACAACCTCATAAACTGCTCTTGCAAGCTCTTTTGAATGAGTATCCGTGCAGATAAAATCAAAAAGAGTGGGGTTATCGGAATGAATAACAACTCTGCCGTTTTTGATTGATGCGGTTGAATTTGCCATAATTCCGAAAAGGGGAATGTCGTAGCGCATAATTTTATCAAGAACCTCGGGCCATTGCTCAAAGCTGCCGTCGGGGATTTCCACATCCGTTTCGGGAGCCTTTTGGGGTGCAGGCTGAGGAGCAGGCGCTTCCTCGGGAACGGGCGGCTTTTCCTCCTCTTTTTTATTTTCAGGCTCCGCAGGCTTCGGGGCGGGAGCGCTGACGGGAGGAGCAACGGGCGCTTTCTGCGCGGGTGCAGGTGCGTTGCCGACTATCGCTGCAAGCTTTTCTTCAATTGCGCTGATTCGCATTTCAAGGTCGGCGGAAATTCCCTCGCCCGAAGATGCTGACGGAGCGCACATTTTTATAACTGCCGCTTCAAGCTGAATTTTTTTGTTTGCGGCATTTTTGATATTTTTTGCAGTCTGCTCAAGCACCTCAATGCACGAAAGTATCTTTGAAAGCTTAAGCTGACCTGCTCTTTCTTTTATTTTTTCAAGCTCATCCTTTGAGCAGACGATAAGCCCCTCACAGTCGCCGACTGTTTTTGCAACCATAAGGTTGCGGAAATGGAGAGTAAGCTCGGTGCAGAGGCTGTCGATATCGCAGGAATCGCTGTGAAGCTTTGAAACAAGCTTAAGTGCGTTGGTAAAATCGCCGTTTGCAACAAATTCGGAGAATGAGAAAAGGTGAACCGTGCCTGCAATGCCTGCCGCATCGCTGACGGCTGTTTCATCAATATCCGTTCCCATTGCAAAGCAGCGGTCAAGCAGAGAAAGCGCATCTCTCATTCCGCCGTCCGCAATTCTTGCAATCAGGCTTGCGGCATTTGGAGTTAGATTAACATTTTCTTTTTCCGCAACATACATAAGCCTTGCAGTAATATCCTCGGGAGCAATTCTCTTGAAATCAAATCGCTGACATCTTGAGAGAATGGTTGAGGGGAGCTTATGAATTTCCGTTGTTGCGAGGATGAATATAACATGTGAGGGCGGCTCTTCAAGGGTTTTGAGCAACGCATTGAATGCGCCGATGGAGAGCATATGCACCTCGTCAATGATATAAACCCTGTATTTTGCGTTTGCAGGGGTAAAATTAGCTTCCTCACGCAGGTCTCTTATGTTATCAACGCCGTTGTTGCTGGCTGCGTCAATTTCAATTACATCAAGGATTGAGCCGTTTTCAATTCCTCTGCAGATTTCACACTCGTTGCAGGGATTTCCGTTGACGGGATTCAGGCAGTTGACAGCCTTTGAAAGAATTTTTGCGCAGGTTGTTTTACCCGTACCTCTTGAGCCTGTGAAAAGATATGCGTGGGATATTCTTCCGCTTTCAAGCTGATTCTGCAAAGTTCTTGTAACATGAGGCTGACCGTAAACATCGGCAAAATCCTTTGGTCTCCACTTGCGGTAAAGCGCCTGATACATTCCTTTCACATCCTTACATAATTGAATATAAAAACAGAGCATTCTCTTGGTCATATGGCGGCAGGCAGACTGTGGCGCACAAAACTGTCCGCTTAATGCTGCTCGGTTCACCCGCCTGACATGGTTCACGGTGCCCTGTCGCACAGGACCCACACGCCACATGACCAAAAGAATGCTCTTTCTGCCATTATTATTTACCAATACATTATATAATATAATTATAATAATATCAAGTTAAATTTTTATTAATTTACATATATTTTTTCACATTTGCGGCAATTTTGAATAATTTAGTAGTAACAATATCTCAGGAGGGCTGATTATGAACGAAGCATATTTTCTCGGCTCGGGTGGTAAAAACGGTTTTTTCAGCTGTTTTTCGCAGCTTACACCGAAAATTGAAGGACAGTATACATATATTCTGAAGGGCGGACCCGGCACGGGCAAATCCTCGCTGATGAGAAAAATTGCGGACGAAATGCAAAAAAGGGATATTGAATGTGAAAGAATTTTCTGTTCCTCAGACCCTCATTCCCTTGACGGAGTTATTTTTCCGTCGCTGAGGGTGAGCGTATGCGACGGCACATCGCCACACACACTTGACCCCGATTATCCCGGCGCAACGGGCGAAATAATCAACCTCGGCGAATGTTGGAATAAGGAAAAGCTCCTTGAAAATAAGGAGAAAATAATTGAACTGACGGATAAAAACAAAGCCTGCCACAAGCGGGGCAGGCGGTTTATCGAATCGGCATTTTCAATCTTTACTGACGGCGAAAAAATCTGTCTCGACTGCCTTGACGAAGAGAGGCTGATGCGTTACGCATCAAGGGTTTCGGGCAGATATTTCAAAAGACCTTCGGGCAGAATCGGAACGGAAAAAACAAGGCTGCTGGACGCAATTACGCCCGACGGATATCTCTTTCTGAGCGACACGGTGAATGCCCTCTGCGATGAAAAAATCGTTTTTGAGGATGATTTCGGAATAGCGGCGTCAAAGCTGATTTCGGAGATTCGCTCATACGCTCTTGCAAGCGGATTTTCGGTTATTTCAAGCCCGTGCGTGGGCAGAGAAAAGGCAATCCGCCACATTATAATCAAGGAATTGTCGCTGGGATTTTTTACTGCGGATAAGCTTTGCAGGCTGAATATCGAGCCTGAAAAAAGCGTAAATTTAAGGCGATTTTATTCTTATTCGGAAATATCATCCCATAAATCACGGCTTACTTTTGCGGCAAAAGCGGCAAATGAGTTGATGAATGAGGCAATAATTTCCCTGAAATCTGCCAAGGAAATCCACGATGACCTTGAAAAATGCTACATTGATGCAATGGATTATGACAAAATCAATGCTATTGCAAATGAATTGACTGAAAGAATCTGGAAAAGCGAATGGTGGAGCGAGGAATAGACAATTTGCAATTCGGAATTGTAGGGGTGATTCACAAATCGCTCAAAAAAACGGGCGGATAATATCCGCCCCTACCAACTATTATCTGAAATCAATGTTTTTCAATATCTTCACTTATTCCTAAAATATAATCTGTTGTTGTGTTGAAAAACCGTGCAAAAAATATCAGAAATTCATACGGCACTTCACGATTTTCTGTTTCATTTTTGGCAAAGCTGAGTTTGAGTCAATTTATTTTGTTCTCTTAGTATTCTTAAATTTATCATATTATCACCTATTTTTAATACTTATAACCATATGGTTATTATAAAGTATATTTTAAAATATCCGTGATAGAATGTCAATAACCAAACAGTAATAAAAGAGGTGAGGTTATTGGCTTTTTACAAAAGAATAAAAGATTTGCGTGAGGACCATGACCTTACTCAGGCACAGGTTGCAGAATATCTTTCAATGAAACAGCCGCAATACAGCCGATACGAAAGAGGCTTGCGTGATGTTCCGACCGATGTTCTTATTGCATTGGCAAAGCTTTATGACACAAGCGTTGATTATATTTTGGGTCTTAAAGATGAATAAACCCGTTATGAGTTGTTGCTCATAACGGGTGATTTTTTTATTCCACAGCATCAAAGCAGAGAATTACCGTGAATTTTTCGTCTTTTGCGGAGATTTCAAGGGTTCCGCCCTGAAGCTCGGCAAGACTCTTTGCAATTGAAAGTCCCAGACCGTTGCCCTCGGTGTGCCTTGAGCTGTCGCCTCTGACAAAACGCTCCAGCAGCTCGTCGCCCTCAATTTTAAGGGGTTTTTCCGATATGTTGGAAACGGTGACAACCGCTTTTTCGCCGTGTTTGTCAAGGTTTATTTCAAGGTCTGTGCCTGCCGCGCCGTATTTGCACGCATTGTTGAAAAGATTGGAGAATATGCGCCACAGCCATTCGCCGTCGCCCATAATATAAACATCCTCCTCGGGAATGATAACCCTCGGCAGAATCTCGCTTTCGTCAAGCTTGAGTGCAAAGCCGTCAAGAGTTTGCTCGATAACAATGTTAAGGCTTGTCTTTTCGCTCTTGACCTCGATATTGCCCGATGTAATCTGCGAAACCTCAACAAGATTGTTCGCCAATACGGAAAGCCTCTCCGTATGCTTTGAAACAATGGCGAGGTATTCTTTCCTCTGCTCATCGGTCAGGCTGTCGCTCTGCAAAAATTCAATGTAGCTCTTGATTGTTGTGAGGGGAGTTTTGATATCGTGGGAAACATTGGTGATAAGCTCATTTCGCAGCCTTTCGCTTTTCAGCTCCTGCTCAACGGCTTTGTGAATTTCTTTTTTGATCTGGTCAAGGTTTTTGCCGTGGGCGCGGATGCTTGAAATAGTCAGCTTTTTGGTGATTTCGTCGCCAAGCACACCCTCCGCAAGCCTCTGACCTTCTTCCTTAACATAATAAAGGTTAATTGCGATCATTGAAAAAACGGGAATAACAATCAGCCTTGTGATGCCCCATATAATTACGAACATCAGCATAACCGAGCGAGGCTCCGAGGTTTTATCCAGCACGCCGAGATAGGTCAGCGTGGCAAGAATAGCCGCCTCGGAAAGGAAAAACACAACTATGCCTGCAATCAGCTTTTTGAACGGTGAAATATCGCTCACCTTGCGCCTTACATTTCTGGGAGTTTTGCGTTTGAACTTGCGGTAAATCTTGTAAACAACCGTATTTTTATAGATTTTACCCATTTTTACTCTTACGGAAAGAGTTGTCAGATATGTCTGAATAACAAGCATTGCCGCAACGCAGGTGAACATAACAACAACGTTGTTGAGAACCATATCAACGTCCGCCGCCGTTGTCAGGCTTATAATTATCCACGCAACAACGAACAGCAGACTCAGCACAATCGTGCATAGGTCAAGGGGAAGCTTGTCAATAAAACCGGGTACGATTTCGCCCGTATTATCGTTCGTTTCGCCTGCGTTGATTGTCAGCAGGCAAAGCAGAATAACGATTATCAGAATGCAGATTAAAAGCACAGCAAACAGCACATATTTGAGCGAATCCGCCGCCGCAATCCAGCTGAATGCGTGGCTGTATTTATCCGTTGCATACTGCTCGCTCTCCGCAATAATTGCGTAAGAAAGCCTGACGGGTATAACATTTCCCGCTTCGTCAGTTGTGATGTAATCCGTGCTGCCCGTGTATTCGGTATTGTTTTTTATTTCTTCAAAGGAAATATCATCATTCGCTGTGCTGTCCAGCAGAACTTCGCCGCTTGCGATATCCGTTACAATAAAAACAAAGTTTGAATTTTCCCTTGAGAATTTTTCCTCATAATATTTTATTCTGTAAAAATCCTTGTTCTCGTTCACACAGTTGAAATAGTCAATTGCCTGCTCGGAATCGTTAAGGGAATAAATCTGCACGGCAACGCTCCTTGCAGTATTGCCGTCGTCGTTTTTCTCGTAAAAATTATACTCGAAAAGGTAGTTCATACCAAGAATACAGCCGACTGCAACAACGGTAAGAACAATGAGAATAATCATTGAGGAGGTGCGGTCGGTTTCGGAGTGCAATTGCCCTTTTTTCACTGTTCGTCACCCCTTGTTATCTTCTCGGGAACTTTTTTGCTGACCATTTTGTAGCCGTGACCCCAGCTTGAAATCAGGAATTCGGGGTTAGCGGGGTCAATTTCGATTTTTTCGCGCAGGTGGCGGATATGAACGGTAACGGTATTCTCCGCGCCGAGGGGGTCATCGCCCCAGACAAGGCGGTAAATCTGCTTTGGTGGGAACACCTTGTCCAGATTTTCCATAAAAAATCTGAGCAGCATCATTTCCGTTGGAGTCAGGTTAATCGGCTCGCCGTCGATTGTTGCGGTTTTTGAGTCAACATCAAGCTCGATTCCGCCGTTGCGCAGTATGTTTGTTTTGGGTGCGGGAGCAACCGAGCCGCCGAAGCGCACATAGCGGCGAATCTGCGACTTGACTCTCGCAATAACCTCAACGGGGTTGAAGGGCTTTGTGATATAATCGTCTGCGCCTGCGTTGAGACCCCTGATTTTGTCTGTGTCCTGACTTTTCGCCGTCAGCAGGATAACAGGGATATTATTGCCCTGTTCACGCAGACGGGTCAGCGCACGCATACCGTCCATAACGGGCATCATAATATCCATCAGCAGCAGGTGAATGTCCTGACTCTGAATTATTTCCAGAGCCTGCTTGCCGTTTTCCGCCTCGAGGATGTTATAATCGTCGCTGCCGTCAAGATAAATTCTTAACGCCGAGCGGATATCCGCCTCGTCATCGCAAATAAGAATGTTATACATATTAATCCCTCACCGTTTTTATGAATATTTCAAAAAAGGCTGTATATTTTAATTATATCAGCAAACGGGAAACAAATAAACACTTTTTCAAATTTTTTATCGAAAAAAGTCTGTAAAAAAATTAAAAATAATACTTGACATTTGCCTGAGTCTTTGCTATAATCTCTCTTGCAGTTGCGGATGTAGCTCATCTGGTAGAGCGCCACCTTGCCAAGGTGGAGGTAGCGAGTTCGAGCCTCGTCATCCGCTCCATAACCGCTTCGTTGAAGCGGTTTTTCGTGTTTACTGAGCTACTTTTCCACTTTTCCATCAAGTTATCAACATTTTTAATTCCATAAAAGAATATTCCACCCGAAAATCAATTTTCTCGGGTGGATTTTTTTATTCAAGAGCAGAGAGTATATTTGCGATTCTTGCCAGGTCATCCTTGTCAAAAAATGCAATTTCGAGCGTTCCGCTTTCTTTTCCGCTTTTTGTAATGACCCTTGCTTTTCTGCCGAGGCTGTTATTGAGCGAAAGCTCAACCTCATCAAAGAAGGTGTTCCTTGAGGATGCCTTCTTTTTCTCTTTTTTCTCTGCCGTAAGTGATTTGACAAGCTTTTCCGTTGCTCTTACGGAAAGCGCCTTTGCAACAACAAACTCCGCTGTTGAGATAATCAGCTTTTCATCGCTGAGGGAGGCGAGCGCTCTTGCGTGACCTGCGGAAAGCTTGTTTTCGCGCACCATATCAAGAACTGCCTCGGGCAGCTTGAGCAGGCGGAGTGCGTTTGCAACTGCGGGGCGTGATTTGCCCACACGCTGTGCAGCTTCCTCCTGAGTGAGGTCGAAGTCTTTCATAAGGCTTGCAAATCCGAGAGCTTCTTCAACGGGGTTGAGGTCCTCACGTTGCAGGTTTTCAATAAGCGAAATAACCGCCGCCTCGGTGTCCGAAAGCTCCTTGATGATAACGGGAACCTGAGTAAGCCCTGCAATGCGGCTTGCCCTCCATCGTCTTTCGCCTGCAACGAGCTGATAGCCGCCGCCAATCATCGGGCGCACAAGCAGAGGCTGCAGCACACCGTGCTGAGCAATTGAATCCGCAAGCTCTGAAAGAGCCTCCTCGTCAAACTGCTTTCTTGCCTGCTCCTTGTTAGGCTCAATTTCCATAAGCGCAAGCTTCACGGGCTGACCTGCGCCGGTTTCTTCAAGTGAATTATCCATAAGCAGGGAGTCAAGTCCTCTGCCGAGTCCGCTTTTTTTGGGTGCCATATTATTTCTCCTTACCGTTCATTTTGAGGAATTCATCCGCAAGGTCGCTGTATGCGTGAGCGCCTTTTGAGGATTTATCGTAGTACATAACGGGCTGACCGTAGCTGGGTGCCTCGGAAAGGCGCACATTTCTCGGAATAACCGTTGAATAAACCTTTTTCGGGAAGCAACGCTTGACTTCCTCAACAACCTGCTGAGTCAGATTGAGCTGACCGTTATACATCGTCAGCAGCACACCTTCGATTTCTATGTAGGGGTTATAAAGTCGCTTGACCGTGCGCACGGTTGCGATAAGCTGAGAGAGACCCTCCAGCGCAAAGAATTCGCATTGAATGGGGACAATCAGCGTATCAGCGGCGCAAAGTCCGTTAAGAGTGATAAGACCCAGCGACGGGGGACAGTCCAAAAAAATGAAATCGAACTTGTCTTTGACAAGTGCAAGTGAATTCTTGAGCCTTGACTCTCTTTTCTGAGTTTCAACAAGCTCAAGCTCTGCGCCTGCAAGGTCCATGCTTGACGGCATAACAAAAACATTGGTGTAGGGGGTTTCAACAATTGCTTCCTCAGCGGGACAGCCGCCGATAAGCACGCTGTATGAGGATTTTTCAAGACCTCTTTTGTTGACTCCCAAGCCGCTTGTGGAGTTGCCCTGAGGGTCGATATCAACAAGCAGCACTTTATATCCTTTACTGCCGAGTGCGGCGGTAAGGTTAACGGCGGAAGTGGTTTTTCCGACTCCGCCTTTCTGGTTGACTATTGCAACAGTTTTGCCCAAAATAATCTCTCCATTTATATTATTTAATGTAATCAATATAGTAGGGCGGGGGCTTGCTCCCGCCGATTTAATTAAAGTATAACATATAAATTTATAAAAGAAAAGAGAAAATTAAATTTTTCACTTATACAAATGGGTGTGGGCAACGCCCACCCATAACTGTTCACTTTTCACTTAAAAATGTTTCACGTGAAACAGCAAGAGGGGCAGGAATTAACCTGCCCCTCCCGCTGTGGATGTGGGTGTGAAAGAGAAAGATATGGTAAGTGGATGTCAGAAATTAAGCGGATGTGCGCTTTGCCTTTATAACGCAGTTGCCTGCCTTTGGAATACGGACAATGTATTCAATATATTCATCCGTTTCGCTCTTGGCGGAATCTGCCTCAATCCCTGCCCGTCTCATGGTGTCAACGGCGTGGTTAAGGGTATTAACAAAAATGCGTACATCCTTAAAAAGCTTTACTGGCGGCTGTCTGCGGCGGTTATCCGTGTTCAGAATCTGGTCAATCAGCTTTTCGGATTCCGCAACATTCAGTCTTTTTTCGGCTATTATCGAAAGCGCCCTTTCAATCTGGGAGAGGGTGGTAAGTTTCAGCAAAGCCCTTGCGTGGCGCTCCGTCAGGTTTTCCTGAACGATTTTCAGGCGGATTTCTTCGGGAAGCCGCAGCAAACGCAGTTTATTTGAAATGGTGGGCGGTGCTTTGCCAAGCTTTTTGCAAACCTCGTCACGGCTCATCCCGTATTCATTGATAAGCTTGTCTATGGCAAGAGCCTCTTCAAAAAAGCTCAGGTCTGTGCGCTGTATGTTCTCAATAAGGGCGAAAAGCGCGGATTTGCTGTCGCTCGCCTCCATTATAATGCACGGAATTTTGGTTATCCCGACAAGTCTCGATGCCCTGAGCCGTCTTTCGCCCGAGATAAGTTCATAGTGACCCTTGTCATTGACTCTGACCGCTATGGGCTGAATTATGCCGTTTTGCCTGATGCTCTGGGCAAGACCCTCAAGCTCATCAAAGTCAAACCGCTGACGGGGCTGATTGGGGTTGGGATAAATCTCCTCCTGCGGCACAAGAATTATCTGACCGCCGATTTTGTATTTGTTATTCTTCAAACAGTAAATCCCCCTTCCGATGACTAAATCATAGCACCGAAAGAGGGGATTGTCCAGCAAAAGCGTTCGTCAAAAGGAATGACAAAACGACAATTCATATTAAAATTAAAGAGGCTTTTTGGCAATCTGTGCAGAGGGTCTGGGATATTTGGGCGGAATTTGCGATATCTTTTTGATGATAACAAGCGTTCTTTCGCCGCCGTCGGAAAGTGAAAATGACTTTTCTGCAATGATTTTGCCGCCGAGAGTCTTGATAGCCGCCTTTGCGCCGTCAATTTCTTCCTGAGCCTTTGCGCCCTTCATCGCAATGAAAAGTCCGTTTTGCTTGACAAATGGCAGGCAGTATTCACAAAGCACATTCAGCGCCGCAACCGCACGGGAACAGACAAAATCAAACTTTTCTCTGTATTCCTTGCTCTGACCTGCTTCTTCAGCCCTTGTGTGAAGGGTTGTTGCGATAAGACCAAGCTCATTAACCGTGTTTTCGACATATTTCAGCTTTTTTGCCGTGCTGTCAATCATCGTCAGGTCAAGGTCGGGTCGCATAATCAGCAGGGGGATGCCGGGAAAGCCTGCGCCCGTACCCACATCAAGTACCCTTGCGCCCTTTGGCATTTCTGCGGCAGTCAGCACGGAAATGCTGTCTGCAAAATGCTTGACGGCAATACCGTCGGGGTCGGTGATAGCTGTTAAATTCATTGTTTTATTCTGCTCAACAAGCAGGTTGGAGAGTATATCAAATCGGGTTATCTGCTCATCGGTGAGCGTAATTCCGAGTCTTTCCGCATCGGAAATCAGAAGGGAGGTGTTAAACATTTATACCGTTCCTCTCAAGATAAATAAGTAAAACCGAGATATCGGCAGGCGATACGCCTGAAATTCGGGATGCCTGACCCACGGTTTCGGGTCGGATTTTGGAGAGTTTCTCCATCGCTTCAAGGCGCAAACCCGTAATCAGGTTATAATCAAGGTCTTCGGGAAGGCGCTTGACCTCAAGGCGGCGCAGTTCATTTATCTGCATCTGCTGTCGCTTGATATAGCCCTCATACTTGATATCGATTTCAACCTGCTCAAAAACCTCGTCGGGCAGGTCGGGTCGGGTCTTGTCAAAGGGAGCAAGTGCCTCGTAATTAATCTGCGGTCTGCGCAGAAGTTCAATCATTTTAACGCCTTTTTCAAGGGCGGATGTTTCACGTGAAACAAGCATTGCGTCAATTTCGGGAGTTTTGGGGATTGAAAGAGCCGCAATTCTTTCTCTTTCCTCGGCAATCAGCTCAAGCTTTTTGAGGAATTCAGCATATCTTTCCTCGCTGATAAGCCCTGCTTTATAGCCGATTTCCGTAAGCCTGCGGTCCGCATTATCCTGCCTTAAGATGAGGCGGTATTCGGAGCGGGAGGTCATCATTCTGTAAGGGTCGGAGCAGCCTTTGGTCACAAGGTCATCAATCAGAGTGCCGATGTATGAGGTTGTGCGGTCAAGGATAACGGGGTCTTTGCCCTGAATTTTGAGCGCGGCATTCATTCCTGCAACAAGACCCTGAGCCGCTGCTTCCTCGTATCCGCTGGAGCCGTTGAACTGACCTGCGCCGTAAAGTCCCTCAAAATCCTTGAATTCAAGGGTCTGACGGAGTGAGAGAGGGTCAACGCAATCGTATTCAATGGCATATGCGGTGCGGAGAAATTCCGCATTTTCGAGTCCGGGTATGCTGCGAACGATTTTGAGCTGAACATCTTCGGGAAGCGAGGAAGAAAGTCCCTGCAGATACATCTCATCCGTGTTTGCGCCGCAAGGCTCAACGAATATCTGGTGACGTTCTTTTTCCGAAAAACGAACGATTTTATCCTCAATGCTTGGGCAATACCTCGGACCTACACCGTCAATTTTGCCCGAATAAAGGGGTGAACGGTGAAGATTTTCAAGTATAATTTTCTTGGTTTCCTCGCCCGTATATGTTATGTAACAAGGCTCGGTGTTGCGTACTTCAATGTCTTTTCTGTATGAAAAATGTGTGATTTTCTCATCACCATGCTGAGGCTCAAGGCTTTGAATATCAACGCTTCTGCGGTTTATTCGGGGCGGAGTACCCGTCTTGAATCGGCGTGTCATAACGCCAAGCTCCTTGAGCGCCTTTGCAAGCTCAACGGACGGGAACATTCCGTCGGGTCCGCTGTCATAGGAAACATCGCCGATGAATACCTTGCCTGCAAGGAAAGTACCCGTTGCAATGATAACAGCCTTTGCTCTGTGGAGGGCTTCAAGGCGTGTTTTCAGCACCCACTCGTCGCCGTCCTTGCGGATATCAATGATTTCCGCCTGACGCAGATACATATTTTCCTGCTTTTCCATAACGGATTTCATATAATCCGAATATGCACGGCGGTCAATCTGCGCGCGCAGACTATGCACCGCAGGACCCTTGCCCAGATTGAGCATTCTGTTCTGCAGAGTGTTCAGGTCAGCCGCAACGCCCATTTCGCCGCCGAGGGCATCAATCTCACGCACAAGGTGACCCTTTGATGTGCCGCCGATTGAGGGGTTGCAGGGCATATTGCCGACCCAGTCAAGGTTGATTGTGAAAACCGCCGTTTTGCATCCGAGGCGCGCGGCGGCAAGACCCGCTTCGATTCCCGCGTGTCCTGCGCCGATAACGGCAACATCAAAATTTTCAGAAATGTATTCCATAAAAATCTCCGCTTAATAAGTTTAACGATTTAAATCGATGAAATGTTTATTGGGTGGAAGTTTATTCACTATCGGTTTTGCGAGTGTGGAAAACTTTTTGAAACGTGCAAAAAATCACCCTCAAAAACCTCTCGTTTACAGCCGATAGAAATTTTTGAAACGATGCTCAGGTCATTTTGCTTTACGCAATCGTCTGTATTCCGAAATCGGCTTTATTTTGCGAAATTCGCATTAAAAACCGCTGTTTTAGTGCGAAATAAGAATAATAATTGTATATTTTTACTTGCCTACGCAGAATCTTGAGAAAACCTCGTCAACAACCGCCGAGGTCGCTTTTTCGCCCGTCAGCTCGAGCAGAGCATCAATTGCGCAGTCGGCGCAGACATTGACGGCATCAAGAGTCATTCCCGAGTTAATGGCGGCAACGGCATCCTCGATGCTCGAGAGCGCATTCACGCAGCATTGCCTCTGCCTTTCGCTCGTCAGGCAGGCGGCATTGGGATTGAATTCATCCGTGGAGCAGATTTCGGCAACCGCCTTTTCAAGCTCGTCTCTGCCTTCGCCCGTTGATGCGGAAAGCTCAACAACAAATTCAAATGAGTCGGAAATAATCTGTCGGTCAGCGGCAAGGGGCAGGTCTGCCTTGTTGAGCAGAGCAATTGCTTTTTTGTCCTTGCTGCTGTTTATGATGTCGAGGTCATCGGCGGTAAGCGGCTCGCTGCCGTCAAAAACGGCAAGCAGAAGCTCGGCACGCTCGAGGCGCTGTCTCGCAAGGCTGACACCGATATTTTCAACAACATTTTCGGTTTCGCGGATTCCTGCCGTGTCAGCAACTCTCATAATGATTTCGCCAAGCACGATTTTTTCCTCAACCACATCACGGGTTGTGCCTGCGATATCGGTTACGATTGAGCGCTCAAAGCCCGTGAGCATATTCATCAGCGTGGATTTGCCTACATTGGGTCTGCCGACGATAACGGCATCAACGCCGTCGGTGACGGCTCGTCCGCAATCGTAGCGGCGGATTATATCTGATAATTCTTTTTTGGCATTTTCAAATACGGGCAGCATATCTGCGGCACTTGTGTCCTCGATATCCTCGTCAGGGTAGTCAACCCAGGCGGCAAGGGAGGCGCAGATTGAAACGATTGATTGGGCAACGCTTCTTATTTCACGGCTCAGATTGCCGTCAAGAGTGTTGAGCGCCGCTGATGCGGCTTGCTTGCCCGATGCGCCGATAAGAGCCATAACACTTTCGGCGGCGGCAAGGTCGATTTTTCCGTTGAGGAAGGCTCGTTTTGTAAATTCGCCTGCCTCTGCAGGGGTTGCACCTGCATTGAGGGCGGCGCGAAGCACACGCTTGGTCACATAAAGACCGCCGTGGCAGGAAATCTCCGCCACATTTTCGCCCGTATAGCTTTGGGGCGCACGAAAAACGAGGCAAACCGCCTCGTCAATTTTCTCGTTATTATCATAAACATTGCCGAAATGAGCGCAGTAACCCTTGGTGTCGGCAACGCTTTTGCCGCTGAGGGGCTTAAAAATTTTTGCCGCAATGCTGAGGGCATCATCGCCCGAAATGCGGATTATTCCTATGCCGCCGGGTGCGTTGGGGGTTGCAATGGCGGCGATTGTTCGGTTATCCATAGTATCACTCACAAATAAGAGGTATTCTCTGACCCGTTATGCGCCTTGCAATTCGTGAAAATGCAAGGGTTGAGGGCGAATCCGAGGGGGGCTTTTTGCCCGTAACGGAGCTGAACGAAATATTGTAATCACGGGGCACAACTCCGAGAAGCTGAACGCCCGTTTCGTCAATGCATTGGTCAATGTTGAGGAGTCTGCGCTTGCACACGGGCTTTACCTCAAACATATTTATGACAAGGCGAACATCATCCTTACCCATTCGGCGAAGCTCATCGAAGGCTCTGCCGCAGCTGCGTACGCAGACATAATCGGGGGTTGAGATAACGATTGCTCGGTCTGCCGCTGATGCGGCGAGCTGAAATCCTCTGTCAATGCCTGCAGGGGCATCGAGAAGAATGTAATCATAATCATCCGAAAAGGTTTTGAAAAGTTTTGCGGTTGCTTCGGGGGTGAAGTCGTCGCTGAAGCTTCTGGGCGCGGCAAGCAGGTCGATATCGCCCTTGATAATTGCCTGCTCGGCATCGCAGCGTTCAAGCAGCAGGTCGCCCCAGTCAAAAACAACCTTTTCGGTAACATCAAACATTATATCGAGGGAGCGCAGACCGATATCGCAATCAACTGCAAGCACCTTTTTGCCAAGCGAAGTCAATGCTCTGCCTACCCCCGTTACAAACGAGGATTTGCCCGAGCCGCCTTTACCCGAGGCAACGAGAATGATTTGTGACATGGAATTGCTCCTTTCAGTCGCAAAAGTTAATAGTTAATAATGAATAGTGAAGGACGGGTTTCACCCGTACCCATTATATTCGGTCATAGGCAGAGCCTATCCGAAACTCTTCACTTTTCACTTTTCATTTTTCACTAAAATCAGGGAATAAGCACGTTTTCCTGCTGATAGGAATCGAGGGTTTCGCTTCTTCCGTAGTAATATTCAACGATATCGGCAACAACGGGGGCAACGAATGCGCCCGAGGTCATACCTTCGCCAACAACGGCAATGGCGATTTCGGGATTTTCATAGGGTGCAAATGCAATGAGGAAACCGTTGTTTATTTTTACGGAAACGCCGTTAATCTTACGGATTTCCTGAGAAGTACCTGTTTTTGCGGCAACCTTGACGGGCAGATGAGCAAAATAGGATGAACAGTAGCCCGTTGTACCAACCTCGAGCATACCTCTGCGAACGGTTTCAAGCGTTTTTTCGGATACACCCGTTTCCGCAACGATTTCCGCCTCATTTTCAAAGACGGTTTCGGAGTAATCATAGCTTTTTACGGCTTTAACAAAGTGAGTTCTGTATCTTGTGCCGCCGTTTGCGATTGTTGCGCAGTAGTTGGCAAGCTGAATGGGTGAAAAGAGGTTGCCTGCCTGACCGATTGCGGACTGTACGGTGTAACCGGGCAGCCATTTCTGGTTGAGCGATGCGCGGTATTCGGGGCTGTCAAGCACGCCCGATGCCTCGCCAAGCTCACAGCCCGTCTTTGAGCCGAGACCGAAAAGGGTGCGGTATTCGTTCATTTTTTCAATGCCCAGATTCTTGCCGACTTCGTAGAAGAAGGTGTTGCAGGATTCGTCAATTGCGTTAACAACATTGACAAATCTTGTTATATGGGACTGCTCGCACTTGAACTTCTGACCGAGATAGGTATACATTCCGCTGCAATAAACGGTGTAATCCTCGTCAATCAAACCTTCCTCAAGGGCGGCAATTGCAACGGAGGGCTTCATTGTTGAGCCCGTTGCGTAGGTTGAAAGCAAGGCTCTGTTCCATAAGGGTGAGCCTGCGGCTGTGTTGAGAGCCGCCGCATTTTCGCTGTAGGTTGAGATATCGTAGGTGGGATATGACGCGCAGGCAAGAATTGAGCTGTCCTTGCAGTTAAGCACAACAACGGCACCTGCATTTTCAACCATATTGCCCTTTGTGCCTGCGTAGTTGAGCAGAGCTTCTTCAAGCCCGTCCTGCGCAACCTTCTGCATATCTGCATCTATTGTCAGCACAACGGTGTTGCCTTGAGAGGGGTCTTTTGTTATTTCCGTTGTGTTGTTGCCGTTTTCGTCGGTGTATACGGTAGCCTCGCCGTCAACACCCTTAAGGTATTTTTCCATTGCAAGCTCAATGCCGCTTTTGCCGATGAAATCGGTTATTTTATAGCCGTCGCTCTTTTTTTCTTTGTATTCATCGGCATCGATTGCGCCGATTCTGCCCAGAATATGGGGCGCAAGGGTGCCATCAGCGTATTTACGCACGGGGTCAACGCGTACATCAACGCCCTTGTAGAAATTGCTGTTTTCTTTTATTTTTGCAACGATTGCGTCAGGTACATCCTGAGCAAAGGTGTACGGAGTTCCGATTTTGAAATAAATGCGCCTCATTTCGTAGCAAACGGAGGCGATTTTGCGGGCATCCTCTCGTGAATATTCTTCAAGAGAATAATCGCTCACAAGCTCGAGAAAGCAGTTTTCCGCAGTTGCATATTCGTTGAGGTCCAGCATATCCGGACCTTTCATTTCGTTGATAAGTTTTTCGCTGTCCTCTTTAAAGGAAATATTGCCGTTGCCGTCAATAACAAGGGGCAGGTTGTCCGTCCATTCAAGGGAATTGCTCTCAAAAAGGCGGATAAGGCTGAGAATTATTTCGTTGCGCTGCGCCTGCTCCTTGGATGAGGGAAAATAGGCGGCATCGAAAATAATGGAATAGCCCTGGTCATTGTAGACGAAGGGCTTACCGTAGCAGTCAACAATTTCGCCTCTTGCGGCGGAGATTGTTGCCGTTTTTGAGGAAACGGAGGAGCTTGCGGCGTCGTATTGCTCGCCCTCGATGAGCTGAATCTTAACCAGGTCAAAGGCAAAGAAAACAAAGAAGGCAAGCATTACGCAAAGAGATATAACACGCCTTTTGGGTGTGATTTTAACATGCATAATTTTACCTCCTTTTATAATGATTTGCACCTTTGGTGCATTTCGGATAGACTCCGCCTATGACCGATTTATATTTAATCGGAGCGAAGCGACCATTAATTCCGAATTACGAATATATAATTGATTTATTATTCTTCCGTAAATTTCTTTTCGATTGCTCGTATAATAAGGAAAAGGATTGGGGTGAGTATGACTGTGTAAAATATGCCGGGCAGGTAGTATCGCAGAAGCATAAAAGCGGCGCTGTCCGTGCCTGACAAAACATAGTGAAACAGCCAATATATAATGTTATAAAATAAAGTCGATATAAATGTGAGCAGGGTTGCGGTAACGATGTTGTTACGCATAATTGTGTTAATCAGCGTGCCGCAGCCGAAGCCCACGGCAAGCAGAAAGAGGGCATTGAAGCTTGCGCCCGAGGCGAAAATATCCCAGAGTGCGCCTGCGAAAAGCCCGAAAACCATTCCCCACACATCTCGCTCATACATTGCGATGCACACAACGCAGGGAATAAGCAACAAAGCCCTGACACCGAAAATCTGCGGAAAAAAGCCGTCTGTATTCTGTAAAACGGACAGCAGCAGCAAAATCAGGGCAAGGCATATCCTGCGGATTATTAAGTTTTTGCGTTGTGTTTCTATTGTCATACAGATTGGTTAAGTGAATAGTGAATAATGAATAAATAATAGTTGGTAGGGGCGGATATCATCCGCCCGAAACAAATACAATCGGTCATAGGCGGAGCCTATCCGAAACTCTTCACTCTTCACTTTTCATTCTTCATTTATATCATTGGTTTTGTCCGTCAAAGGAAGTGATGATGAAAACATCGGTGATTTCGCCGAATTCAACGCCGGGCTTGATGATTGCGCTTGCGGAGATATCAACCGTGCCGTCAACAACATCAACGATGTTGCCGATAATCAGGTCGCGGGGGAAGATACCGCCCACGCCCGAGGTGCAGACTATTCCGCCTGCGGTAACCGCCGTTGAGGATGCAAGACCCGGCATATGGCAATGACCCTCCTGAGCGAGGGCAACCGTTGAGGTAACATAGCCGAGGTCCCTTGTGCGCACTTCATATGCACTCACATTTACCTTGGGATTGAGGATTGTGTTGACGGTGCATTGGGTGGGCGTAACCGATGAGATAACTCCCACAAGGTATTTGCCGTAAATAACGGGGTCATTTACGCTGATACCGTGGGCAGAGCCTTTGTTGAGAGTGAATGAGCCGAGGTTATCCGCGGCATCCCTGCCGATAATCGCCGCCTCGGCAAAAATATAGTCCGAATGTTCCTCTTTTATCTGCAGGAATTGCTGATAAAACTCATTTTTATGCCTGAGCTGCTCGTAATCAACAAGCTGGTCGGTGAGATTATCAATTTTTTTGCGGAGTTCTTCATTTTCCTTCAGCAATTCGGATGATGACTTGAAGGAAACGGGAATATCCGCAAAGCCTGCCGCCACATAGGAAGAAAGGCGGGAAAGAGGGCCGAAAATAACGCTTGTTACGCTTGTCAGAGGCGAAGACCCGCTTCTTGAGGCAACAGCAAACACAGAGCCGGCAAGCAGAGCTGCGGCTATGACTGCAAACATTTTAAATGCTGAGCTTTTCAGAAAGCGGATCATCGGGTAATCTCCTTTTTAAATGCAAAATTCAAAGTGCAAAATGCAAAATGAAGGGTGGGCGTTGCCCACACCCGTTTAATTAAGTGAATAATGAATAGTGAATAGTTAAGGACGGGTTTCACCCGTACCCATTATACAAATCGGTCATAGGCGGAGCCTATCCGAAACTCTTCACTTTTCACTTTTCATTACAAATCAGATATACTTCTTGTTGCTTGTTATGCTGAGTGAATCGTTTTCAAGGCAGAGACCTGTGCCGTCTGCAACGCAGTCGAGAGGATTCTGTGCGATAATAACGGGGATTTTTGTTTCTGCGGAAATAAGCTTGTCAAGACCTCTGAGCAGAGCGCCGCCGCCCGTGAGCATAATGCCGTGGTCAATGATGTCTGCGGCAAGCTCGGGGGGAGTCTTTTCGAGAGTTGACTTGACTGCGTCAACAATCTGTGAAACGGGGTCTGCAAGAGCCTCGCGGATTTCTTCGCTGGTAACGTCAACATTCTTGGGGAGACCGTCCATAAGGTTTCTGCCCTTGATGTTGATTGTGCCTTCGCCCTCGTAGGGGTAGGCTGAGCCGATTTTGATTTTGATATCCTCGGCTGTTCTTTCGCCGATAAGCAGGTTATATTTTTTCTTGATGTAGGAGATGATAGCCTCGTCAAAGTTATCGCCTGCAACTCTTGCGGAGTTAGCGGTGACAACATCGCCGAGTGAGATAACGGCAACCTCTGCGGTACCGCCGCCGATGTCAACAACCATGCTGCCTGTTGCTTCGCTAACGGGAAGACCTGAGCCGATAGCCGCAGCCATAGGCTCCTCAATAAGGCTTACATACTTTGCGCCTGCGCTCTTTGCGGCGTCATAAACAGCCTTTCTCTCAACCTCGGTAACGCCCGAGGGAATACAGATAAGAACTCTGATTCTTGAGAAAGGAGTTCTCTTTGTTGTTCTCTTGATGAATGCGGCAATCATTTCCGCAGTAATTTCGAAATCAGCAATAACGCCGTCCTTGAGGGGGCGTACAGCCGTGATTGAGCCGGGAGTTCTGCCTATCATTTCCTTTGCTTCCATACCTACGGCAACAACTCTGGGGGGATTGCTTTTCTGGTCAACGGCAACAACGGAGGGTTCTCTGATAACAATGCCCTTGCCCTTAACGAATACGAGGGTGTTGGCTGTGCCTAAATCTATACCGATATCTTGTGTAAACAGCATTTCAAATTCTCCTTTAAATTAATAAATGTACTCGATTGTGCCGAGGATTTTTGTGATTTCGTCAATCTGGTCTGCCATATCTCTGTCCGAGGTAATCATACAGGTGTAGATTGCGGTACTGTGGCGGAAGATGATAAAGCCGAGATATGAGCCGAGAACATTGAGGTCCTCATCTCTTGCACCCGTGTCCTCTACATATGCATAGATGAATTCGCCTTTGATATCTTCGGTAATCTGAACTTCCTTTGCGCCCTTTTCAGCGGCAGGGAAAAGTTCCTTGATTTTAACAAGAGCGGAATTCTTTTCGTCAACGATATCGTTGAGCTTCTTGTCTGTTGAAACGGAAATCTTGACTACATCCTTTGTGCCGTCCTTGCTGATAACGAGGTCTGCAAAGCTGAGCTTATCTGACCAGCCGTTGGGGATTGTGAGGGCGAATCTGGGGCATTCGATTCTGTTGCCGATAACGAGTGCGTGGTCGATAGCAACGGGCTTTGTTTCGTATTCGCCGTTTTCATCCTTAACATTTCTGCCGTTTGAGTCGGTAACAAGAACAATGAGGTTGCCTGCCTCGTCTCTGACGATACCGCCGTCTTCCTTGGTTACTGCGGCGTAATTCTTGCTTGCGGCGTCGGAAACGATTCCTCCGCCCTTAATCTTGGGCTTACAGGCTGTGAAGCAGGTAAGAACGATTACTGCTGTAAGAATCAGAGCAAAATATTTTTTCATAGTGTGAATCCTTTCTTTGCGTCTCAGCCGTTAAGGGCTTTGAAAGCGTTTTTGTTATTTTTATAAAGAGATTTGTATACCTCATAGTTGCGGTCATAAACCTCTTTGTTTTTGGGATTGGGAACAAAGGTTTTCTTTGCGGGGATAAGCCTTTTTGCGTGGGAAACATCGTCAATAACTCCGAGACCAACCGCCATAATAACCGCCGCACCGACTGCGCCTACATTCTGGGGGCTGTCAACGGTTTCAACCGTTCTGTCAGTAACATCGGCAAGAATCTGGCAGGTTACATCGGAGAGTGCGCCGCCGCCGACAAAGCGGATAACGCTTGAGGTTTTGATTTTCTTATCCTGAGTTTCGAGGAACCATCTCATATGCATGCATACGCCCTCAAGAACAGCTCGGATAAGCTCTGTTTTGCCAACATCGAGGCTGATGTTGAAGAACATTCCCCTTGCGTTGGGGTCTTCAAAGGGACAGCGGTTGCCGTGAAGCCAAGGAGTGAAGATAACGCCCTGACTGCCTGCGGGGATTTCGTCAACAACCTTTGAAAGATAGTCGTAAAGGCTGGTGTATACTGTTTCGGTTGACTGAACAACATCCTTTTTCTCAAGGAAAATGCCGATTTCGTCAAGCGCAAGGTGGTCTTTTACCCATTCGAGGCATTTGCCTGCGGTTTCAAGCTCCGCAAAGTAGTTGAAGCTGTCCTTCTGAGCGCCGATAATTGCGGCAATCATTGCGGATGCGTCAACAACGCTCTTGTCAACAACGGTTGAAACCCAGCCCGAGGTGCCGTTGTAAACATGAGTTTCGCCAAGCTCAACGCTGCCTGCGCCAACACCGATGAGCGATGCATCGCCGCCGCCGCCGAATACAGCCGTGCCGGGCTTGAGTCCAAGCTCTGCGGCAGCCTTTTCCGTCAGACCGCCGACCCAGTCGGTGGATTCAACGATTTCGGGCAGATGGTCAATATCAACGCCGAGGAGGTTGCAGATTGTTTTGCTGAAGCATTCCTTGCCCTTGCGTATGTCATAAAGAAGTGTGCCGAATGCGGAGTCCCTTGTCATAACACATCTGTCCGTCATACGGCAGATTATGTATTCCTTGACATCGAGCCATTTGTAAACTCTCTTGAAGTTTTCAGGTTCGTTTTCCTTGACCCAGTTATATTTCCATACGGGGTCCTTTACGCTGGCGGAAACCGCACCCGTAATTATAAGCGAGGGAATCAGCTTGAATATGTTTGCGCCTGCAACCTGAATTCCGTTTGCCATACCCTCTTTAATCTGCTTTTTGGCTCGCTGGTCCATATAGCTGAATGCCCTGTGTACGGGCTTGAGGTCCTTATCAACAAGCACAAGACCCTGCATCTGCGAGCAGAAGGAAATGCCCTCAATCTGCTCGGGGCGGATATCGCACTTGGAAAATATGGTTTTTGTTGTGTTGCAGATTGCCTGCCACCATTCGTCGGGGTCCTGCTCTGCGCCGCCGTTAGGCAGAATATAGAGCTTGTAGCCCTCCATAGCCGCAGCGATGAGCGTAATTTCTTTTTCGATTTCGAAAAGGCAGGTTTTGACGCCTGTTGTTCCGATATCGTAAGCGATAACATATTTTTTGCCCATATTATCCTCCTGAAACCCTGATGCATTGCATCATTATGATTATAATACTTTGACAGAAAAATTTTATTAAATAACTGTTACCGAAAAGTAACTTTTATTCGGGTAATTTGGCTACATCTATCCATTCCTTTGCCGCAGATGCTTCAAAAAGCTCGTCGCAGTTCAGCTCAACTGCGCTGCTTGCGCTGCCTGCCGCAGGAAAAACGGTTGAAAATCTCTGCATTGAGCTGTCGAGATAAACCGTAACATTTTCTTTTATCGCAAAGGGACAGACTCCGCCAACAGCGTGACCAACAAGCTCAATTGCCTCGTCGGGAGTCAGCATTTTTGCCTTGAAGCCGAAAAAATCCTTGAATTTGCGGTTGTCAATTTTGGCATCCCCTGCCATAACAATGAGAAACGGGTTGCCCTCGGGCGATTTGAATGAAAGGGTTTTGGCGATTCTTGCGGGAATAACTCCGACCACAGCCGCCGCAAGCTCAACCGTTGCGCTGGACTGAGAAAATTCGGCTACCCTGCCCTCGAGACCGAAGCCTTTGAGATATTCACGCACCGCTTCAACGGACATCATACCATTCCTTTCCCGAAAATGGGCGCAAGTATACACTATTACCCTATTATAAACTATATTATAATTAACTTTTTTTAAAAATACAAGAGAAAAATATAAATTTGTAACATTATTGTCACACTTTTGTAATTGATATTAGCGGAATTTTGTGGTAAACTCAAAACAGAAAGAAAACAAGGGGTGTTTGCGGATGAAAAACATCAAGTTCAAAAAGAAAAAAAGAATACCCAAGGCTTTGATTGCCGTTATTTGCGTTATCGTGACTGCGGCGGTTGTTGCAACGGGCTTTCTGATTGCAAATAAGCTGATAAAGGGCGGCAAAAAGCCCGAGGAAAACAAGAATTACACCTTTGTCACCGAGGGATTTGAAACCGTGTCCGATGTTAAAAGCCTCAACGAGGCAATGGCGGTTTTCACCGACAGCCAGACGGGCAAAAAGGGTCTGATGACCTTCGGAGGCGAGATTACGGAAAATGCAGAGCATAACAGCTTTGCCGTTTGCAGCGATGTTTGGCGCAATTACCGCTACATCGTTGAAAGCCCGCGCTCGGAATACCTCCTGCTTGCGGATGTTGCAACGGGTACCGTCACCTCAAGGCAGTATCACGGTCTCAAGGAGCCTGAGCGTCTCCCCTGCTGGAATGAAACCGCAAAGCATCTTGCGTGGACAGACGAAAAGGGCTACGCAGGCGAGGTCAAAACAAGCGAAGTCAACCTTTCAAACGGTCTTTATCCCGTTGCAAATTCATTGAATGACGGCGCAAAATACGGCTACATCGGCAGAAGTCTCCGCCTTGAAATTGCCCTTCTTTATGAAAATGCAATGGATTTTTCCGACGGTATGGCGGCTGTTAAAAAGGACGGCAAATGGGGCTACATAAACGAGGGCGGAGTAACGGTTATCCCCTTTGATTTTGAGTCCTGCATGGCGGCTGATGTAATGGGCAATGACTGCGCATTCAGCTTCAGAGGCGGACTTGCACCCGTCTGCAAGGGCGGAAAATTCGGAATTATCAATAAAAAAGCGGAAACCGTTGTTGACTTTGAATTCAACATAATTCTCCCCGGCGAAAACGGCTCATACATAGCCTGCAAAAACGGTGTATGGGGTGTTCTGACCATTGATGAGCAGCTCCTCGCTGCCCAGACAACGGCACCCTCAACAGCGGCGGCAAATGTTCCAACCGAGCCTGCACTCCCCAAGGGTACATATATGATAAAGACCTCGGGCAGCGTGCTTAATATGAGGTCGGCGGCAGACCCCAACTCCTCCGTTGTTGCCAAAATTCCCAACGGAACGGTGATTACCGTCACAAAGTCCGTCACGGGCTGGGCATACGCCAAATACAACTCATTTTCGGGTTGGGTCAGCTCGGATTTCCTTGTTGAATACACCGCGCCCACAACCACCGCCCCCGCAACAGCCCAGACATCTGCAGTTCCCGACACAACTGCATAAAATCTTAAGGATTTCTTAATAATTTATTCAGCATTTATTGTTGACTTAGAGAAAATTATGGGCTATACTGTTGAAAGTGGTAGAGATATCACTATCTGCATTTGTGAGCAACAATGTCAGAGCCATCCGATAAAAGACGGAGAACGGTATACGTTCTCCGTCTTTTATCATTTCAGGGAGTAATAAAATGAAAATACTGAAAAAATTGATTGCATTTATGCTTTGCGCCGTGCTTGTGTGCGGAATCGGCGTTATCGGCATTGATTTTTATGTTGTCAAAAGCACGGAAAAATATATTCTGACCCCCGAAACCGCAGGCGAGGGCTATGACTGCATCCTTGTGCTGGGTTGCGGAGTATGGGGCAGCAGCCCCAGCCATATGCTGGAGGACAGACTTCTGCAGGGCATTGAGCTTTATGAAAACGGCGCAAGCGGAAAAATGCTGATGAGCGGCGACCACGGTCAGGCGGATTATGACGAAGTCAATGTTATGAAGGACTTTGCCGCCGACAGAGGCGTTGACACCGACGATATTTTTATGGACCACGCAGGCTTTTCGACCTATGAGAGTATGTACCGTGCCAAGGAGATTTTCAAGGCGGAAAAGGTGCTGATTGTTACTCAGGATTACCACCTTTACAGAGCGATTTACGATGCCCGCGCCCTCGGTCTCGATGCATACGGAATTGCATCAAACCCCAGAGGCTATGCGGGTCAGCTTTACAGAGACATCCGCGAAATTCTTGCGAGAAACAAAGACTTTATTTATTGCATAATTAAGCCCGAGCCTACCTATATGGGCGACGAAATCCCCGTTCAGGGCAACGGAAATGTGACGAATGATAAATGAACAACACACCGAAAAAACCGACCTCGCCGTATGACGAAGTCGGTTTTCTTATACCTATAAAGATTATTTCGAAGCGTAGAATTTGTTGACTGCTCTGTTAGCTGTTCGGAGGGCGGAGGTGAGTGCAAGCTCAACTCTGCTCGGTGATTCGTCCTCGATTACGCCTGCATCAACAAGTGCTTTTTCAAGCTCTGCATCGGCGGCGTTCCACGCAGCCTGGTCAACGATTGTTTCGCCGAGAAGTGCCTCAATCTTTGCAACCGCCGCTTCAACTGCGGCAACCTTGTCTGCGCTGATGCCGCTCTTGTCCGCTTCGTTCCATACCTCTATGTTGTCACGGGCGTTGAAAGTAAGTCTGCCCTCGTTGAACTGCGGATATGCGGGGTTGGAGTAAACATCCTTCATATTGTTATCCGCCATAACTCTGATGGCAAGTCCGAGCGCAACATCGTTCTGGGGAAGCTGTTCGTGAGCCTGAGCCTTGAGATACCAGGTTGTGCAGGGAAGCAGACCCGTTGTTGCGTCCACAACGCCGTCAGGCGAAAGGTGGTTGTGAGTGGGGTCGCTGCAGTATATGCCGACTGCCTTGTAGCCCTCTCCGAGAGTTGTGCCGAGGTCTGCAAAGGTTGCGCCCATTGCGGGAGATGCGGCGTGAATAACACGGTCAGCATTCTTTGTTCTGTATTCCTTGCAAAGGGGGAACAGATTGACATCATAGCAAGCGAGGTTGAATATCTCACAGCCCGTATCACGGAGCGCAAAAAGATTCTTTTCAAAGTCGGCTCTTGCATTCATAAAGTATTCAACATCCTCAAGAATGCCTGCAAGGTCATCGTTGCCCTCGAGCCAGATTGATTTTGCCTCCTCATAGTAAGCATCGGGGCAGAGCGCCCATATCATTGTTGAACGGAGAGCCGCAATGTCAACAAGTCCGTTTGCAAGACCGCCGAGAGCCGATTTGAGAACATCGTCGGGCAGGATGCGAAGCACCATATTGAGCAGATATGCGAGAGGAGTTTCGCCGAGAAGGAACACAAAAAGGTCCTCATAAAGAGTGTTGTCATCATAGAAAACGCTGAGGTTGCCCGTGTAAAGGTCGCCGATGATATCGGAGCCGTCAATTGCGGGAATTACGAAAACCATCTTCTTGATAAGCTCATAATCCTCGGGGTAGGTTTCGAGATAGTTGATCGCGATTGTGCCGCCGAGGCTGATGTGGCAGAGCTTCACCTGACCGTTGGGTGACTTGGGAAGCACAACATCGTGGATATAGTGATGAAGCTTTTCGGTTTCATACATAACATCGCCCAGCGAGTCGTAGCCGAAATAATAAACATCGTCCTCACCCACGATTTCGCTCAGCTCCTGAATGGGAAGGAAGTTATAGTATTCTTCTCTGACATCCTCGGGAAGCTCGCTCATAGGCATTTCGTAGCAGGGAACTTCAATATTGTTGATATATTTGCCGTTGTTGTCCTTTTCGATAAGGCTGAGGGCGTTGTATGTGCCTTCGTACATAGCCTCGGTAAGACCCATATCGCGTCTTGTTGCGATTGAAAGGAGCATATTGGGCAGCGCTCTTTTGATAAGCGGCATAACATCGATTTCAAGGGGCCAGCCCGTGACATAGCCCGTATCGTCAGGCACCCAATTGCCGTTTTCGTCAACGAGATATGTATTGTTCTGGCTCATACCGTGAACGATGATAACGGGAGTTTCCGTGTCGTAATCGGCAACATAAGCCGTGCCGTCTGCAGATGCCGAAACTGCAAACATTGAAGCCAGCATTGCAAAAGCGAGGAAAAGGCTTATTACTCTTTTGATTTTCATAATTATTTCTCCTTTGCTCGTTATGGAAATATTTTAACAAATCAAACCCAAAAACTCAATGTAATTATAGCACAAGTTTCAGAGGGTTTTTTTGGTTAAATATACAAAGGAAACCTCCGACTTCAGCCGAAGGTTTTTCAGAATTTTTAATCAACCACGGAAATCATCATATTTTCATCCAGTCCGCTCACAGAGCAGCCTTTGGTTGCCGCGAAAAGGATGTGGTCAATTATTTTTTTTGTGATAAGTTCACCGGGAGCCAAAAGCGGTATTCCGGGAGGATATGACATTATTGCACCGCTTGAAATTCTGTTTTCTGCCTGATATATCGGCATAGTTTTCTTTTTGGAATAGAATGCCTTTCTGGGAGAAAGTTTTACAACAGGAGCAATGTATTCATATGGAGGAATATCGGTATCCGGCGTTTCTTTATGTTCGGCTATATCCTTAAGAGCATCAACCAGCGTTGAGTGGCTCTGGGGTGTATCAGACAATGAACAGACCGCCAGAAAATTCCTGACATCTCCGAATTCAAGCTGGATTTTGAACTTATCTCTTAAAGCGGTATACACCTCAATTCCGGTAAGACCGGTTGCAAAAGAATTTACGCTGAGCTTGGTTAAATCAAAATCATAAACCGCATCGCCGTCAACTATCTCTTTTGCGAAAGCATAAAAACCGTTGATTCCGTTGATTTTCTCTCTTGTATCATTTGCCAACAGAATTATTTCATCAAGCTTTTGTTTGCCGTTAATTGCCAGATTTTTTCTGGCAATGTCAAGAGATGCCGTCAGGAGATAAGACGCGCTTGTTGTGCACATCAGATTGATTATCTCCAGCACTTTTTCTTTATGAATTGAACCCGAAGATAAAAGGATGGAGCTTTGCGTCAGCGAGCCGCCCGTTTTATGCATACTGACGGCTGCAAGGTCGGCTCCGCAATGCATCGCCGCAACGGGCAGTTTGTCATTAAAATAGAAATGTGTTCCGTGAGCTTCATCGGCAAGAACAAGCATCTGATACGAATGAGCAAGTTCCGTTATGCTGCGGATATCGGAACAAACACCGTAATAGGTCGGATTGTTGACAAAAACAGCTTTTGCATCGGTGTTCTGACGGATGCAACGTTCCAGATCTTCAACACGCATACCCAGCGCAATTCCTAAGGTGCTGTGAACAGGAGGTTCAACATATACGGGGATTGCTCCGGAAAGGATAATTGCGTTTATTACGCTGTAATGCACATTTCTCGGAATGATGATTTTGTCTCCGGGAGTGCAGGCGCACATAACCATAGCCTGAACGGACGATGTTGTACCTCCGACCATAAAAAACGCATCTTTTGCGCCGAACGCTTCTGCGGCCAGTTTTTCAGCTTCTGCAATAACGCCCCTCGGCTGACAAAGGTAATCAATACTTTCGCGTGAATTTTTGTCAAGGAGGACACATTGTTCGCCAAAAAACTCTGTCAGAAAAATATCGTTGCTTTTATGACCCGGAACATCAAAAGCCACATAATTTTCGTTTGCCTGTTTCATCAGAGCATCGGCAAGCGGAGTGTTATTCTGATTCATTCTTCTTTGTCTAATCCTTCCGTGTAAAAATCAAGCCAGAATTCGTACATTTTTTTTGCGGCCTGAAAATAGGGCTTGTAATCGTTGAGATCAGTCCAATGCTCATCGGAAAATCCGTCACAATTAATTGCACACAGACCCGAAAACATATCAAAATAGAAGGGAAAAGCTTTGCAAAGCGTAGGGCTGAATTCGTGGATACTGCATCTGCCGTTGACAAAAGCTTTGCAGGTTCCGTCTTCCTCAAGAGCCATTTTGTAGTATGTTTTTCCCGTTTCTTCGGAATAACCTTCTTCTATGAGGTGTTCGTAACCTTTTCTGTATAATTCGGCATAATCATCGGGAGTCAGTACAATCTCGTCAAACGGACGGTTGTCAATGCTGTTAAGTTCTTGTGTTATGCCCGCGAAAGGTCCGCAACAGCTGTTCTGGCAATGATGCATTTTGCAACAGAAATTTATTTTTCCGTCTTTAATTTTTAATGTAGTGGTTTTCATTGGTTATCCTCCGGGGCTGAATTCGAAAAGAAATCATGCGGAACAAGGAAAGGCTCTATAATCCAGGAACCGTCATCCGCAGAAGCGTGTTTACAGTTCGGAATGCAGTAATATTCATCGGCATTTAAGCGTTTGGAAGAAAGGATATAATTTGTTTTCTTCTTTTCGCGTCCTTTTCCCGTGATTATTTCATATCCGGCTAATGTGATTTTATCACGCTTGATCTGCGTTTCTTTTACGGAAATTACCATCGGGAAAACGCAGGTTACGTCGTTATCCGGATGCACGTTAAAATATTTATCATCTGTGAGCCATGACATTCCGGGGTTACCGTATTTCAGAAAAGCATAGAAATTCATAATAACCAGTTCCGGAGCATTGTAATTACGATTTTCGATTTCCGGGCTGTCATCGTTATCAAAACACAGATGTTCCTTCAGGCAGTTATTCAATTCTTCTGTTTCTTTGTAATCAATTGATATAACATCATCATAACACAGAATTTTTCTGAATTTTTTTGCGCACACATAGTTGGGGTTGCTTACGTTGTTGCTGGGTTTCTTCAGATATTCTTCAGGTAAGATATCTTCAAGATTAATAGGAACAAGAAACTGCTCTTGCGGAATATTTCTTTTTTCTATTTCTGCTTCTGTCCATTCGATTTCATCTCGAATAGCCTCGCTGTAAACCATATTTTTGCTCAGGAACCAGAAAACCCCGGCACATAAATTGCTTTTAATAGCCTCTGATGCTCTGAGTTTCCAGTTAGTTCCTTTCTTAAAACGTTCTTCGTCCCAGTATATGTCATATCCCAGACTTTTCCAATTTTCTACAAAATGTTTAACACGTTCTTTATCTTCGTGTGCATAACTTACGAAGATGTATTTATTTGTGTTCTGAGGGACATTTTCGTTTGTTTCGCTGACTTTGAGGGTGGAAATTATGTCATCGCGGTAGTCTTTCAGCTTTTCTACGCTGCAGATTTCGGGACGACCCAAAAGATTTTCGATAATCGGGTTGCTGCGTGAATTATCTGCGATGCGAATCAGCTTGTCGAACAGTTGCTCCATAGAAAAATTCCGAGTGGTTTCGTTCAGCATCCGGATAGCATTGCTGTAGCTTGTCTCGTCATATGTGTTGCCGATTTCAAGCAATCCGCCGTAAAATCCAATCAACAGTTTTAATATTTCACACAAATCTTCCTGAAGAGTGGTGCTGGGATTTTTTAACATATCGCAGTAGTCATCTATGGACAGAATTTCTTCCTGATCCGCAAAAAGCTTTTCTACGCAGAGACCGGCGGCTTTCAAAACATAATAGGCACGCCATTCTGCCTCGATTTCATAACAGCGTTTTTTGTATTTTGGAGAGCCTTTTTCCACTATCTTTTCAAGTTTGAATCTGTGTTGGTCAATTATGCTGTTGCACAAGGAAACGTATATATTTTTTTGTGCGTCGTCAAGAATTTTTTCCTTGACGAAATTGTCCATATACATTTCAAAAACAGAGCTGCTGTCATTTGCTGACTCGTCATCCTGAAACAAAGAGTACATACTCTTATATACTCCGTGGTTTATGAAAAGTTCAAGAAAAAAGCTTTCAAGCTGTTCTTTGCCGGTTATGTTGTTGGATGTTGATATTTTTTCATAAAGGTCGCTGCCTTTGAACATATGCTTGATACGTTCAATCTCTGTTTTCTGAGCATATCGGTTCATATTCTTTTTCCAGAAGGAAGTTACCACAGAGGCGGTAATTTTTCTTATTCTGAACAGAAATGCCAGATCGCACCAACTCTCCTCAATGGGGAACCACTCTGCTTCAATTCCCACAACTCTGCAAAGAGCCTTGAGGCTTTCGTTTTTGGCAACCTTGCGGCGAAATCTTTTTGTTCGGGGCTTATCGCTGCTACGGCTGTTAAGCTGAACGCTGTTGAATACCAGCTCGTCACGGACATCAGACGAGCTGACAGAAGTAAAAACATAGCAGTTGGTGGTCTTCTGCGCAACGGTATGGGCAGCCTTTTCATCCCAGAAGGAAATAAAAGGCACGCATTTTGTTTCTATATGCTCCGTGCCGGTGTTAAATGTAATTTTTTGTTCATCAAGGTCAAGCTCCGTATATCTCAGCAGAGGAAGAGCCCTGAGAAAATTGATAAACTGTTCCTCGGTGAGCGATCCTCGCGAGGTATGTGATATATATTCGCTATAGGCTGCGGAAATGGGAATAATTGCGTTCTTTTCTCCGATTATTTCATCCATTCCGCAGTTGCACCAGCTCATCAGGAAAGATATAACCGAAAGTTCGTCGGCAAGATCTTTGTTGCTGTCAACGGTCCAGTAATCTTCAAAAGCTTTTTTTGCCGTTTCGGAAATATTGAGGTCTTTGACGGTAAAATTCTCTTCCTTGTTGCTTCTGTCAAGAGCTTTTCCGATAACAAAAGCTTGTATAAGCGAGGAATAGAGCAAACAGATGTTATATGCTGTTCTTGGCCATCTTGCAGGAGAACGCAGCATTTTTGCACCGTTGGTATCATTAAGATTAAACAAAAAATCTGCAACGGAGGGAGATATGAGCTTTTCTTCATTAACTAATTTTTCGTATGTTATCATGTGATATTCCTCACGAATTTCGGGAGATTCTTTCTGCCAGAGCGGCATAAATCTTATATGCTTTTTTTGCATCCTCGGGCATGGTTTCTTCGTCTGTGTACGGAGCTATGATTTCTCTTGTCTCATTATCAAAGCGAGACATATTTTTTACGCCCAGAATCATTTCGTTCCATTTGAAGAGTTCAACCTCGGGAAGGGCGCTTTCGTACGAACAGAATGAGTTGTCCACAAATTCCGAAAATTCATCGCACATATCTTTGATTTTCTGGAAATTCTTTTTGCGCAGAAGATCGTTGGCTTCGGAATTTGAAACGGCGGTGGGCAAAAGTATAACTTTTTTCTTTGAATCTGTATTGACATTCAGTTCGTCACGGTAGTTGATCAGCTGCATATAGGTGCCGTCAATAAATTGCAGGGTCGGTCTCATACAGTACACAAGGACATCGGAAACGATGTTAAGAGAATGTGCGGTGCTTTGCACGCCTGCGCCGCTGTCAAAAATAACTGCAGAATAATTCTGATCAGAGCAGTAATCTATCAATGCTTCCAGAGAGTCCATTGCAGCATTTCTGAGAACCTGCTCGCCCTGATATTTTACGTCTGCGCCGAGGAATTTAACAAAGCCTTCATCGCAATCAAAATGCTTTGAAATATCAACAAACCGGGTTGCAGGTAAATATGAGCAGATGATTTCACGCTTGCGGAGCTTTTTTTCATTTTCGGAAAGAGAAGCAGTTTTCTGGATTGAAACCAATTCATCAATCATCCGGGGCAGATCATAGGTGAGCAAAGATCTTTCAGAAACAAGCAATGATTTATATCCGAATTCTTCAGACTCATACTTATGATGAATTTCTATGATGCCTTTGAGCATATTTACGGCAAAGGCGGGAATACGGAAATCTTCAAAAACAGAGTCTATTTCTTTTTTGTAATTGGGGTAAAGATTTTTCAGCCTTTTCAAATCCGTGGTATTCAGAAACAGCATAACATCCTCATCTCTACCAAAGATCAGGTCGCCCTCAGTTTCCAGAATTTTTTCTGCATTTGCAAGGATTTTTGTTGTATGAACAGATTCAAAAAAATCGTTTGTAAACTTTTTGTCCAGACCAAAGAAATATGTGAGACCTGCACTTTCCAGGTCTGCGTCTATCAGAAGAACAGGACTTTCTTTGGAAACGTCAAGCTCCTTGATAAGATGTTTTAACGTATTGATAGTGGCGGTGCTGCGGCCTGAACCTCCTTTGTAGGAGTAGAAAGTGTAGCATTTTGTTTCAGACATGGAACATTCTCCTTTGCGTTATTATTACTGGGAGCTTTTGGCTTCTAAGAAAGAGGCGCTTTTGAGTCTCTTGTAAAGACGCACGAGATCGCCCTGATTTGTTCCGGCATCGCCGGCGTGTTCCTTGAGCAAATTGTGGTAGCCTTCGGTTATCTTTTCGGCTGTGTCGCGGATGCGGTCTTTGTATGTCTTGTCAGTTTCGTTGTCTTCGCGTTCTGTTAATTTGACAAGCAGATTGCACAGCGAGAACTGTTCAAGGTCTTTGTAGAGCTGAACGAGACTAAGCGAAAGGTCATTGTTATCATCGAGAATGTCTGCTCGGTTGAGTGTTTTGTGCAATGTGTTGACAGCAGAAACAATATCGTCCGGATCGGCAGCAGAACCTGTACCGCTCGGAAGGTCTCCGATAAGATCTTTTACTGTTTCCTGCAAAAGTTTTTTTCCATCATCGCTTTGCAAATAATTTTTTATTGATGCTTCATCTCCTGCAACAGCCTGTCTGATTGCAATTTTTCCTTCTTCGCTTGCAAGATATTCTTTTACGGAAACGCTTTCGCGCTCATCGGAATGAATTATGCTCTGGGCATCCTCGCTCAGGAGATATTCATAGATTTTCTTATCAACACTTTCTTCGAATTTTGATTTTCCGGAACCGCCGTTGTCTCCGACTTTGCAAAGATAGTCGTAATAGTCAACCAGAGCCTCGATAGAACGCTCGGTAATCATAAGGTCAAAGCCCTGCTTATCCCACAAGCCCTTTGTGTGTATGTCGTCTGATTTTTTTGAAACATCATTGCAGATAACATCAAACAAAGTGTCAACGGTGACATCAGCCTGATTGCAGATGTAATATCCGTACATTGCATTAACGCGCAGAGACATAGGAATCAAAGCGGGGTCGGTAATTCCTTCCGACAATGAATTGAGCGCTTTTTTTACTGATTTGTCGGCGTGCACCCACTGCAGCGGCAATTCGGAGGCTTTTGAATCCCAGAACTTTTTGCCGGTTCTGGATGCATTCAGATAATGATATCTGGAAGAATGGATAGCCTGAGATACCAGCTCCTGCCAAAGGGTTATGCCGTTTTGTTCAATGTTATCGCTGCCGAAAAAGTAATCGGCGAAATGTGAATACTGATTTTCAAAAGTGGATTTTATGTTTTTGAATATTTGTGAATACTGATCCTGTCCGCGATGCTCAAATATGGTTTGATATGTTTCGTCTGTTCTTGAAACAACCATAAGGTCGATGACATAATAGGTGTAATAAAGATTGTAATAATTGATTCCTTCGTCAACGAAATCTTCGTCATCGGTTTCGTGGCTGAAGAGTCCCAGTTTTTCCTTTGTTGCGGTAGCAAATCTCTTACAGCCTGATAATTCAACCAGAGCGGGAAGGCAGTTTTTGAGAAGCCATTTGCTCAGATTTTCTCTTGCCTGCTCAGCGGCAATTACGATATCAAACTGGTCGTCACGATCTTCGTCGGCATAGTAGTTCTTGCTGATATAATTGAGCAACTCATAATCCTTGAAATTGACGCTGCTGTTTTTGGAGGCGCTGTTTGCTTCTTCAACGTCTTTGATTTCACCGACAGCGTAGTCAAAGAAATCGCCGAGAGCAATACCTGCAGCGTATGTGAAGTAAAGAGATTTTTTTGCATCTTCGTCGTTTGTGAATCCCCAGCAACCTTCTTTGTTCTGACCATCAAGGATCTGTCTGATGCTTTTCAGGATAAGAGTGAAGATTGCATTGTGAGCCTCGGAAGAAATTGTTATGATGTTATGGAACTCTGCAAAACGGGCAAGAAGAGCAGATGACAGAGCCCAGGATACGGTATCGGTATAACCGACGGATTTGTTGAAGAATCTTGAGGAATTCTGAATGTCTACAAGCGGAGTGGCCACAAATCCCGATTCCTCAACGGTTTCGAGTAATTCAGGAAAAACGGAGTTTATGAAATTGGCGACTTTGACTTTGTCAGTCTTGCTGATAACCTCGGGTTCTCTTCTGAACGCAACCAGCATAAGGAGAATCGCTGTTGTACCGATCAGATCTGACAAAAGACCTTCCTGCTTTTTTTCGAAGCTGTAGGGAAAATGGTTTCCGTTGTTTTCCCATATTTCGAACAGACTGTTTTTTGCCTCGTTGATGGTTTCAAAAAGTAAATCCATTTTTTTTGTAGCCATAATATTTACCCCTTATGACAAAATTTTGATTATTTATTTTCAGTATATAACATTTCGCGGATTTTTTCAATATAAAGATTCTCTTGATTTCTGAAAAGTTTTGGTTTAAAAAAATCATAACAGAACAGAGAAAGATGTTTTTTTTATGCAAAAAATATTTGTCCGAATGTTGACTTGCATTTCAGAGCGTTATATAATATTTACAAAAATAATTGTTAAAATGCTTGTTTTTTGTGAATAAGGCGAAACACGGGGCTGAGGGTACAGACTGTACGGAAAGCGGTGCTGAGATGACCCGTCAGGATGCTTTTCCGGATTGCAGATGCTTGTGTTTTGAAATTTTTTAACATTTTTTGAAAAGCCTGCGAAAAAAGATATGGGATAATCGGTTTAGTAAAAATGAAGGTGTTATCATAATAATTTGCGGAATTGTTTTGTTCCGCACAAAATTAAAACAAAGGAGAAAAGACTATGTATGCACTTGATTTTTTGAAAAACATCACCAAGAAAAGCAACATCGGAGTGCTGATCTGGATGATTTTGAATGTTGCGCTTATTGCGCTGATAGGAGCAGCGGTGGCTGAGACAATAGGGATTTACGAAATCTGGCTGGGAAGTCTTGTTGGTGTCGGATTATATTTCCTGTCGGTGTTTATAACATTATCTCCGGTTGGCGAATGGATCCTCAGATGTCAGCAGAAATGCAGAAGAATCAACGATCCCGAGCTGATAAACAGACTGGAACCGCTGTTCAATGAAGTATATATGAGGGCAAAAGAAGCAACCCCCCATCTGAATGACAACATAGAACTTTTTATCAGCAAAGAAAAGCACGCCAATGCGTTTGCTACCGGAAGAAGCACCGTGTGCATAACAGAAGGAATGCTTACTCTTTCAGACGAAGAAATTATGGGCGCACTTGCTCATGAATTCGGTCATCTTGCCCACAAGGACACGGATGCATTACTTATGGTTGCGGTAGGAAATATGATTGTTACTGCAATATACCTGATTATCAATTTTGTTGTTTGGATTTTTTCTTTGATAGTTGCGTTTATAGCGGGGTGCTTTACCAAAAAAGGCTGGGGAGCAGTTGTTGCTGTGTTTCTCAAAAGGATTTTTATCGATTCAATGCTCGCGTTGGGTATGTGGTTGTGGACTAAGCTTGGAGTGTTGATTTGCAATGCATCGTCCAGAGGCAACGAATATCTTGCGGATGAATATGCGTACAATCTCGGTTTCGGAGACGAACTTGTCGCCGTTCTCGGAAAGCTTGGCGGCAAAGGCACCAGAGGTCTGTGGGCTGCCCTGCATTCTTCGCATCCCAAAACAGAAAAAAGAATCGAAAGACTCCGCTCATATGTTTAATAATCTGCGTCGGAAAATTTAAAAAGAGGTGGCCGAAATGACAAACAATATTTCCGTAAGGAATGAAGTTGATTGGTTCCCGGATTACGGAACACAGATTGATGAAAGCATGAGCTTTGCCGATTTGTTTGTAAACCGTAACTATCTGATGGATTTAAGTAATTACGAAGTTGTTGAGATGAGAGAAGATCTCAAAAATTACGGTCGCATCAGACTGTACAGAATCACCAAAGTTGTTTTTAACGAGGACGAAGATATCAACGACAAGCTGATAAGTGTATATAGTGCGCTTCAGGCTCTCGGGAGCACCGCGATTCTCGTTATCAAGAGCTCTGAAAAAGGGGTTGAATTTTACCTCGGAGTATATTCCGTTGAAAATGTGTCCGCTGCAGGTAAAATTCTTGAACACACCATAGACGGAAACTTCCCGGGAAGTACCCTTGACAGTCGCAATGCCAGGGAAATCAAAAGCATTATGCAGGGAATTGATCCCTCTGACAGTTTTGAATTCAAGGGGAATGTGGCCAGCGTGTCGGTAATTCCCGCAACAAGAGACGACGAAAAGCAGAACTTTGTTCAGGGCATCGAAAAATTTATTGACACAATGAAAGGCCGTGAATATACCGCTGTCATAGTGGCAACTCCGCTCAGCAAAACGGAACTGAATCAGAGAAAGCGCGGACTGGAAGAAGTGTATTCAACAATATCACCTTATGCCGGTGTGTCTCTGTCCTACGGCAGAAATGACAGCAAAGCTGTTGCCGAAGGAACTTTCAGGAGCTTTTCCAGCACAATAAGCAAGGGCGTTACGGATTCAACAACGCTGACCTCGGGAGAAACCGACACAGAGTCAAAAACCGATTCCAGAGGTCACGGCTTTGGCTTTGGCTTTTTCAACACCAACAGAGGCCGTTCAACCGGCACCAGCAAGGGTTACAGCTCGAGCAGTTCGTGGGCAAAGTCGGTGTCTGAAACTGAAAGCGAAGGCGAAGTTAAAGGCACAAATGTCGGCGAAACGGTAACTGCCGGAGACAGCCGCAATCTTACTCTTACCCATGAGAACAAGTCGGTAAAAAATCTTATGGAACAGATAGAAGGGCATCTGGAAAGAATCAAGGAAAGCGAAGCATACGGCATGTGGGAATGCGCGGGATATTTTATTTCCGGTGACATTCAGGTTGCGGTAGTTGCCGCAAACACCTACAAAGCTTTGATGTCCGGCCAGAAATCGTGTCTGGAAAATTCATTTGTCAATATATGGCATCACACAGAAGATAAAACCCGTAAGGTTCTGGAGTATATACAGTACGGTGTGCATCCGAAGTTCAGAGTTGAGTTAGGCTCCGGCTATGCGGAACATCAGGTTACCCCTGCATCGCTTATAAGTGGCAGCGAGCTTCCGATCTTTCTGGGGTTGCCGAGACATTCCGTAACAGGAGTGACTTCTCTCAGCATGGCAGAGTTCGGAAGAAATGTTATTTCCGCAAATGAAAAGAAACCCGGAGCCCGCAGCATTTCTCTGGGAAATGTCTATCATATGGGTAAGACGGAAACGAATGAAGTGGCACTCGATATCGATTCGCTGACATCGCATTGTTTTATTACGGGATCAACGGGTTCGGGCAAGTCAAATACATCCTACGGAATCCTTCTTCAGTTAGTGAAAAAAGGGGTTAAATTCCTTGTTATTGAACCGGCAAAAGGCGAATACAAAAAAGATCTCGGCGGGCTTGAAAATATAAACATTTTTACAACGAATCCCAGATACTACCGTATGCTCAGGCTGAATCCGTTCAGCTTTCACGAAAACATTCATGTTCTTGAGCATATAGACAGGCTTATTGAGATATTCAGCGTTTGCTGGCCGCTTTATGCTGCGATGCCCGCAATACTGAAGGATGCAATAGAAAGAGTCTATGAAAAATGCGGATGGGATCTCAACAGTTCAATCTGGTTCGGAAACGAAAAGAAATTCCCCACTTTTGTTGATTTGTTGGAGGTTCTTCCGGAGATTATAAACAAATCTTCCTACTCTTCGGACACAAAGGGCGATTACATCGGTTCTCTTGTGACCAGAGTAAAGTCGCTGACAGTCGGAATAACCGGACAGGTGCTGTCCAATTCAACAGATATTCCCGACAGCGTTCTTTTTGATGAGAACACTATTGTGGATATAAGCAGAGTCGGTTCTTCGGAAACAAAATCGTTGCTTATGGGTATCCTTGTTCTGAAACTCAATGAATACCGTATGTCAACGGCAACAGAAGAAAACGCTCCTCTGAAGCACGTTACCGTGTTGGAAGAAGCGCACAACCTGCTGAAAAGAGTTTCACTCGATCAATCTCAGGAGTCGTCAAACATTGCAGGCAAATCAGTTGAAATGATATGCAACTCCATTGCCGAAATGCGTACATACGGAGAAGGATTTATTATAATCGATCAGTCTCCCACATCAGTTGACATTTCAGCCATCAAGAACACAAACACCAAGATAATTATGAGACTTCCCGAAAGCCGGGACTGCGAAACGGTGGGCGGAGCATTGAGTCTTAATGAAAAGCAGATAGCCGAAATTTCAAAATTACCCGGAGGAAAGGCGATTGTCTGGCAGAACGACTGGTATGAGGCTGTTCTTACGGCAATTTATTACTGCCCGAAGGTTAAAGGCGAAGTGCAGATTGTTGACCAGGGCAAACTGGCAAAGGTCAACGGCAAGCTGATCACCGAGCTGTTCAGGCAAAAAGACTCTGCAGAGTGCAATACAGATCGCTTTGTCGGAATCATCAATGAATCAGAATTACCTCCTCTCAAGAAGGAAGAGCTGATTGAATTCTGGCAAGGAGAGATTGCAACAGCAGCGAACGGCAGTAAATTCAAATTTGCAGAATTGCTGACAGAGGCTGTGAATTGCAAAGGATTAATCAGGGCAATCCCCTGCAGTTTTGAAGGTTTTAAAGTTACCGATATAAAATCTGCTTCAGCCAAAATCAAAGCTGAAGTGAGACAATGGTATCAGACTTTCTGCTCGGTGCTGGAGACCTTTGTTGTTTTTGATGATGAAAAAACAAAGGAACACGCAATCAGATATATTATGTTTTTCTTTTGCAAAGTATTCAAGGAAGATGACAGATTTCGCCTGATATATTATGTCATCTTTAACTGACGGTAGGTGGAACTGATATGAACAATGTTGTTTTGACATATAATCCGTATCAGCGTAAGAATATCATTCTTGTCGATGATAAGGCTTTTTCTCCGTACAGCACGGTTTCAAATTATTTGCTTTCTCCCTTTGAATCCTGGTGCGAAAAAATCGGAGAAAGCATTGCAGATGAACTCAATGATGATTTTTCGCTGACTTTTGTTTCTGACAGAACAGAAGGAATTATTCTGGAATCATATATCAGAAATAGATGCCCCGAATGCGTAAGCTTTTCTTTCGGCGATTATGAAAATCCCATACCTGTTCAGGTCAGGTGCCACCTCCTTTCGGAGGCGCTGAGCAGAATCGGTGACGGAAAAACAAAGGACTGCGAGATCGGACTTTATTTTGATAATCAGAATTTGCAGAACGGTTTTTGGGGCAAGGCAACGAATCCTGACGGACTTCGTACGGATGAAGGCGGGAACATTTTTGTTGAAAAATACAGCGATATCTGCTCGCTGAAAATAAAAACGGTTCAGGATTGTTCGTCGGCAAAAGGCTGCGGAATATATGTTTTTGAAAATGAGGCAGATGCCACGGCTTTTTCAAGAGCAGACTGTTCCTCTGATTCCAAAATCATCATTGTGATTTCGGAACGGATGGAAACTGTTTCGGTTACCCCGAAACATATTGTTCTGAAAATGACGGCCGATGATCTGATTGATAATTTTTTCGGTTTTCTTGAGATGCTTGTGGTCAAGCCGCTTATCTTTTCTTTGGCATACAAACTCAAGCAGACAGATCCCCGTGTGTACGAAGCTGTTACAACGGTTGATTCCATTGTTCTGGTGGACTTTGATGATTCAATGGAGTGCGGCGACAGTATGCGTATCAGAGCAAAAATAATACCTGAAACGCAACCTGTGCCGGAGCTTATCATAAAGTCGCTTAACGAAAAGGTTATCCGTGTTTCCGGCGATTTGTTGGTTGCCGAGGATAGCGGTGAAGCCGTTGTTGAGGTTTACGAGCTCGGAAACGTTATTCCTGTTTTGCGCAAGACCGTGAAGGTTATAACGGTGAACAGGATAAACAAAATTGAATTCGATCGCAATTCGTATACTTTTGAGGAAGGCGGTAAGGGAACGCTGAATGCAACCGTATACCCTGCCAATTCAGAGAATCTGCACACCATAGAGTGGTTATCCACCGACACAAAGGTTGCAACGGTCTCTCAGGACGGCACGGTCAGGGCAATAGCTCCGGGTGTGTGCAGCGTAGTGCTTAAGTCGGAAAATGTTTCGGCTAAAACAGAAATTATCGTCAAGTCAAAGGTTGCCGATCTGATTACAACAAGCAATCTCGGAAGCAATATTGTTTCAACAGTGAAGCAGGGAATTCCGTATGAGGTTGTTGCCGTTCCGGAAAATTCATACGATACTACGGTAACGTGGAAAGTCTTACAGGACATCGATGTTATCAGATATGATGGACACAGCATTGAAACCGCTCACATCGGCAACGCAGCAATAGAATTTTCATCAGCGGACGGATTAATCAAAAAGAAAGTTAATATTCAGGTCGTAAGCACTCTGTATAAAAAGAGCAATCCTTTAAAGGTTATTACGGTAATTCTTGCTTTTTTAACAATTTGTATGTCCTTGGCAGACGCAAATTACGGAGTTCTGACCGGAGTGGTTGCCGTTGTTGTTGCGTTTATTTCTGCTTATGTCAGCAAAAAAAATATTGACTATGAACAGAGCATAGTCGGATACAATAAAAAATCAAGTTTTGTTTCGGATGTTGTTTTATGCGTTGCCGCAATCGCGCTTCTGATTGCTTCAATATCGGTTGTTGTGTAACGCATAAAAAGATTCGTTAACATAAAGAATAAAACAGGAGGAAAAAGAAATGAGCAGTGAAATTTCAAGTTCAGGAAGCGGCGAAGTTGCTGAGACTCCGGAAGCCGGTGTTGAAAGCAATGAAAGCTCTGCTGAAATTGCCGAACGCGAGGAGATAATGGACTCCATTGAAAACAGCGTGGATGATGTCGGGAGTGAAAATACCACCGAGGAACCCAAAGCAGATGTAAGAAATTGCCCTGTTGAAGGCAGCAACGGCCATTGGGAAAACCCTGAGGAACGCGGAAATTGTAAATGGGTTCCGGATGAGGACTATGTACCCAAGAAATGCAATCCGGACAATCAGACCTGGGGTCAGATAATGGAAAAACATAACATTGATGGCATCGAATACAAAGACGGTGAGCCTGATCTCAGATGTATCAGCAAGGGTGATGTTGAAATCTCGGGTTTTTCGACGAACAGAGATGACAATTTTGAAAAAGCTGATATTGAACTCGCCAAACAGAAAGGTTGCGAGCCTGAAGACATAGAAGATTTTCGCGAAAAGGAAAAATACACCTGGCATGAATGCAGGGATCAGAAAACAATGCAGTTAGTACCCAGCGAGGTACACAGCAATATCACCCATCGCGGTGGTATATCAGAAGCAAAACAGGAGGATTAATAATGAATATTATATTATTTGATGATTTTTATTTTGATGTTGGTTGGAAATATGATTTTACAATCAATATGTTCGGAAAAGTTTTTGATGTTATTCTTAAAGCCAAATCATATCGGGAAACGGACGAAATAAAGCCTGCACAAAAAGAGGCAATCCGATATTTTGCCGAAAACTTAGAAGAAATAATCTCAATTTCAGAAAAAGCGCTTGAAGACAAATTCGGTCAGGAAAGCAAAACAAGATTTGCTCCCACAATGGTTTTGTTCAAGAAAACCGGCGGCTTTGCTATCCTTCTTGATGACGAGGAAGATCCCGATGACGGTATGGCGGTTGTGTTCAAAGACGGCGATGTAACTGTTCTTTATCAGGATGAGTATCTTTAAAAGAAAGACTGTGCTTTTGGGTTTTTCAGGGAAAGAAAAACAAACAGTTAGTCTGTGTTCCGGTAATTCTGCAGGCAACAAAAACAGGCTGTAAAAAGCGCAGACAGCATAAAACGCTATAAAACAAGGGGTTTCAGCAGGCATACAACCTGCTGAAACCCCTTAAAACATTCAGAAAAATAATGAATAGAGAATAAATAATAACTTTTTGGTTATAGGCGGAACATATCCTTAATTACAAACAAAAAAGGACAGCCGAAGCTGTCCTTGAAAGCATGCAAATTAAAGGATTTCACCCATCATGCCGGGCTTTGCGCCTGCAGCGTTGGATTCGTCTGTGTCAATGTGCATTGCGAGAGCAAAGTTGGGGTTGACTCTTACAACAACATCGTCAAAGATAAGGCTTCTGCCGTCTGACTCAACCTTAACGCAGACAATCTGCTTGTCCTCAAGACCGTACTTTTCGGCATCAGCGGGAGTTGCGTGGATGTGTCTCTTTGCGGAGATAACACCGCAAGCGATTTCAACCTCACCCTTGGGGCCAACAAGCTTGCAAGCACCTGTTTCTGCGATATCGCCGCTTTCTCTTACGGGAGCAACAACGCCGATGCTTCTTGCATCTGTGAGTGAAAGCTCAACCTGAGTTGCGGGGCGGACAGGTCCGAGAATTGATACACCGGGGAACTGACCCTTTGCGCCGACAACAGCTACTCTTTCTTCGCAAGCGTACTGACCGGGCTGTGAAAGGTCTTTTTTGTGAGTAAGCTCGTAGCCTTCACCGAAAAGGATGTCAAGGTCTGCGCGGCTTACGTGAACGTGACGGGCTGAAGTTTCAACAAGAACTTCCTTTTTCATAGTAAATCACCTTTTATTCAAATTTATTTTTTACGCAATAATGGTGACCGCCTTTCGACGGTCACCTTTTTAATTACCAGTTAATGTTGTAATCGTTCTCTGTTGAGAAGGGAAGAACAACAACGCTGTCACCGAGGTGAATGTTGATTGTCCAGTACATCATATAGTTAGCGTGTGTTACATTGCCTGTTGCGGGGTCAACAGTAACCTGAACTGTGCTTGAGGGGTAGTTCATCTCTGTTGTGCCGATGCTGAAAAGCTTTGCAACTGCAGCGGGGATATTTTCGTCAACAACTGCGGGAAGAACAACGTTGAATGCCTTGGGAGCGTGACCCTTGCCGTGAGCAATGTTTGAGCTTACGCCGTCAGCAACGGTTGTGATTCTGATAATCCACTTGCCGTCTTTTTCAACGATTTTTGCATCCTTAACGTCTGCGGCTGTGAGCTTGCTTGCCCATGTTTCGCCTTCAACGGGGAAATATGCGTTCTTATCTGCTGCTGAAGTCCATGTAACATTTGCCTTGCTTTCATCGGGACCCATGAAGCCGCTTATGAAGTTGCCTGTGCCGCCGAGAACGGTATCAATCATACCGGGAACACCTGTAACCTCACCTGCAACTGCATGAATCATATAGTTTGACTTGATGCTCTTTGAGTTGGGCTTAACCTTATTGATAGCTGTGTTGAAATACTCAACGATAGCTTCCTTGCCTTCGGGCATAGCTGCAGCTTCTGTTGTTTCTTCTTCTGATGAAGCTTCTTCTGAAGTTGCTTCTGATGCATCTTCGCTTACATCTGATGTGTCTGCTGCTGAAGTGTCTTCAACGGGAGCTTCTGTTACATCGTCAACCTCTGCGAAGGGGTCTGCTGTTGTTTCAACGGGAGCTGTTGTTGTTTCGTCGCCGCTCTTGTCACCGCATGCTGCAAATGCAAAAACAAAGCTGAGTGCAAGAAGGATAGCAATGATTTTCTTTGACATAATTTTTCCTCCTAAATGTCGTATGTATTGCCGCGCAAAAAATTTATCATATTTTGACGCAACGCTGTACAGGATAAGTATAGTATAAAACTATTTCAAATGCAAGCAAAAAATTAACACGACCTGTTAAAATCGTGTTAATTTTGTAAAATTTCTTAAATTGTAATTTTGAGTTTGGTAATGTGTTACAAATATGCAATGTCTGTTTTGTGATTACTGCACAAAGCATATTCCGTCAGCACTTACGGTGCCGCCCGTCATTTCCGCAGGAAGAGTATCGCATACGCCTGCAATCATTGCCTTCATATCCTCGCCCCTGACAAAATGAAGATTACATTCGGGTATGCAGGCACGGGCAAGGTCGGGTGTTGAAAAATATCCGCCCTTATGGAGCAAATCTGCACCTGCATCAATATTATCGTTAAGGAAATTAACGGAAACCTCGTTGTGGAAAAGGAACTGCTCGATATACTCGGGATTCTGCTCAATATATTCCGTTCTTGCAACGATAACCGTCTGCGCAAGAGCCGATTCGCTGACTTTGTTCCACTCGTCATTAAAATCCGCAATACGCTTCATTGCCGTGTTTTCGGCAACAATTTTTGTTGCATAAGGCTCGGAAACGATGCATATTTCCGCCTTGCCTTCAATCGCAAGCGCCGCAAGCTCCTCCTCGGTTGCAACATATTCAATTTTGGGGTTCATTGAATTCTTTTCAAAAATATAGTTCAGAATATACTCATTTGCCGTGTCTTTGCCCGATGCATAAACGGTTTTATCCTTGATACCGTCAAGGCTTGTGATTTCTTCGCTTGAAAGCAGGTGGAGACAGCCAAGACCGTTGACGGCGATTATCTTCACTCCGCCCTTTGTTTCGTTGAAAAGCCTTGCGGCGGCTTCAACGGGTACTGCGGCAAGGTCCGCACCGCCGTTTTTAATAAGATTTTCAATCTCGTCAAGGCTTGTATACAGCGAGCTTTCGTAAGCGTAGTCACGGTCTTTTACAAGCTTCGCAACGCCAAGAGAGCTAACACCGCTGAGAACGGCAATTTTTGTTTTGTTTTCTCTGATATAGCTTGTCGTTTCCTCGTTTGTGTCGGGCTTATCGGCACAGGATGCGAGAGAAAACAGCATAACAACCGCAAGAAAAGCGGCGGAAATTCTCTTAAAAATTTTCATTCTGTTCATCCCCTGTTTTATTTTGTTTATTATCTTTTGTGCGGATACCATTATTATACATTCGGGATTTGAGCTTGTCAATAAACATCTTGAACAACGGAGATTTATGAAGTATAATAGAAAGTGAAGAATGAAAAGTGAAGAGTGAAGAGTTTCGGATAGGCTCCGCCTATGACCGATTATAACGGGTACGGGTGAAACCCGTCCTCAACTATTCACTATTCATTATTCACTATTCACTTAAAAAGGAGGTGTACCGATGACAAAAAAACAGCCGCGTTTTAATCAGATAACCGTGCTTTTTCTTATGACGGCGTTTCAGCTTATCTGCGCCGCCTGCGTGCTTTGCAGGCAGGAAGAGCCGAGTCTTAAGATGATTTACATTTTCTTCGGATATATTGCCGCCGAATGGCTTTATATGCTCATCGGCAACCTCGTTACGGATAACGATTATTTTGAGCTGGAGGCAATCGCCTTTTTCCTTTCGGGCATAGGGCTGACGGTCTGCGCAAGCTTCAGCGAAAGCTACGCAATAAAACAGCTTATCGCCATCGGTCTCGGGCTTGCGGTTTATCTGATAATGCTTCTGCTGATAAAGGATGTTCACGTTGCGGGTATTCTGCGTTACCCTGCCGCCATAGGCTCGGTTGCGGTGCTTGCGGCTAACCTCGCACTTGCGAAAACCGTCAACGGCACGCTCAACTGGATTGACCTTGGCTTTTTCTCAATCCAGCCCTCGGAGCTTGTCAAAATCGCATTCATTCTCGTTGGTGCGGTTTCGCTGGATAAGCTCCTTTCAGTCACAAGCCTGACGAAATACATCATTTTTTCAATGGGCTGTGTCGGTGCGCTTTTCCTGATGAGAGATTTCGGCACGGCGCTGATTTTCTTCTTCACATTTATTCTCATTGCGTTTATGCGCTCGGGTAATATACGCACAATCGTGCTTATCTGTGCGGTTGCCCTTATGGGCGCAATGCTCGTCATATATTTCAAGCCCTATGTTGCCAACCGTTTTGCCGCCTATCGCCACGTCTGGGACTATATGGACACCACGGGCTATCAGCAGGCAAGAGTGCTTATTTACACGGCAAGCGGCGGTCTTTTCGGTCTCGGAATAGGCGAGGGTAAGCTGCGAGATGTCTATGCGGCTTCAACCGACCTGATATTCGGTCTCATCTGCGAGGAAATGGGCATTCTCCTCGGCATTGCGGTGCTTCTCAGCTTTGCAGGCATTGCTCTTTTTGCCGTTAAATCCGCCAAATCCTCCGCATCAACCTTTTACGCAATTGCCGCCGTATCGGCGGCAGGTATGCTGCTTTTCCAGCTGTCACTCAATGTTTTCGGCATAACGGATTTACTGCCCCTGACGGGCGTTACCCTGCCTTTCGTCAGCCGAGGCGGCTCGAGTATGCTCTGCTCGTGGGGTCTGCTTGCATATATCCGCGCGGCAGGCGCACCGTTTTCACCGCCCAAGCCCGACATTGCGGTTAAAAAATCAGCTCCGAGAAAAGTTAATCCTCCCACGGTGAAAGGAGGAACAAAATGAGAAAAATCGCAGGCAGAGCAGCCATAATATATGCCCTCATCGCCGCATTCCTTGCGGGAGTTGTTATTCTTGTTGCCAGCGTTATGCTCAACGGCGCCGAGTGGGCATCAAACAAAGCAAACCGCCATATCTATTCGGGCGGCACAATCGTCAACGCAGGCAAAATTTCCGACAGAAACGGCAAAACCCTTGCCTACAGCTCGGATAATGAGCGCATTTTTGCGGATAATTCAACCCTGCGCAAGGCAACGCTTCATGTTGTAGGCGACACGGCAGGCTACATTTCAACGGGCACTCATTATCTCTATCGCGATACGCTTTCGGGCTACAGCCCCGTTGAGGGTATCTATTACCTCAAGCAGACGGGTACAGGCACAAACATCAACCTGAATATTGATGCCGAGGCAAACAAGGTTGCATATAACGCCCTCGGCGATTACAACGGCGCAATTGCCGTCTATAACTACAAGACGGGCGAGCTTCTCTGCAGCGTTTCAAAGCCGACATACGATATTGAAAACAAGCCCTCCGACCTGCTGACAAACGAAAAATACAGCGGTGTATTCCTCGACAAGGTCATTTCGGGCATATACACTCCCGGCTCGATTATGAAAATCGTTACCGCCGCCTGCGCAATCGAAAATATTCCCGATATTTACAGCCGCACCTTTGAGTGCGACGGCGAATATGAGACCGATGACGGCAAGGTAATCTGCAACGGAGTACACGGCGAGGTTGATTTTGAAAAGGCAATGAACGAATCCTGCAACTGCGTATTTGCGGAAATTTCAATTGAACTCGGTGCGGATAAGCTCAAAGCAACGGCGGAGGCGATGGGCTTCAACACCCAGCTTTACGCCAAGGAAATCCGCCTGACGAAAAGCCGCTTCGAGCCGGACACAAAAAGCAAATCGGAGCTTGGCTGGGCAGGCATCGGGCAGTCAACAACCCTTGTCAATCCCTGCCATTTCCTGAGCATTATGGGCGCAATCGCAAACGGCGGCTCGGGTCTTGCACCCGACAGAATAAAATCTCTCGGCACGGTGTCCGAAATAGTGGGCAGAGTGCCTGAAACAACAATTAAAATCGCACCCGAAACGGCGCAGAAGCTCAGCGACCTGCTTCGCTCCAATGTCGAGAATAAATACGGCGACCGGAAATTCGAAAATCTGCAGATGTGCGGCAAAACGGGTACGGCGCAGGTTGACGGCGCAAAGAGCCATTCGTGGTTTGTGGGCTATTCAATGAGAGACGACCTGCCCCTTGCGGTTGTCTGCGTTGTTGAGCACGGCGGCTACGGCTCGGGAATAGCATCCACGGTTTCAAACAAGGTTTTGCAGTATTTTCTGAAAAATATTTCGTAACCCGAAAATCATTAACCAAACAAAAAGGCTTGCGCAGGTTTTCGCCTGCACAAGCCTTATATTTTTACCAGTTTTTATCTTCGTAGGGAGTTGATTCCACGCCGTCTGCCTGCAGATTCTCAACCATACGGTCAAGCTTGCCTTTCCACATTTTCCTGAACCATTCGGTTTCACCAAACCATTTGACAAGAGTGGGGCTGATTGCATAGTATGTACGGATAAATGCTCTGCCGTACCAACTTTCCGCAAGGATGTTGTCACGGTATCTGCGGAGAGTCCAGACCTGAGGACAGTCATATGAGCCGTAAACCGCAGTTGCAACATAGCAACCGCTGCTCTGACCCTTTTCAAGGTTGGGGAATTTGGCTTGAAGCATAGCTACAATTTCGGGGTCTGTCTTTTTGTTGTAGATTGCAACACCGCCCGTGGTAGTTACAGTAGCATCCGCCCCTGCATCCAACAGGATTTTTGCGCATTTTCTTGCATCAACTTGGAGAGCATCCTTAAATTTGTTATCAGCAGCTACGTGCCACAAAGCTGTTTTATTTTCTTTCGCTTTGAAATTGACATCCGAACCCGCATCAATCAAGAATTTTACAGCGTCATAATTAGCAAACGCCGCAGCGTTAACTAACAATGTTCTGTCAAAGGAGCTGGCTCTCATTCCGACAAGGCGTTTTACGTCTTCCTTGTCGCTTTCATTTATTGCATATTTGGATGCAACAGCAACATCGTCGGCAGAAGCTTTATATTTGTTTAATGCCAAGCGTACAACCGCTTTTCCTAAATAGCCAACGGGTGAATCGGCATTTTTCTTTGCATATTCATTGAAATAATGGAAAGCAAATATCGGATAACCCTTCTGCAGTGTATCGTAAGCCTTCTCGAGAATGTTTTCTTTGGTTAAATCTTTACATTGCACTGCGAAAATATTACCTATCGACTCATCATAAGCAAGAATAACTTTATCTATCATAGCGTAGGTAACATCCAGGGAATCATCCTTGATAACCTGATTGCGGTCCACAACAACACCGTAACCGTTTTTTGTTACATATTCCTGCAAATGTGTGGTCGGAACAATTTTTCCGGTTTTCAATCCGTTAATGTCATCCATTATTTCGAATAACAATTTATAATGCTCTTCATTTTCGTTATCATAGTTATCGTCTATTATGGATACGCTTTTTACCAAAACATTGAAAACATCTTGTCTCTTATCTTTGGTTTCGGCTTCCAACAAGGCTAATTTTATTCTTGCAAATGTGCTGTAAAATATAGCCTCAATATTGGTCGGGGCATTCTGCTCTACCATATTATAATATTTTTCGGTTTCTGACCAGTCCTCTTTCTGTCTGGCTCGGCGTGCATTGGAAAGATATTTTTCCACAAATGCAGAATTATCAACCTTAACCGTACTTCCGCTGACATCGACAGAGCCTTCAACCATCATCTTTTTGGCTTCCTCAACGGAATATTTTGTGCCGCACATTTCGCAGACAAAATAGCCGTCATTTTTGACAACATCCTTGCTGCCGCACATCTCACAAATCAAAGCTTTCATAATATTCCTCCTCATTTTTCGGGTATATCTGTACCCACAGAGTCCAATATTAAGATACCAAAGTATTTTTATGTTGTCAAGTGTTTTGTAATAATAGTATTGTAATATTTGACTTTTAGGAGATAGAAAATGCTGGGACAGAGAATTTATGAATTGCGGATTTCACGGGGGTGGAATCAGGTTCAGCTCGCAAAAAAACTGAACATCACAAAGCAGACTGTATCCAATTGGGAAAACGAAAACATTCAGCCGTCAATTGAAATGCTTGTGCGAATTGCAAAGCTTTTCGGCGTTTCTGCAGATTATCTTCTGGGACTTGACGAAACCGTATATATCAACGCAGACGGTCTGCCCGTTCATTTTGTTGCGCATCTGACACAAATTATCGACGATTACAAAAACAAATAAGCTTAACACGCAAAAAGGGGCTGCAAAAAACAGCCCCTTTAAGTATTTATAGAGTTGTAGATTTCATCAAAAGCGGTCTCAACACTTGCCTCCCTCTGACGAGGGAGGTGGATTTTGCGAAGCAAAAGACGGAGGGAGAGAACAGAAAAAACAGAAAAAACTTATTTGTAAAAACGCAAAATCTTATCTCTCCCTCAGTCACTCCGTGACAGCTCCCTCGTCAGAGGGAGCCTATAAAAGTGAGTTTCATTTTACAATTTAAAATTTGAATATCATGCAAAAAAGCCGACTCAACCGAGTCGGCTCAGCTTGTCGAAAAACTTGTTTTTCGGCAAGCTGGTGGCTGTTGAGAAAGGAAGTTGAATGATGTTTTCTTCGACCGAAGGCGTACAAAGGTACTCCGATGGGAGAAAAAACATCAAATAAACGAAAATAATTTTCATCAATCCTCCGTCTTTTGGCTTTGCCAAAATCCACCTCCTTTCCAAAGGAGGCTATCGGATTTTTTACACTTTCTTTTCGTTTATGTTTCAGCGACTTTATCGACAGTCAAAAGCCGACTCAACCGAGTCGGCTTTCATCATTTTCATTTACTGTTTTGCACCCTCATCAAACATTTCAAGGGTTTTTACCGTTGCGGCAAAGCAGTTTTCAATGCCGTCTTTGTTAAGGCTTTCAACATTGTCAAGCCTTGTGTGATAATATCTTTCAAGCTTGTGGTTAAGACCCGTAACGCCTGCGGCTCTGAAGCCGCCCTGAGTGAATGCCGCCGCATCAACTGCGCCGCCGAGAGGAGGAATCCAGCCCTTTTTGCAGGGTACTCCCACTGCCTGAGCAGCCTCATAGAAAAGGTCTGCAACCTCTGCATCGGATTTGACTGTGCTGTTGAGGTCACGGTAGTTTGCCATAAGATATTTCGGCTCGTTGATTGTGTCGAACGAATAAATGAATGTGGGAACATCCTTGAACTCATCCTTGTGAGCCTCTGCCCACGCCTTTGAGCCTCTGAGTCCGATTTCCTCGGAACCTGTAAGAATAACGCCGACCTCTGTGTTTTCAAGCTCAATGCCCTCATCCTTGAGGTACTTAAGAACGGCAATGCCCATATAGCAGCCCGTCAGGTTATCGTTTGCGCCGTCAACAACGAGCTTGTAGTTTTCCATAAAGTAAAGACCTATCATAAAGGGAACGAAAAGGAGCCCCCAGAGACCTGCTTTGACAAGGGGATTTTCAAGGTCGGGCATATGGAATGCCGCGCCGTTCTGCGCAACATACATAATTGAAAGAACAAGGTAATAAATTGCACCGAGAACAACGATAATTGCGTGTCCCTCAAAGCCTACGCCGCCGAGAGCGTAGTTAACAGGCCATTCCCAGGTTGCATCGGGATGACCGTTGAATATAATTCTTCTTTTTACTTCGCCCTTGCACTTTTTGATTGCGGTAACATTGTGGCTTGTTTTTTTCTTAAAAAGAGGGTCAAGCACCTTCTTGTAAACGCCGAACTCAAGAAGAACAAGCACAAATCCGAGTGCAATAAGGGGGATTCCGATAACGGGCATAAAGAAAAATGCTGCGACGGAAATAAGAACAAAGGTGATTGTGAAATAAATCCAGCCGTAGAAAGCTTTGGGTGCAACCTCGTAGCTCTCGATCTTTACATCCTCGCATCCGCAGTCCTCAAGGACCTTTGCCATATACTCGCAGGATTTCTTTTCGCCCTCCGAGCCGGGGTCTCTTTTGCCGCAGGTTTTGATAACGTGAGTAATCTCATCGATTATGTACTTTGCGGCTGACTCTTTTTTGTCAATAATGCTTTTCAAATTCATATTTCTTCTCTCCTTTTGCACAATATTATGCAATTTAATATTAGCATTTTACTTATAAAATTGTCAATAGAACTGCGCCGTTTAGTAACAGAGTTACAAATTTTGTTTAGGCGTAAAAACTCTCCTTGACTTTGATTTTTGATTGTGATATACCTACTTGTGGAAATGAATTGCCTTACGGCGTAAATTGACCTTGTCATAAATTGCAAACTGCGTTTGCATGATTTGCACTTGCGTGCATTGCGGACGGGTTTCACCCGTACCCATTATATAAATCGGTCATAGGCGGAGCCTATCCTTAATGTTGCGAAGCAACAATTCATGCTCCAAAGGAGCAATTCATTCATCATGCGCTATGCGCAAATCATTATAACGAAGGTGAAATAATGGAAACTTTATTCAGCATTTCCATCGCTCTGGGAGCAGGACTGATTATGTCCCGATTCGCAAAGCCTCTCGGTCTTCCTGCAGTAACGGCATATCTGATCGCAGGCATACTTATCGGCCCCTACTGTCTCGGCAGAATCGGCATTGAGGGTCTCGGCTTTATCTCCCACGAAAATGTAAAAGAATTTGAAATCATCTCAAATGTTGCTCTCGGCTTCATTGCTTTTGCAATCGGCAATGAATTCAGGCTGTCACAGCTCAAAAAGGTGGGCGGCACGGCAACATTCATCGGTATTTTTCAGGCGCTTATCGCAACCTTGCTCGTTGATGCAGTTCTCATCGGTTTGCATTTTGTCCTCGGCGAGGATAAGCTTCCTCTCTCAATGGCAATCACCCTCGGCGCAGTTGCCGCCGCAACCGCACCCGCTGCAACGCTTATGGTTGTCCGCCAGTACAAGGCGAAGGGTAAGCTCACCGACCTGCTTCTCCCCATCGTTGCCATCGACGACGCTGTGGGTCTGATTATTTTTGCAATTTCATTCGGCATTGCAAAGGCTGTTGAACACGGCGAATTCAATATGAAGGCAATCATCCTTGAGCCTGTTATTGAAATTGTATGCTCGCTTGCACTCGGTGCGGTTATGGGTATACTGTTCTCGGTTTTCGAGCGTTTCTTCAGCTCAAACAGCAAGCGTCTCTGCCTTTCCGTAACCTGCGTTATCTTTACCGTTGCCCTTTCAATGGTGAAGTTTGAAATCGGCGGCGTACACATCGGATTTTCTGCTCTTCTCGTATGTATGATGCTGGGTACAATCTTCTGCAATGTCTGCGATTTTTCTGCGGAAATTATGGAGAAAACCGACAAGTGGACAGTTCCTCTTTTTGCGCTTTTCTTTGTCCTCAGCGGCGCAGAGCTTGAGCTGAGCGTATTTACGGATTTAACAATCGTCGGCATCGGCGTTGCCTATATTTTCTCACGTTCACTCGGCAAATATCTTGGCTCATTCGGCAGCGCAAAGCTGATGAAATGCGACAAGAAAACCACAAAATATCTCGGCATAACCCTTCTGCCTCAGGCAGGCGTTGCCCTCGGAATGTCCGTAACGGCAATGGAGCTTGGCGAGGTTGGCGAAATGATAAGAAATATCGTTCTTTTCTCCGTTCTTGTCTATGAGCTTTTCGGACCCGTTATGACAAAGTGGGCGCTCACAAGGGCAGGCAACATCGAGCCGAAACCCCACCACAAAAACAGAAAACACCGCACAGCCCCCGCAAAGATATAAAAACAGAAAGCTTGCACAGCCGTGCAAGCTTTTTTCATTATAAGATAAGCGTAATCCCGATTGAGCGCAAGGTGTTTTACAGCCTCCCTCTGATGAGGGAGGTGGATTTTGCGAAGCAAAAGACGGAGGGAGAAAAAATTTTTTATTCAATATCTCTCAAATTATCCTTGCGCTGTCTTTTTTGTTGAATAGGGGCGATTCACGAATCCCCCGTAAGTCCGTTTTATTCTTCCATCTGCTTGCCGAGGAAATTCGCCGCAATCTGTGCAAGCTTTGTTTCCGTCTGGGTGGGACACGAGCCGTTTTCGTTGAGCAGCATCACAAGTGCGCCCGAAACATCGCCGCCGCCCACAATGGGGAAGATAACAGCCGCTTCTTTGTCAATGCCCTCAACGGGCTTGATTCTTTCGTTGTCAACGCAGCAAACATAGTTTTCCCTGCGCTCCATATAGCCCTCAAGGCTGCGGCTGACTCTGCGGTCCATAATTTCTTTTTTAGAAATACCTGCGCAGGCAACCACACTGTCTCTGTCGGTTATGATAACCGCAAGACCCGTGCCTCTTGCAAGCACATCGGCATACTGCCCCGTGACAGACGACAGCTCTCCGATGGGTGAATACTTTTTGAAAATAACCTCCCCGTCCGAATCCGTGTAAATCTCCAACGGGTC
>JAZQXJ010000040.1:0-24885 GCA_045632815.1 Acutalibacteraceae bacterium | reverse complement strand
TCCCGCAACAGATACAAAGTACACAGTAAACGTTTACACAATGAATACTGATGGTGCTTATGATCTTGTAACAGAAGAACTCACAGGTACAACTGATTCAACAGTAAACGCTGTTTACACAGTTGAAGAAGGATTTGAACTTGGCGCAAACAGCGTAACAGAAGGCGATGTTGCAGCAGACGGTTCACTTGTTCTTAATGTTTACCTTGACAGAAAGACAGTAACCATCTCCTTCAACACAAATGGCGGTACAGCTGTTGAAGCTCTCACAGGTCTCTACGGTGCAACAGTAGGTACTCCTGCTGAAACAACCAAGACAGGCTATACATTTGCAGGTTGGGCTAACCTTCCCGCAACATTCCCTGCAGCTGACACAACAGCAACAGCTCAGTGGACAATCAATTCTTATGTAATCACCTTTAACGCAGGCGAAGGTACATTCGCAGACGGTTCACAGGAAAAGACTGCAGAATTTGATTACAACACAACTCCCGTTGCTCCCGAAACACCTTCAAAGGTTGGTTACGGCTTCACAGGTTGGACACCTGAATTTGCTCCCGTAACAGGCGAAGCAACTTATACTGCACAGTATGCAGCAGGTGCTGTAAACTACACAGTAGAAACTTACACAATGGATACCGAAGGTAACTACGGTGCTCCCGTAAAAGAAACAAAGGGCGGCACAGCTGATACAACAGCAAAAGTAGTTCCCGCTGCAAAGACAGGCTTCACAGTCGCTCCCGAAAGCGTTCTTGAAGGCATCATCAAGGCTGACGGTTCAACAGTTCTCAAGGTTTACTATGCAAGAGATCAGTACAACTTCAATGTTGATGTTGACGGTAAAGTAGAAACAACAAAGGTTTACTACGAAGCAACAGTTGCAGCTCCCACAGCTCCCACTAAGGAAGGCCACAGCTTCGCAGGTTGGGATGCACTTCCCACCACAATGCCCGAAGGCGGCGCAACCGTTAAGGCTCTGTGGACAAAGAACAACTACACAGTAACATGGAAGGCAGACGGCAGCATCATCAAGAGCGAAACTCTCGCTTACGGCGCAGCTATCGTAGCCCCTGCAGCTCCCACCAAGGAAGGCAACACCTTCGCAGGTTGGACTCCCGCAGTTGCAGCAACAATGCCTGCACAGAATGTTGAATACACAGCAACATGGACTGTAAATGAATACACAGCAACCTTTGATGCTAACACCGGTAAATATGCCGATGATTCAACAACAAAGACTCAGAAGTTTGCTTACGGCGCACCCGTAACAGCTCCTGAAGTTCCCACTAAGGATGGTTATGCATTCGCAGGTTGGGAACCCGCACTTGGCGCAATGCCCGCTGCTGATACAACCTACAAGGCTGTATGGACAGTCGGCGAAGCTAAGGCATACACAGTAGAAGTTTACACAATGGATACCACCGGCGCTTACGGTGCACCCGAAACTCAGACCCTTTCCGCTAAGGTAGGCGAAACAGTTAAGGTTACGGTAACTCCTGCTGAAGGCTTCTATCTTGACACTGACGAAGTAAATGTTCTTGAGGCTGTAATGAAGGCTGACGAAGCTGTTGTTCTCAAGGTTTACTACGGCAGAGAAAAGTACGCTATCACATTCAACGGCAACGAAGGTACTGTTAACGGCGATGCAAGTGTATCAGCTGACTACTACTACGGCTCAACAGTAGTTGCTCCCGCAGCAGAGAGAGAAGGCTATTCACTTACAGGCTGGAGTCCCGCACTTTCAACCGTAGCAGTTGCACCTGCAACATACGATGCACAGTGGGCAATCAACCAGTACACAATTACCTTTGATGCAAACGGCGGTTCAAACGTTCTTCCCATCACTCAGGATTACGGCACAGCAATCACAGCTCCTGAAGCTCCCGTTAAGGAAGGCTATGTATTCAAGGGCTGGGAAGATGCTGACGGCAACGGCATTCCCGCAACAATGCCTGCTGAGGACACAGCTCTCACAGCAGTTTGGGAACTTGACCAGTTCACCGTAACATTCTATGAAGACAGCACAATGACTAAGGTTCTCCAGCAGACAGAGAACAACTACGGCGTTGACATTGCAGCTCCCGTTGCAACTCTCGAAGGCCACACCTTCACAGGTTGGGTTGACGATGCAACAGGCAAGGTTGTTGATTTCACGACTGCAGTAGCAACTCCTGCAAGAGACGTTAACTACTATGCTACATGGGAAGTAATCGAGTATAAGCTTGTTTACAGAACTTATAACGGCGTTTACGAAGAATATGAGGTTGCTTACGGAACAAAGGCTGCTGATATGCCCGTTCCCGCAACTGATCCCACTCAGGTCGGATACACATTCAACGGTTGGGCTCCCGCTCTTCCCGCAACAATGCCTGCAAGCCAGGTTGTTATCCGCGCACAGTGGACAAAGAACACTTACAACGCAAACTTCTACAAGGATGCAGGCGATGCAGAAGCATATTATACCGATAAGGTTGCATATGATGATGCTATCACAGCTCCCGAAGATGATCCCACAAAGGCCGGCTATGTATTTGAAGGCTGGTCAACAGACGGCGAAACCGTTCTTGATGACCTTGGCGCAATCGGTGCAGCTGATGTTGAGTTCATCGCAGTATGGTCAGAAGCTACAGATGTAGTTTATAAGGTTGAGCATTACTACATGGACGTTGACAAGGCTTATCCCGACGAAGCAACAAGAGTTGATACATTCAACAACGGCAAAACAAACGCAACAGTAACAGCAACCCCCGACGCAGACGCAAACTTCATAGTTGATAACGCTAAGTCAGTTCTTGAAGGCGTTGTAGCCGCTGATGGCTCACTCGTTCTCAAGGTTTACTACGAGCGCGAAATCAACACATTGAAGATTGACGTTGACGGCGTTGTAACTGAAGTTGAGTATCCTTACGAAGCTCCTGTTGATGCAGTAGCAGATCCCGAGAAGGAAGGCAACACATTCGCAGGTTGGGTTGATGCAAACAACAATCCCGTTGAAGTTCCTTCAACAATGCCTGAGGATGACGTAACAATCAAGGCAACATGGACAGTAAATGAGTACAATGTAACTTACATCAACGAAGGTACCGTTTATGACGGTCCCACAGCTACCGAGTACGGTGCACCTGTTCTTGTTCCCACAGCTCCCGTTAAGGAAGGCTACAGCTTTGAAGGCTGGTTCGATGCAAACGGCAAGCAGCCTGCAGACTATACAGCAATGCCCGCAGCAGACCTTGAATTCACAGCTAAGTGGAACGCAAACGGCAATGTAAGCTACATTCTCGAAGTTTACGAGATGGATACAGAGGGTGCATATCCTGCAACAGCAACTGAAACCGTAACATACAATGACGGTGTTGTTGACACAACAAAGACTGTTGAATATGCAGTTCCCGAAGGCTTCACTCTTGACACAGAAAAGAGCGTGCTTACAGGCACAGTTCCTGCAACAGGCACACTTGTTCTTAAGGCTTATGTAACCAGAAACATCTACACACTTACTGTTGATGTTGACGGCGCAGCAACAGAAACCGATTACTACTACAACGAAGCTGTTGATGCAGTAGCAGATCCTGAGAAGGAAGGCTATGTATTCGCAGGTTGGGTAGATGAAAACGGCGATGCAGCAGAAATTCCTGCTGTTATGCCTGCAAAGGATGTAACAGTTTACGCTACATGGGATGAGGATTCCTTCAAGGCATCATTCGATGCAGGCGAAGGTACCTTCGAAAGCACGGGCGATTCAACAGCTGAATCAGACGTAACCTTCGGCGAAGACATCGTTCCTCCCGCAGAGGAGCCTGTAAGAGAAGGCTATGACTTCGGCGGTTGGGCAACTCCCGAAGATCCCGAAACACCCGTTACCGATTTCGGTAAGATGGATGCAGACGGCGCAGACTTCATTGCAATCTGGGTGAAGACAAACTTCACAGTTACATTCTACGATTACAAGCCTGAAGAAGGCGGTACTCTTACACCCGATGTTAAGTACGTTTACGCATCATCCGATAAGCAGATGGGCGATACAGTAGCAATTCCTGCCGATCCTTCATTTGAACACTTTGTATTCCTTGGTTGGTCAGAGGTTGAAGGCGACAAGAACCACATCATCACAACAGACACAATAACAATGCCTGCAAGTGATTATGCACTGTACGCAATCTACGAGCCTATTAAGGTTATGCTTATTCCCAAGAACGACAACTGCACAACTGTTATTGACAGAGCAGGCGGAACAGTAGATGATTACGATGCAGCTACAAGCAAGTGGTATGTATACGGTCTTGAAGAATATCTCAAGGCAGATAAGCTTCTTGATGAGTATATCGACGTATCAGGCGACGGCAGAATCGAAATCATTTATCCCGAAAACGGTCTTGGCGGCACATGGGATTACACAGGTACAGGTACAGTTATCAACGTTTATGACAGAATGGGAACACCCGATGATACAAGCGATGATATCCTTGTAGAATCATTCCACATCATCATCTTCGGCGATATCAACGGTGACGCAGCAGTTCAGGCTGTTGATGCTACATTTGTTTACGATGAAGCAGCCAATATCACAGCATGGAGCAATCCCACCTCAAAGTATTATGTACATTACCTTGCAAAGGCAGCAGACATCACAGCTGATGGCATGGCCGATGCAGTTGACGGCACCTATATCGGTGACCACACAATCGGTATTGTAAGAATTGATCAGGTAACAGGCGGACTCGTATAATTAAAAAGAAGGGCCCCTCGGCGTAAGCCGGGGGGCCTTTTGAATTGTGAAAAAGAATATAAATGTAAAGCAAAAACACTTTACATTTTAAGCGAAAATTTGAAGGATTTTTGTCGCCTTCTTGCAAAAATTATTCACCTGAATATACGGTATATACTGCATAAAATTATTCCAAACAAGAATAAAAAACGCTTGTAAAGTGGAAAACTTTACGGTTTTAATGCTGTTTTGAGAATAAAAAGGGGAGTTATCCACATTTTCCACCTAGTTATCCACATATGCAAGAAAATCACTTTACAACCCAAAATTGTAAAGTGATTTTGCTTTACTGTATATATTCATACATATTAAATAACATATGCAAAAGATGTGAAAAATGCTTTGCAAGAAACCCTTCAAAATGGGTTTAAAACACCTTTTTTCCCTTAACAAAAACAGCTTTTATTTCCTTGAAATCCTCGGAAAGAATCAGCAGGTCAGCATTCTTGCCAACCTCAATGCTGCCCGTGATTTTATCGGCTCCGATTACCTTTGCGGGGTTGATTGTAACCGATTTTATCGCTTGTTTCAGAGGAATACCGAATGCAAGCAGATTCTGAAATTCTTCAAAAAGATTTGTTGCGCTTCCTGCCAGAGTGCCGTCAGGAAGTCTGGCGGCATCAGTCTTTATAACACGCTGACCGCCAAGGGTGTATTCGCCCTCGTCGAGTCCTGCCGCCATCATCGCGTCGCTGATAACAACCGTGCGGTCCTCGCCGAGCGCCTTGAATGTTATTCTTAATGTTGCAGGACAGATGTGAATTCCGTCGCAGATAAGTTCGGCGGTAACTCCGTCGCTGTCCAGAACGGCGCCTACCATTCCTGCCTCTCTTGATGTAAGTCCGTTCATTGCGTTGTAGAGATGAGTTGCGTGGGATATTCCCTGAGCAATCGCTTTTTTGCCTTGCTCATAATTGGCGGTGGTGTGGGCGGCAGAAACCGTGCAAAGCTTTTTAGCTTTTCCGATAAATTCATCTGCTCCGTTCTGCTCGGGTGCAATATCGACAAGCTTTACGGGGCAAACAGAATTCAGTTTTTCAAACACCGTATAGTCGGGAGCAAGGATATGAGCCGCATCCTGAGCACCTTTCTTTTCGGGCGCAATAAACGGACCTTCCATATTTATTCCGTGAATATATGCGCCTTCTTCTTTGCCGATAGTGTCGGCTATATATCCGAAGCATTTTTTCAGCATATCAACGGGCAGCGTCATAGTTGTGGGGCAGAAAGAAGTTATTCCCTTCGTTGCCAACCACTTGCTCATTTTTGCGGCGGAGTCGGGATTTCCGTCTGTTGCATCCGCCATATTGCAGCCGTGAATATGAATATCAATAAATCCGGGCAATACAACGCAGTCCGAAAAATCGAGACCGTTGGCATCCGTATTGCCGATGCTTTTTATTATTCCGTTTTCAATTTCAATGTCTGTGCGTACGGGAGAAAAATCTGCGCCGTAGACTTCAGCGTTTTTGATTATCATATAACCACCTCTGCAATTATTCTAACATATATGCAGGCATATGTCAAAAAAATAACCCCACAGCAAAAAACTGCGGGGCTGATACTTGTAAAATCAGATTCTGTCCTCAATGTATGTTGCAAGGTCGCCGACTGTCTTGATTTTGTCAAGAGCCTCATCTGAAAGCTCAATGTCAAACTCGTCTTCGATTGACATTGCAAGGTCAACAAGGTCAAGGCTGTCTGCGCCGAGGTCACCTGTGATTGTTGAGCTTTCTGAAATAATGCTCTGGTCTACTTCAAGCTGCTCGCTGATGATTTTCTTTACTTTCTCAAATACCATGTCTGTTTCTCCTTTAAATTTTGTTTTGTTTCCCCCCGGAAACCACAATATATATACTATTAATTCAGCCCTGATTTGTCAATAGTCAAATTTTCAGAAAAAGTCAGGAATATCCGCCGTCGGTTTACCGATAATAAACAAAAAGAAGGTGACGGTGTTTATGGATACATTAATTGACTTGCTGAAAGCATTTGCAGTCGGTGGATTAATTTGCCTTATAGGGCAAATTCTCATTGACATAACCAAGCTGACTCCGGGACGTATTCTGGTTGCCTTTGTGGTGGCGGGTGTTGTGCTGACGGCGGTGGGTGCCTACGAGCCCCTTGTTGATTGGGCGGGTGCAGGGGCAACCGTGCCGCTGACCGGTTTTGGCTACACAATGGCAAAGGGTATTGAAAAAGCCATTGCAGAGCAGGGGATGAGAGGTATCCTCACGGGAGGGCTGTCTGCCGCATCCGGCGGCGTAACGGCGGCAATCCTGTGCGGTATCGTTGCATCATTCCTTGCGAAGCCAAAAGAAAAGTGATTTCTAATGAATATAATATCGGATTTTGGCGGCTTGTCAACGCAATGCAGGCGGAATTAATAAATTCTTAAGAAAAATCCCCTCCGCCGTTAAAAGCGAAGGGGGTAGCTTTTGTTAGTTTAATTCACGGATTACTGAGCTTCGCAGCAGGAGCAGGAAACGTAGTTTTCTTCGCAGTCTGCAGCCTGATTCTTCTTCTCAAGGTACTTTTTAACTGCAAAGTAAATGCCTACTGCAGCGCCTGCAACAGCAATGATGATGCCGATAATCTTAAGAGCTTTTTTCATTTCTACTACCTCCGAATTGAATTTGGACAAGCTAATTATAACTTATCCTGAAGATAATGTCAATAATTTAATAACCGCAGTTATAAAAAATTTACAACTGCGGTCATTGGTTAGTTTTGTTTTTTACAACAACTTATTTAATAAGCTGTGCAAGAGCTGACTTCTTGTGAGCTGCGTTGTTCTTATGGATAAGACCCTTTGCTGCAGCCTGATCAACCTTCTTGATAGCCTCTCTTACAAGAGCGTTTGCTTCGGGTGAGTTTGCTTCAACGGCTGCGTGAGCCTTTTTGATAGCAGTCTTGAGAGCTGTGTTGCGTGACTTGTTTCTTGCAGCTCTGGTCTTGTTAACGATAACTCTTTTCTTAGCTGACTTAATATTGGGCATAGTGGCACCTCCTTCTTCATACAGGTGAATATGATAGCACATTTTTTGCCTGATTGCAAGGCTTTTTTTAAAAATATTTCAAACTATTGCAATTAATAATACTAAAAATTTCAGAAAAAATCAAGAGGAAAATAAAATTATGAATTTCAGAACAGATCTGGCGCTTGAAAGATGCGAATTTTTAGGCAAAACCACCCTTGACGGCATTGAAATTGACAGCTTTAAAGCCCACAAGGCAAAGGTGACAAGGATTGAGGTGCTGAATGATGAGGGGGCATCTGCCGTCGGAAAACCCGTTGGCAGATATGTGACCGTGGAGGTCAGCCCCTTTGCAAAGCACGCACAGTTTGTTGACGAAAGTCTTTCTGCGCTGACGGAAGAAATAAGGCGGATGATACCCGTTGAGGGCAGCGTGCTTGTGGCAGGGTTGGGTAACACAAAAATCACCCCCGATGCACTCGGACCCAAATGTGCCTCAATGATTTTTGCAACAAGGCATATCACGGGCGAATTGCTTAAGGCTACGGGGCTGTCGGACCTGCGGTGTGTCAGCGCATTTTCAACAGGTGTGCTGGGCGAAACGGGTGCGGAATCCGTTGAAATGATAAAGGGTGTTGTGCAGATGATAAAGCCTGATTTTGTCATAACAGTAGATGCTCTTGCGGCAAGAAATGTTGAAAGACTCGGCACAACCGTGCAGATGTGCAACACGGGCATTGTGCCGGGTTCGGGAGTCGGAAATTCAAGGCAGGAAATCAGCGAAAAAACAGTCGGAGTTCCGGTTATTTCAATCGGTGTTCCTACGGTGGTTGATGCGGCAACTCTCGTGCTTGATTGCGGCGGATGCTGTGATGACGAGCAGGAGATTTTTGAGCAGACGGGTAATATGATGGTCACTCCGAGAGAGATTGACCTGATGATTGAACGCGCTTCAAAGCTGACTGCGCTTGCCGTCAACTGTGCGCTTCAGCCTGATATTTCGCCAGAGGATATGTTGATACTGACATCGTGAATAAACGGGCTGTTTTCGGGGCAAAACAGCCCGTTTTCTATATCTTGTGGAGGAAAAATCAGCAACCACAAGTCGCTATCGGAAAAGTCGGAAAAAATGTTGAAATTCTTTAAAATTTTTCTTCAAAACCCCTTGATATTCAGGAGATTTTTATTTATAATAGGTAGCGATAGGGAGACAAAGGAACTCAAAGGGACAAAATGCAAAGAAAGGAGGAAGTCGCCATGTCAAAACTTCAGGGCAAAGAATTAAGAAAATTTGATCAGGTCAACAGAATGTCACTTCCTCCGAAGTACAAGAGGATGTTGGGCGATGAGATCATTATGTTCAAGCCTCTTCAGCACGAGCCTTGCGTAATGCTCTTTTCAGAGTCAAGCTGGGATGATTTTTACGAGAACATCATCGAGAATTTCGAGGGCGCTGCTCAGGCAGAGGCGGAAAGAAGACTCGCCGACCGAAGCGATGTTGTTATTCCCGACAAGTCAAACAGAATCACCGTCAGGGATGACTTTATGGCTTTTGCAGGTCTTACGGATGAAGTTCTTGCCGTCGGTGTAGGTGACAGAGTTGAATTCTGGAATCCCGACAAATGGGAAGAATATCACCGCGGTGAAAAATCCGGCAAGGTCAGCGATGAAGAATTCTTCAGCGGAGTTTCTTACGCAAGACCGAGGAGTAAGAAAAACATATGAGTTCATCTTCGTTCCACCACATCCCTGTGCTTTTCAACGAAAGCATAGACTCCCTTAACATAAAGCCTGACGGAATTTATGTTGACTGTACGTCTGGCGGCGGCGGACACTCAACCGCCATTGCAAAGCGACTCACAACGGGCAGACTCATTTCTGTTGACAGAGACCCGCAGGCGATAGCAACTCTCAAGGAGAGGCTGGGCGGCTTTGAATGTGTAACAATAGTTCACGATAATTTCTTTAACATAAAATCAATCCTTGCAAATCTCGGCATTGACGGTGTTGACGGTGTGCTTGCCGATCTCGGAGTCAGCTCTCATCAGCTCGATGAGCCGTCAAGAGGATTTTCGTTCCATCACGATGCACCGCTTGATATGAGAATGAGCATCGAAGGAATGAGTGCGGCGGATGTTGTCAATAACCTCTCGCAGCGTGAGCTTCAGAAAATAATCTTTGATTACGGCGAAGAAAAATTTGCCCCGTCAATTTCAAGGGCTATTGCAAAGGCGAGGGAATCAAAGCCCATAGAAACAACCTTTGAGCTTTCGGATATCATCAAATCCGCAATGCCTGCCGCTGCAAAGCGGGACGGGCATCCTGCAAGAAAAACTTTTCAGGCAATCCGCATATTTGTCAACTCGGAAATTGAAGGGCTTGGCAATGCGGTATCCGATATGTTTGACTGTCTTAATAAAGGCGGCAGGGTCAGCGTGATAACCTTCCATTCCCTTGAAGACAGAATTGTTAAGCAACAGCTTGCACCTCTTGCAAAGGGCTGCACCTGCCCAAAGAATTTCCCCGTTTGTGTTTGCGGAAATTCTCCCAAAGCGAAGGTGTTCAAGGCAGTTGCTCCTGCAGAAAAAGAACTTGCCGAAAATTCAAGGAGCCGCAGCGCAAGGCTCCGCACGGCAGAAAAACTTTAATGATAAAAATGACCGCTGTCAGTTTGGATGGCTGGACGGTGGTCATCACCTCCATTCCTTGTCGGATGGCTGTGACATTTGCTCACTCTATTGAAAGGAGAAAGATTAATGGCTGAATATAATCGCAGCGAGGCATATGACCTTTCGCTGTATGATATGCCTGCGACGAGATCGTCTGCGGCACCCAGAATAGATGAAAGACCTGTCAGGAAACCTGCGCAGCCGAGGCATGCAAAGTCTGCGACACAGGCGAAGAAGGAGTCGCTGGAATCCGCTAAGCGTACACTTAAGCTTTTCGCGGTTTCAATAACTCTTATCGCGCTTTTCGGTGCGGTGCTGTTTTCCAATGTCAGCCTCATTATGCTTGAGAACGAGGCGGCGCTCGTTAACACTCAGATAGGAGATGCCGTCAGCGAAAATACAAGGCTTATTTATGAACTCAACTCAAAGGTTTCACTCGATAAAGTGGAGGCTTATGCGGTGTCGGTTCTGGGCATGAATAAGCTTGAAAGATATCAGGAGTACTACTTCGACAATGACTCTGCCGACAGAGTGGTTGTTGCAGGCGGTGAAGCGGTTGAGGATGGAGCCGGGGCAGGCAATTGAGATCGGCGACATATCTTGTTTGAACCGATTCGGACTTTACGCGGTATAAAGCCCGAATTTCTTCACTCAGGCAAGCATATATATTGATTATAATCAAGGCTGTCTCAATTTTAGCGAGTTCAAATCTTTCCCGTCAACGGGATTACAGCGGTTTGCACGCTTTATTTTGAGGCAGCGATTTTGTTATTTATTGAAAGGAAGAATGTTTTGAAAAAAATGTCACCCAGAAGAAGGTTGTCATACAGAGCGCTTGTTGTTTTTCTTGCCCTTACAATAGGCGTTTTTGGTGTTACAAGCGTGAATCTTGCGAAAATTCAGCTTGTTGATAATGAAAAATATAAGCAGAAGGCGGAGCAGAATCAGCTTCACGATACGGAGATCGTTGCTGAACGCGGTATAATTTACGATTCAAATATGACTATGCTTGCCAAGAGCGCATCAGTCTGGAAGATTTACATAAAGCCTTCGCAAATTGCCAAAATTAATGACGAGGGCTTTACAAACGAGATTTGCAAAAGACTTTCCGAAATCACGGGTATGGATACCGAGACAATCAGAGAAAAGGCGGATAAAAGCCAATACGGCTATCTGATTCTGAAGCGTCAGATTGAGTTTGAGGAAAAAGAGAAAATCAACAAACTTCTCGCAGAAAGCTTTGAATATAAGGCGTATGAAAAGGATAAAAAAACAGGGGCGGAAGTTCTTGTTGATAAAGAGGTTTATTTCAGCTACGCAATCGGACTTGACCCCGATGTGAAGCGGTATTATCCTTACGGAACGCTTGCTTCAAATGTAATAGGCTTTACGGGCGCCGATGATGTCGGCCGCTCGGGCATTGAGCTTAAATATGACAGCGTGCTTACAGGCACTCCCGGCAGAATAATTACGGCGCAGAACGGCAAAAGCGATGTTATGAGTCAGGAGTTTGAAACAATTTATGATGCTGTTCAGGGTACGAGCCTTGTGCTTACCATTGACGAGGTGATTGAGCGTTACCTTGAGGATTCGCTCAGGCAGGTTTATGTTGATTCAAAGGGCAAGGGTGCCTACGGAATCATTATGGATGTTGATACGGGCGCAATTCTTGCAATGGCATCAATGGAAAACTATGACCTGAATAATCCTCAGGCACTTACGGACGAAGAGAAGGCTGAGCTTGAGGAGACTTATCCTGACAAGGATGAGAGAAGCGCCGCCAGAAACAATCTCTATTATTCTCGCTGGAGAAACTTTATAGTAAGCGACAGCTACGAACCCGGCTCGGTTTTCAAAATTATAACCGCCGCCGCGGCTCTTGAAGAAAATGCAGTTGATCCCGCAACAATGAAGGTTACCTGCACGGGTAAAATTCAGGTTTCGGACAGAATAATAAAGTGCCACAAGCGTGACGGTCACGGTACGCAGACCCTCAAAGAAGGTCTTATGAATTCCTGCAACCCTTTGTTCATTACCGTAGGTCAGAAGCTTGGCAAGGAAAAGTTCTACGAGTATTTTGAGGCATTCGGCTTTACGGAGAAAACGGGTATTGACCTGCCTGCGGAAAGCACACCCGTTGCAGGCGTAACCTACCATTCGCTTGACAGCATGGGTATTGTTGAGCTTTCCAGCTCCTCGTTCGGTCAGACATTCCAGACAACACCCATTCAGATGATAACCGCAATAAGCGCGATTGCAAACGGCGGCAAGCTGATGACTCCCTATCTTGTTCAGAAGCAGCTTGATGCAAACGGCAATGTTATAAAGGAAACTCAGCCTACCGTCAGAAGACAGGTTATTTCGGAGCAGACAGCACGCACCGTTGCCGATATGATGGAAGCGGTTGTTTCAAGCGGAACGGGTAAGAATGCTTATGTCGCAGGCTACCGCGTTGCGGGCAAAACCGGAACATCGCAGAAAATCGGTACAGCCAAGGGTGAGTATGTTGCATCGTTCGGATGCTTTGCCCCTGCGGATGACCCCGAAATTGCAATGCTTATTATTGTTGACGAGCCTGTAGGTCAGATTAACGGCGGTCAGATCTGTACCCCCGTTGCTGCTCAGGTTATTGAAAAGACCCTTGAGTATATGGGAGTTGAAAGACAGTATACCGAAAAGGAACTTGGAATGCTTGACACAAACGCTCCCAACCTTGTGGGCAACAATGTTAACGACGCAAAGAAGCTTCTCACACAGGAAGGCTTTAAGGTTAAGACCGTTGGCGACGGTGAAACGGTTGTCAGTCAGGTGCCTGCATATAATCAGAGTATGCCCAAGGATGGCGTGATTGTTCTTTATACTCAGGCGGATGCGGAAAGGCTTACCGTAACCGTGCCGGACCTGAAAATGATGACGGTATCTCAGGCAAACAGCGCCGCGGTTGCCGCAGGATTGAATATTAAAATTTCGGGCAATGCCCTGAATACATCGGAGCTTATTTCATATGACCAGAGCCTTGAAGCAGGCTCGGAGGTTGAATGCGGCAAAACAATAACAGTTTATTTCAAATCAAACACGGGCGTTGACGATTACGCGGCAGGATAAGATTTGTGAATATTCTTATGATGGATTATCACGGAGGACAAAGGATGAAACTCAGCGAAATTATTAAAGGCCTCGGTATAACCGAGGTTGCGCAGGACAGGGAAGTTGCCTTTATAACCGATAATTCGGCAAAGGTGGCAGAGGGCTGTATCTTTGTGTGCATCGAGGGCAGACGCTTTGACGGTCACACAAAGGCTCAGGAGGCTCTTGATAACGGTGCGGTTGCTGTTGTTGTGCAAAAGGATCTCGGATTGCCCTGCCAGATTCTTGTTGAAAATACAAGAAGCGCATATGCGCATATCTGTGCGGCTTTCTACGGTCATCCCGAAAAGCAGCTTAAAATAATCGGCGTTACGGGCACAAACGGCAAAACAACATCTTGCTTTATCATCAAATCCGTGCTTGACGGTATGGGACACAAAACGGGTCTTATCGGTACGGTGAAGAATATTGTAGGCGACAAGGAATATCCTGCATCGCTCACAACTCCCGATTGCTACGACCTTTTTGCTCTTTTCAAGGAAATGGTTGAAAACGGCTGTGAATACTGCGTTATGGAGGTTTCCTCTCAGGCGCTTGACCAGCGCAGAGTTGACGGAATTCACTTCGAAGCCGCAATCTTCACAAATCTTACTCAGGACCATCTTGATTATCACGGCACCTTTGAGGCGTACAAAGCCGCAAAGCATATGCTGTTTGAAAATTCATCTCTCGCCATTGTCAATATTGATGACGAGAGTGCGCAGTATATGTTGGAGGGTACATCCTGCAGAAATGTAACCTTCTCAATCAACAGCGATAAATGCGATTATTCCGCAAAGAATATAAGAATTTCCGCATCGGGTGTCAAATATGAGCTTCTCGGTGCAAACGGAATCGGCAGAATTCATTTCGGAGTGCCGGGTAAATTCTCGGTTTATAACTCAATGGGTGCGGCTGTGTGCCTTGTTGAAATGGGTATGGATTTCAGAGCTGTGCTTGATTCTCTTATTGCCTGCAAGGGTATTCCCGGCAGAATGGAGGTTGTCCCTACCGATACACCCTATACGGTTATTATTGACTATGCACACACTCCCGACGGACTTGAAAATGTGCTTGGCTGTGTGCGTGAAATCACAGAGGGCAAGGTTATAACCGTTTTCGGCTGCGGCGGCGACAGAGACAAAACAAAGCGACCCATTATGGGTGAAATTGCCGCAAGACTTTCGGATGTTGCGGTTGTTACCTCGGATAACCCCAGAAGCGAGGACCCCGAAACAATTATTGAAGACATAACTTCGGGAATAGGCAAGCACGATTCAAAGGTTATTGTGGACAGCGACAGAATGAGCGCAATCAGAAAGGCGCTTGAAATTGCCCGTGAGGGTGATGTGGTTGTGCTTGCAGGTAAGGGACAGGAAACCTATCAGATTCTCGCAAGCGGCAAAATTCATTTTGACGAGCGAGAAGTAGTTGCAAAAATTCTTTCCGAAAAGGCGGCAAAGTAATGAAATCATTGACTTTCAAGGAAGCGGCGGCTGCAGTCGGCTCTGCAACAAAACTGGGTGGCAGCTTTAATGAAATTTGCACAGATACAAGAAAAAAAACAAACGGGTGCCTTTTTATTGCAATTAAAGGCGAGAATTTTGACGGACACGATTTTGCCGCAAAGGCTGTTGAAAACGGAGCGCAGGCGGTTATCGTTGAAAAGGACTGCGGTCTTGACGAAAGGCAGATTGTTGTTGAAAGCACAAGGCAGGCTTTGCTTGACCTTGCAGGCTATTACAGAAGCCTTTTCAACATTCCCGTTATCGGCATAACGGGCAGCGTGGGCAAAACTACTACCAAAGAAATGATTCACGCCGTTATGTCGTCAAAATATAACACTCTCAAAAACGAGGGTAATCTCAATAACGAAATCGGTGTGCCGCTTACGCTTTTCAGGCTTGAAAAGACCCACGAAGCGGCGGTTATAGAGATGGGAATGAGCAATTTTGAAGAAATTGCAAGGATAACAAAAGCGGTTGAGCCTGATGTTGCAGTTATTTCCAATATCGGTGTTTCCCACATCGAAAATCTCGGCTCAAGGGAAGGCATACTCCGCGCAAAGCTTGAAATTCTTGAAGGAATGAAGGCGGATGCGCCCGTTATTCTCAATGCGGATGATGATATGCTCATTACCGTCAGACCGGGCGCACATCCTGTGATTTATTACGGAATCGAAAATGAAAAATCAATATTTAAGGCAATAGAAATAACCTCCAAAGAGGCTGAAACCGTTCTTTCCGTCGGTTTCAGCGGCGGCACGGCTACGGTGAGCCTGCCCTATCCGGGCCGCCACAACGTTTATAATTCCCTTGCGGCTGTTGCGGCAGGCAGCCTTTTCGGCATTGAGCCTTGCGATGCTCTTGAAGCGCTGAAAAATTATGTGCCTGCGGGAATGAGGCAAAGGATTAATAAGATACACGGTATAACCTTTATTGAGGATTGCTACAATGCAAGTCCCGATTCTCAGGCGGCGGCTCTTGCCGTGCTTGGCGGAATGAATTCAAAGAGGAAAATTGCCGTTATCGGCGATATGCTTGAGCTTGGCTCTGTCAGCCGTGAGGCGCATTACGGAGTAGGCACAAGGGCGGCGGAAAACAAGATTGATGCCGTGTTTACTTACGGTGAGCGCTCGCTGGAAACAGCAAAGGGCGCAGCCGACGGCGGAATTGCCGATGTAAGAAGTTTCAGCGATAAACAGCAGCTTTCCGCTGTGCTTGCAGATTATCTTGAGCAGGGCGATGCCGTGCTTTTCAAGGCAAGCAGGGGAATGAAGCTTGAGGAAGTAATCTTCTCGGTTTACGAAGCACTTGACAAATAATCAAAGGAAGGGAAAATCCTTTTTATGAACGTTGCCGCAGCAATAATAACCGCATTTGTTGCGGCGTTTGCCGTAACCGCCTTGCTTGGGTTTGTTATGATTCCTTGGCTCAGGCGGCTTAAATTCGGGCAGACCATTCTTGACATCGGACCGAAGTGGCACATCGGCAAGCAGGGTACGCCCACAATGGGCGGAATAATGTTTATCGTCGGCGCGGTGAGCGCGATTCTGCTTACCGTTTTGACTGATAAGCTTATGGGCGGCGATATCGTTGCCTCGGGCAGCCTTGTGCCGCAGGAAATGTATACAAAGCTGTGGAGCGGTGTGCTTATGGCTCTGGCTTTTGCTTTTATCGGCTTTGTTGACGATTACATCAAGATTGTGAAGCGCCGGAATCTCGGGCTTACAATAAAGCAGAAATCCTTTGCTCAATTGCTCACCTGCGTTGCTTATCTTACAAGCCTTTATATGGGCATGCAGGGCGCGCCGTTTATGTTTGTGCCGTTTATCGGTAATGTTGAAACTGGATTTTTTCATTGGATTTTCGGAATAGTTTTTATTTATGCAACGGTTAATTCCGTTAATTTTACCGACGGTGTGGACGGACTTTGCAGCAGTGTGACCGTAACGATGGCAGCGTCAATTGCGGTTATTGCGGCGATGAAAGGTCTGTTCGGTTTTTCTGCGGCGGCATCTGCGCTTGCAGGTGCGTGTGTCGGTTTTGTGCTGTGGAACAAAAACCCCGCAAAGGTTTTTATGGGCGACACAGGCTCAATGTTCCTCGGCGGTATGACAGTTGCCCTTGCATATGCAATCGGATGCCCTCTGATTGTTGTGCTTTCGGGGCTTGTTTATGTTATAGAGGGCGCATCTGATGTTATTCAGATTGTTTATTTCAAGGCTACGGGCGGCAAGCGGATATTTAAAATGGCGCCCTTACACCATCATCTGGAATTGTGCGGCTGGAGTGAAAAGAAAATAACTCTGGTCTTTACATCGGTCAACATCCTCGGCGCCGCGGCGGCGGTTGCCGTTATGTATTACGGAGGATATATATTAAGATGAAGCTGGATGCTAAAAAAGAATTCAAAGCCCATTTCGGGATTTTCGGCATTGTTGCCGATGTTTTAAAAGGCAGAAGAAAATTAAGGGATTTGTTCAGCACAAATCCTATGGATATAACCTTTCTTGCCCTTGTTATTGCCGTTCTCACAATCGGCATAATAATGATGTTTTCGGCAAGCTATGTCAATGCTTGGTATGATTCAAGCCCTTCGGTCGATAACGACCCGTATTATTACATCAAAAATCAGGCGCTTTTTGCAGTAATCGGTCTTGGCGTTATGCTGGCGGTTTCCTTTGTGAAGCCCGAGGTGTTAAAGCACAGCTCAACGCTGATTGCCGTGATTGCGCTGCTGCTTCTCGTTTATGTTCTTATAAATCCTTACATCATCCCCGGCAAAGAGGATTTCAAGCGCTGGATGTGGGTGCCGGGTATCGGCTCGTTCCAGCCGTCGGAAATTGCAAAGCTTGCGCTGATTATGCTTATTGCGTTCAGTATGGACCATTACCACAAGCTTATTGAAGAAAAGTGGTGGATGTGCGTTCCCTACGGCGTTATTGTTCTTCTTTTCTGTGCGCTTGTGTATCTTGAAAATCACGTTTCGGGTACTGTCCTTATGTTCGCCATAGGTGTTGTTACGATGTATTTCGGCGGCATAAGAATCCATAAATTGGTTTATATTGTCGGCGTTTCGGCCTTGATTGTCGGAGTTATCATCATTGCGCTCAATGCGGACAAAATCCTTGAAGGCTATGCAAGTATGCGTGTTTCCGTATGGCTCAAGCTTCTTTTCGGCGAGGAGCTGACAGCTGAGGAAAAACAGAATTCGGGCTGGCAGAGTCTGCAGTCGCTTTACGCTATCGGCTCAGGCGGACTTTTCGGACTCGGCTTCGGTAATTCAAAGCAAAAGCATCTGTATCTTCCCGAGCCGCAGAATGACTTTGTTTTTGCGGTTGTGTGCGAGGAACTCGGATTTATAAGAGCGTTCCTTATTATATTGCTGTTTATTTTACTTGTTGCAAGAGGTTTTTATATTGGTATAAATGCAAAGAGCCGTTACGAGTCAATGCTCGCAATGGGCATCAGCTTCCAGGTCGGTCTGCAGGCGGCGCTCAACATTGCCGTTGTTACCGCAACCATACCGAACACGGGCATCAGCCTGCCGTTCTTCAGCTACGGCGGCACATCTCTTGTTATGCTCCTTCTGGAAATGGGAATAGTTCTTGCAATATCAAGAAACGGCGAAAGGAAGAAGAAGAATGCTTGATAACAAAAAAATTCTTATTGCGGCAGGCGGCACGGGCGGTCATATCAACCCTGCATTAGGCACCGCAGGCTATATCAAAGAGCAGCATCCCACGGCGGAAATCGCTTTTGTGGGTACGGCAGATAAAATGGAGGCAAGGCTTGTACCTCAGGCAGGTTATGAGCTTAAGACCATTGAAATCAGCGGCTTCTGGAGAAGCTTTTCTCCCGAGGCAATAAAGCACAATATCGGTACGGTCAGAAAGCTGCTTATGTCCTCGTCTCAAATCAAGAAAATCATCAAAGAATTCAAGCCCGATCTTGTTATCGGCTTCGGCGGCTATGTAAGCGGTCCCGTGCTGAGAATAGCGGCAAAAATGTGTATTCCCACCGCAATTCACGAGCAGAATGCTTATCCCGGCGTTGCCAATAAGGCGGTTGCGGGTATCGTTGACAGAGTTATGCTCACCGCAAAGCAGGCGGAGCAGTATATGAAGCCCAAAAATCCTTGTGTTGTAACGGGTCTGCCCATCCGAGGCGATATCCTTAAATCGGACAGAGATTTTGCCCGTGCAGAGCTTAACACAGGCAATAAGCCTCTCATTCTTTCAATGGGCGGCAGTCTTGGGGCTAAGCCCGTCAACGATGCAATGCTCGGACTTATTCTCAATAAATATAAGGACAATGACTGCGTATTTCTCCACGCAACGGGTAAGGGCGGCGAATGGTTTGCCGAAGAGCTTGAAAAGGCAGGAGTTGACCTTTCCGCAAATCCCCACATAAGAGTGGTTGAATATATTGATATTCCCAAATGTCTGCCTGCGGCGGACCTTGTTGTGTGTCGCTCGGGTGCAAGCACTCTCAGCGAGCTTCAGGCTCTGGGTAAGCCCTCAATTCTTATTCCTTCGCCCTATGTTACGGAAAATCATCAGTACCATAATGCAATGGCGCTTGTGAATAACGGTGCGGCGGAAATTCTTGAGGAAAAGGATCTTACTCCTGACAGCCTTGCCGAAAAAGTCAACGCACTTCTTGCCGACAGAGCGAAGCTTGAGCAAATCGGCAGAAATGCAAAGGAAATGGCGGTTGTTGACGCAACAAAGCGTATTTACGACACCCTTTGTGAAATAATGTAATTATCACCAATCTGCACTCTTTTGAATAGTATGGAACAGAGCGTTCAATGCTTCAAAGGAGCGTGGGTTATGAAAAATATGGTTATCAATGGCGGCAGAAAGCTTGATGGAAGCGTAACGCTGCAAGGCTCCAAAAACAGCGCACTTCCCATTCTTGCGGCAACTGCGGCTGTTTGCGGCACAAGTGTAATACATAACTGTCCCGACCTGACAGATATATCGGCTGCGCTGAAAATACTCAGGCATCTCGGCTGTAAGACGAAGCGTGAGGGGCATACTGTTGTTGTTGATGCATCGGGAGCGAGCCGCTTTGATATTCCCGAAAAGCTTATGCGCGAAATGCGCTCATCAATAGTTTTTCTCGGTGCGTTGATTGCAAGATTCGGCAGAGGGAGCGTAACACCTCCCGGCGGCTGTGAAATCGGTCTTCGTCCTATTGACCTGCATCTCAGCTCGCTTAAAAGGATGGGCGTTGAGATTTCGGAGAAAAACGGCAGGCTTGAATGTGTTGCCAAAAACGGGATAAAAGGCAGTCACATCAGCCTTTCTTTCCCCAGCGTCGGCGCAACGGAAAACATTATGCTTGCGGCTGTGTGCGCAGAGGATGAAACCGTAATCACCAATGCGGCAAGGGAGCCGGAGATTGTTGACCTTGCGGATTTTCTCAACCGTTGCGGTGCACGGATAAGAGGCGCGGGTCAGAGTGTTATTCATATCAGCCCCGCAAAGGAGCTTATGCCTGCGGAGCATACGATTATACCCGACAGAATCGTTGCCTCAACTTATATGGCGTGTGCGGCATCGGCAGGCGGAACGGTTGCGATAAACGGCATTATCCGTGAGCATCTTAATCCCGTTATCAATGTTTTTGAGACTGCAGGCTGCGGAATAATGCTCAGCGGCAGGGAACTTATAATCAAAGCTCCGCACCGCCTTTCAAGAATAAGATATATGCGAACAATGCCTTATCCGGGATTCCCCACGGATTCGCAGGCGATAGTTATGGCTATGCTTGCCAAGGCTAACGGAACAAGCGTTATTACGGAAAAAATATTTGAAAACAGATTCAGACATGTACCCGAGCTTGCCAAAATGGGTGCAGATATAAGAGTCGAAAACGGATGCGTTGCGGTTATCGAAGGCGTTGAAAAGCTTCACGGAGCCAATGTTGCGGCAACGGATTTAAGGGGCGGGTGCGCCCTTGCGGTTGCGGCTCTCGGTGCAGAAGGAGAAACTGTAATCAGCGATGTTTACCATATCGACAGGGGATGCGAGAATTTTGAGTCGGGTCTGACACGGCTCGGCGCGGATGCGAAAAGATTATAATATAAAACGGTGGAGTGGAAATGGACAGAGAAACAAATCAGGGTCAGCGCCGTGTGCTGACTCCTGAAGAAAAAGCGATAAGAAAGAAAAAACTGCAAAGAAAAAAACGCATAAGAATAGCAATTGTTATCACCTGCTTTGCGCTTTTGATTGCCCTTATAGTCAGCCCCATAGTGCTGTTTGCGCTGTTCAGGGTCAATGGCTTTGCGGTGGAGGGAACAAGCCCTTATTCCAAGGAGGAAATCATAAATGCCAGCGGTATTGAAAAGGGCAAGAGCCTTGTTCTGATTGATATTGACGAGGCGCAGGAGGCAATTGAAAAGAATCTGCCTTATACCGACGAGGTTGTTATAAAAAGGAAATTGCCCGATACGGTTGTTATCCGCTACGGTGAAACAAAAAAATCATATGCGGTGCAGGTAAGCGGCGCATATGCGCTGACGGACAGCAGCCTTAAGGTGCTTGAGCTTGTTTCCGATGTGCCTGACGGAATAACTCTCATAAAAGGCGTTGCTCCCGTTAAAGCAGAACTTGGCTCGGTGTTGACCTTTGCAACGGAAACAAAGGGAGATAAAGATTCTGAGCAGGGAACGGACAGAACAAAGGATATCGTTCTCAGAGTGCTTTCTGCAATTCCCGAAGAAGAAACCGTCAATATCAATATGGTTGATTTCTCGTCATTCAACAATATCTACCTCATCTATAAGGAGAGGGTAGTAATGCGTTTCGGCGAAAGCACAGATATTGAGCCGAGAATTGACCTTGGCTTCAGAAGTCTTGCGGTTGAAATTGGTATTGACCCGTCTGTTACGGGAATCCTGACCTCCACCATTCCGAAGGAAGCGTCCTTCAATCCCGAGGACCCGGATGACATAAAGGAGCTTGTGATTTACAACGGCGGCGAATGGGTAGAGCCTGAATTGCCGCAGAATCCTGACTCCGATGAAACCGAAAATAACGAAGAATGATGATTTTTGCCCGTGAGAGCGCAGAAAATACGTTCTTTCGGGCAAAATATATGTAATAATGCAAAAAAAGAGTTAAAAATAAGAGTTTTTTAAAAAATGTTCTTGTTTTTTTAATAAATATATGGTAATATAATTCTGTTTTATTATACCTTAATATTATGTAGGGGGTCAAAGAAATGGCATTCGAAATTGACAATGATTTTGAAAGTGCGGTTCAGATAAAAGTAATCGGCGTCGGTGGCGGCGGCGGAAACGCAGTAAACCGTATGATCACTCAGGGTGTTCTCGGTGCAGAGTTCATCACAGTTAACACAGACAAGCAGGTTCTTGTTCACTCAAAGGCTACCCACAAGATCCAGATCGGTGAGAAGTCAACTCACGGTCAGGGTGCAGGCGGCAAGCCTGAGGTTGGCGCAAAGGCAGCCGAGGAGAGCAAGGATGCAATCGCTGATGCTCTTAAAGGCACAGATATGGTATTCATCACCGCAGGTATGGGCGGCGGCACAGGTACCGGTGCAGCTCCCGTTATCGCTTCGGTTGCAAAGGAAATGGGTTGCCTCACCATCGGCGTTGTAACAAAGCCCTTCAAGTTTGAGGGTCGCAGAAGAATGGTTCAGGCTCAGGAAGGTATCTCAAGACTTGCCGAGCATGTAGACAGCCTTATCGTTATTCCCAACGACAGACTCCGTGCGCTTGACGACAGAAAGAAGACCATTGCAGAAGCATTTGCAGAGGCAGATGAAGTTCTTCTTCAGGGTGTCAAGAGCATTTCAGAGCTTATCAAGATTCCCGGCTTCATCAACCTTGACTTCGCTGATGTTACCAGCGTAATGAAGGATGCAGGCTATGCTCATATGGGCGTTGGTCGCGCAAAGGGCAAGGACAAGGCAGAATGCTCTGCAAACGCAGCAGTATCCAGCCCCCTTCTTGAAACATCAATCGCAGGCGCAAAGGGCGTTATCATCAGCATCACAGCATCTGATGATGTTGACCTCGAGGATGTAGAGAATGCAGCAGAAATCATCACCAACAAGGCTCACGAGGATGCAAACATCACTTGGGGTATTGCATTTGATCCCGACCTTGATGATGAAATGGTTATCACAGTTATTGCTACAGGCTTTGATTCAACTCCCAAGGCTCCTGAAGCACCCGTTGCAGCAACAAATCCTTTCATGGCAGCCGCAAAGGCAGCAGCACCCGTTGCACCCGCAGCACCTGTTGTTAAGCCTGCTGCTCCTGCAGCACCCGTTGCTCCCGCAGCTCCTGCCGCTCCCGCTGCTCCCAGCATTCCCAACTTCGGTTCAAGCAGCAGCAACGATATTTCAAGCACATCAGCTCCCGCAGCTCCTGCTGCACCTGCCGCTCCCAAGAATGACGGCAACTTTGACGATGATCAGTTCTACATTATGATCAACGACATCATCAGAGGCAACGACAACAAATAATCATAAAAATTGCTCCCGCCAAAAACGGGAGCTTTTTTTATGAGTGTTTTTCTTTTTTTGTGCGAATAATAGGTGAAAGGGGAGTTTGATGTGAAAAAATATGCTTTATTCCTTGCCGTGTTCACAGTTTCTTTTATAATTGTTTATATTGCTTTGTGTTATCTGCCGTGGTTTGCGATAAAGCTTTCCGCACCTCCGATGGAATATTTCATTGCAAGTGTCAAAAAGCTGTGGTATTTAAAAGCTTTGATTTCCGCTTTTATCGGCACGGTGGCAGGTGCGTTTGTATCGTATAAGCTGAAATAATGTAATGATTGACAAACTCAATTCATTATGAGAAAATGCAATTTATTGTACGGCTCCCTCGTCAGAGGGAGGCAATATGAACGTGAGCTTTTTTGTTGACTTTATCAATAACACTGATATAATTATATTATAAATTTTTTCTTAAGGGTGAAATTATGAGGTTTAAATTAATCGGCTCAATCAGAATACTGTTTGAAAAACTCAAGGGAATGACGGGGACAATAATCGGTGTTGCGTTTTCACTTCTTTTTGCATATATGTGTTTCGATGAAGGCGACGTCACCACGGGGCTTTGTTTTGTTGCAATTGCCGTTATTTTTGTTGTTGTAAAAGTGCTGAGAACAATAGAAATTGATGTTTTGCTGATAAGAAAAATAAAAGTGATAAAAAGCCGCAGACGGTTTGGTAAAAGTGATTTCGTCGAAATGCTTTTATCTGATTTTGAAAGCAGAAATTGGGTGGATTATAAAGAGTTGGGCGGTGTTTCGGTTTATAATGATCGTATAGTCACAAAACACAGAACATATATTTATGCTGATTACGGTCTGACAAAAATCGATCTGATAGATTGTAACTTACTTGCTGAGTATCTTGGATCTGGTTTGCCAAAAAGTTATCGATATTACGTTGATTCTATTAAGGATGGCTATTCATGGGATAGTCCGTATTTTGTTTATGAAACGCCGGGTGGACACCTTGAAGTAGGCGGAGGCGGAGATTACAGGGAAGATGTGGTTGGATATTGCGTCAAAATTGTGCAGCCTAAAACTCCGAGAAAAAAATATAATCCCAATTGGTAAAAACAACGGGCAGTTCATTACGAACTGCCCGTTTTGGCTGTCGATAAAGTCGCTGAACCATAAACGAAAAAAGGATGTAACAGAACCCGATAGCCTCCTTTTCAAAGGGGGTGGATTTTGGCAAAGTCAAAAGACGGAGGATTGATAAAAAGTATTTTCGTTTATTTGATGTTTTTTCTCCCATCGGAGTACCTTTGTACGCCTTCGGTCGAAGAAAACATCATTCAGCTT
>JAZQXJ010000039.1:0-57644 GCA_045632815.1 Acutalibacteraceae bacterium | reverse complement strand
AGGCAGGGGATAATTCTTTTTGTAATCATAACGCACCTCCTGCCGCAAGGGCATCCTTAAGGCTCAGCTTGCCTTCGTAGACCGCCTTGCCCACGATTGCGCCGTAAATGCCCATTTTGTTCAGGGTTTCCAGCTCGTGTGCAAAGGTGATGCCGCCCGAGGCAACGATATCAAGCCCTTTGATTCCGGAAAGCTCTTTGTATATTTCAAGGTTGGTGCCTGAAAGCATACCGTCCTTTGAAATGTCTGTATAAATAACGGTTGCAACGCCCGTGTCACGGAGTTTTTTGCAGAATTCAACGGAGTTTACCGTTGTTGTTTCCTGCCATCCGCTGACGGCAACGAAGCCTTCCTTGGCATCAACGCCGACTGCAATTGCATTTCCGAATTCCTTGACAGCCTCCTCAACGAAGGGGTAGTTGCGGATTGCCGCCGTGCCGAGAATAACACGCTTAACGCCCAGATTGAGGTAATCTTCAATTCTCTGCATATTGCGGATTCCGCCGCCGACCTCAATGAAAAGTCCGTCAATTTTTGCGGCTTCCTTTATGGCTTCAAAGTTAACGGGAGTGCCGTCCTTTGCGCCGTCAAGGTCAACCATATGTAAGTTTGTTGCTCCGTCCTTCATAAATTCCAGAGCCATTTCGGCAGGCGAATCGGCATAAATCTTAACCTGATTGTAGTCGCCCTTTGTCAGGCGCACAACCTTGCCGCCGAGTATATCAGTTGCGGGAAAAATCTGCATATAATAATCTCCTTACAGCTCTGAAAATGCCTTAAGCAGGGCAAGACCCTTTGCGCCGCTTTTTTCGGGGTGGAACTGCATTCCGTAAACGCTTCCGCTTTTGACTATTGCAGGCACGGCAACGCCGTATTCCGCAAAAGCGAGGGTGTTTTCAACGCAGTTCTTTGCGTAGAACGAGTGAACGAAATACATATAATCGCCCGGCTCAATGTATTTGAAAATGGGGTCAGCCTTGGCTAAATTCAGTTTGTTCCAGCCCATATGGGGGATTTTCAGCTCCTTGGGAAGCTGACCCTCGAGAGGACCTACAAAACCTTTGATAAGACCGAGACCTGCGTGTGCGCCGTATTCAAAGCTCTTTTCAAAAAGCAGCTGCATTCCGAGGCATATGCCGAGAATGGGCTTGCCGTTTGCCGCCTGCTCACGCAGAAGCTCAACCATACCGCATTCACGGAGTTTTTTTGCCGCATCGCCGAATGCGCCAACGCCAGGGAGAATTATTTTATCTGCGGCGGTGATTTCGTCCTTATCGCCCGTAATCTTGCACTCGATACCGAGGCTTTTCAGGGATGATGAAAGGGAGAAGAGGTTGCCGCAGCCGTAGTCAATTATAGCAATCATTTACAGAAGTCCTTTCGTTGAGGGGATTTCACCGCCGAGAGTTTTATCCTCAAAAACCGCCTTGCAGAGCGCTCTGCCGACTGCCTTGAAAATGCCCTCGATAATGTGATGGCTGTTCTTGCCCTCAAGCTGTTTGATGTGGAGAGTTATGTCGCTGTTGCGGACAAATGAAATGAAGAATTCCTCAACAAGCTCGGTATCCATTCCGCCGACTGCGGGGGTGGGAATATGCACGTCATAGTTGAGATATGCTCTGCCGCTGATGTCGATACTGGCAAGAATGAGCGTTTCATCCATGGGCAGAAGAATACTGCCGTAGCGTGAAATTCCTCTTTTTTCGCCGATTGCCTTTGCAAATGCCTGCCCCAGAACAATGCCGACATCCTCAACGGTGTGGTGATAGTCAACATGGGTGTCGCCGACGCATCTGACGGTTAAATCCATTCTGCCGTGGCGTGCAAAAAGCTCCAGCATATGGTCAAGGAAACCGCAACCCGTGTCGATTGTGTTTTTGCCCGTGCCGTCAAGGTTAAGGGTCATTTCAATGTCGGTTTCATTTGTCTTTCTTTTGATTTCGGCTGTCCTCATTTTATAATCTCCTTTATCGCATCAACGAGTGTCTGCATTTCTTCGTTTGTGCCGACCGTGATGCGCAGGTAATTGTCAATCTTTGCTTTGTTGAAATATCGGATAAGAATTCCCTTTGCGCGAAGCTCCGATGCAAGCTGAGAAGCGGGAATTTTGTCGCTCGATGCAAAAATAAAGTTTGCCTTTGATTGAGTGCAGGTGAAACCAAGCTCACGAAGCTGATTCATTGTCTTTTCTCTTGTGGCAACGATTTTTGCAATCTTATCGTCGTAATATTCATTATCCGCGATAGCCGCAGCCGCCGCTTTGACGGAAAGAGTGTTGATATTATAGGGATTGAAAGAATACTTAAGCTTGTTAAGGTCGTCAATAATTTCCTTTGAGCCGATGCCGAAGCCTACTCGCAGACCTGCAAGTGAATGGCTCTTTGAGAATGTGCGTGTAACAAGCAGGTTGCCGTATTTATGCACAAGCTCCATACAGCTTTCGCCGCAGAATGCCATATATGCCTCGTCCATAATAACGATGTTGTCGGGGTTTGAAGCAACGATTTTCTCAACCTCGTCAAAGCTGAGAGCAAGACCCGTGGGAGCATTGGGGTTTGCAATAACAATGTTTTTGCCCTTGCCGATGTAGTCGTTTGCGTCAATTGAAAAATCGTCCTTGAGGGGAATCTGCTCCAGCTCAACGCCGAATAAGTCGGCGTAAACAGGATAGAATCCGTAGGAAATTTCGGGGCAACAGAGCTTGCCGCCTCTGCCGCAGAAGCCCATAATCGCAAATGCAAGCACATCGTCAGAGCCGTTGCCGCAGAATACCATATCCGCCGTTACGCCGAATTGCTCTGCAATTGCGTTGCGAAGCTCCTTGAGCTCGGGGTCGGAGTAAAGATTAAGCTTGTCAATGACTTCCTCGCTCAGCACCTCCTTTACCCTCGGTGACGGGGGAAAAGGGGATTCGTTTGTGTTCAGTTTTATAACCTTGACATTCACCTGCTCGCCCGGTGTATAAGGCACAAGTGAATCGTAATTCTTTGAAAGAAATCTGCTCATTGGGTCACCTTAATCCTCAAATCTGATTGCCGCGCTCTTGCCGTGAGCGTGAAGTCCTTCGCGGTTGGCGAAAAGAACGATGTTGTCCTTAACTTCGCCAAGAGCCTCTTTTGTGTAGTAGATATACTGTGATTTCTTCACGAAATCGTCAACCGAAAGAGGTGAGCTGAATCTTGCCGTGCCTGAAGTGGGCAGGGTGTGGTTTGTGCCTGCAAGATAATCGCCGAGAGCCTCGGGAGTGTTTTTGCCAAGGAAGATTGAGCCTGCATTGGTAAGCTTATCAAGAAGAGCAAAAGGCTCGTCAACGCAGACCTCAAGATGCTCGGGAGCAATTTCGTTTGCGATTTCAACGCCTTGCTCAAGATTGTTTGCGATGATGATTTTGCCGTTTGTATCGATTGATGCCCTTGCGATTTCCTGACGGGGAAGCAGAGGAATCTGTCTTTCAAGCTCGTCACGCACCGCATATGCCAGAGCCTCGCTGTCGGTAACAAGCACTGCGCTTGCAAGCTTATCGTGCTCAGCCTGTGAAAGAAGGTCAGCCGCAACATAAACGGGGTTGCAGGTGCCGTCTGCAAGCACAAGAATCTCGCTGGGGCCTGCAATCATATCAATGTCAACAAGACCGTAGAGCATTCTCTTTGCCGTTGCAACAAAAACATTGCCGGGGCCGACTACTTTATCCGCCTTGGGTACGCTTTCCGTGCCGTATGCAAGAGCCGCAACAGCCTGCGCACCGCCCGTTTTGATGATTGTGTCAACTCCCGCAACCTTTGCGGCGCAAAGGATAGCCGAGGGAATGTTACCCTGCTTGTCGGGAGGAGTGACCATAATGATTTCTTTAACGCCTGCAATTTTTGCAGGGATTGCATTCATAAGCACCGTTGAGGGGTAACTTGCCGTGCCGCCGGGTACATAAATGCCGACCTTTTCGATGGGCGTGATTTTCTGACCCGATACCGTGCCGTCCTCGCCCTTGATTTCAAAGCCTTTGCGAAGCTGTTTTTCGTGGAAAGCCCGGATGTTTTTTTTCGCAAGCTCAAGGGTTTCAATGAGAGCCTTGTCCTCATTCTCATATGCGGCATCTATTTCCGCCTGAGTAACACGCAGGTTTTCGGGGCATACGCCGTCAAACTTTGCGCTGTATTCCTTAAGGGCGGCATCGCCGTTTTCCTTAACATTCTTAATTATATCCGCAACGATTGCCTCAACACCGCTTTCAAGCTTTATGTCACGGGTGAGGATTTCGCTTTTTTCGGCGGAATCTATGTTGATAATTTTAATCATTTTGCCAGCTCCTTTTCAAGCTTTTTCATAAGGCAGTCAATGTCCGCACCCTTGAATTTATAGGATGACTTATTTGCAATCAGCCTTGCGCTGATGGGCATAATCTGCTCATAAACACGCAGGTTGTTTTCCTTAAGGGTTTTGCCCGACTCAACGATGTCAACAATAACATCCGTAAGACCGAGCAGGGGAGCGATTTCAATTGAGCCGTTGAGCTTTATGATTTCAATTTCTCTGTTGAGTGAAATATAATAATTCTTTGCAATATTGACGAATTTTGTGGCAACTCGCAGAGGTCTGTCAAAATCCTCAACATAATCGTTGGGGGCGGCAACGCACATATTGCATTTGCCGAGACCAAGGTCAAGAAGCTCATAGATATCAAAGTCGCCTTCTTCAAGGATATCCTTGCCCACAACGCCGATATCCGCCGCACCGTGAGCGATATAAATGGCAACGTCGGAGGGCTTTACGAGAAGATAGCGTACGCCGTTTTCTTCGTTTTCAAAAACAAGCTTACGGTTGTCGCTGTAAATCTCACTGCAGTCATAGCCGATTGATGCGAAAAGCTCATAAACCTTGTCGCCCAGTCTGCCCTTGGGTAAAGCTATATTCAGCATACCGTTACCTCCTTCAATGCGCCGTTTTCAAATGCATAAACCGTTTTTGCTCTGTATCCTTCGGGCATTGTATGCTCAACACGCACGGTGAGACCCTTGTCAACAAAGCCTTCAACAAGCGTAAGCAGGCTTTCGCTGCCCTCTGATGAGCCGAAAAGGATAAGAATATCGCTGTCAAACTCACGCTTTTTCTTATAATAAAGATTAAGATTATCAAGATAAACCGCAAAGCCGATAGCCTGAGTATTTTCACGCAGCTTGCCTGCAAGCTTATCGTATCTGCCGCCCGAAAGGACTGCGGAGGGTGCTTTTTCAACATAGCCCTGAAAGATAATGCCGTTATAATATTCGGTGTTGTTAAGCACGGAGAGGTCGATGCAGAGTCTGTCTGCAACCTCGCTGTTTTTGAGTGCGGCGGCGATGAATGAAAGCTCATTGCAAGCCTTTTTCATTGCATCGTTGCGGGCAAGGGCTGTCAGCACGGGCAGAGCCTCGTCGAATCTGCCGTTGATGCCTGCAAGCTTTGCAAGCAGGTCGGTTTTCTCGGCTGATACGCCGTTTTTCTCGCAGATTGTACGCAGGTCGTGGGCGTTTTTGCCCTGAACACAGCGGATGATATCCTTCTTTGCGTTTTCGCCTATTCCAAGCTCTGCAAGCAGAGAGGGGATGAACGACATATGCGAAACGGAAAGCACAAAGTCCTTGTCGATTTTCTTAAGGCTCTTTGCCGCAAGGCTGAGCACCTCGGCAACGAGGTAATCGTCAACCTTGCCAAGCACTTCAACGCCCGTCTGCTTGATTTCCTTGTAGTCCATTGAGCTGTCACTCATTCTGAAAACGCTTTCGTTATAGTAAAGCTTTGTGAGAGCAGAGGAGAGCTTTGCATTCTTGACGATTGAAAGTGTGATATCGGGCTTGAGAGCCATCAGTCTGCCGTCTGAATTGTTGAACGCAAGAATACCTTTGCCTGCGAGGAAATCTCTGTTGTCGCTGTAAAAGCTGTATTCCTCGAACTTCGCCATTCTGTATTCTTTGTAGCCCCACTGCTTGTAAAGCATAGAGAGTTCGTAGTTAAGGCTGTCCTCCTTGGACATTGTTGCAAGAAATTCTTCCATAATCTTCTCCTGATAATCTGAGTATGGCAAAAGTATACCACACTTTACCGTGTTAGTCAATTAGCGATTTACCACGCTAAATTGAACTTGTTTCAAATTTATTTATGTAAATTATACAATTGCGGTGTTTTTTGATTATTTATTAACCGCCTTATGAAGGCAGTCAAAGCTTTCGGGGCTGATGACATGCTCGATGCGGCAGGCATCAACAGCCGCCTGCTCCGCGCTTACACCGATGCTCATAAGCCATTTGGTGATTGTCTCGTGTCTGCTTAAAACATTTTTTGCAATTTCAAGTCCTTTTTCCGTCAGGGAAATCAGACCGTCGCCGTCGGTAATAACATAGCCGTTTTCGCGCAGATTGCGCATTGCAACGCATACGCTGGGTTTTGAAAATCCAAGCTCCGTTGCGATGTCAACCGAGCGTACAGCGCCTTTTTTTTCTTTAAGAATAAGTATTGTTTCAAGGTAATTTTCCGCTGATTCGCCGATAATCATTTTTCTTACCTCCGCATTTTATCTCATTAACCGAAATATTATATCATAATGATATATATATTTCAACATATTAAAAACATTATATATAACAAAAAACTCTTGCCTTAAAGACAAGAGTTTAGCAATTAGATATATTTTGCGGTGAATTTGCTGATTGCATCCCAATAAATCTCGGGGAAAACATAGCCTGCCGCCGCGTGGGTTGCGCCCTTAACAATCAGCTTTTCCTTTTCGCAGGATGCGGCATTGTAAAGCCTTTCAACCATTTCAACGGGTACTACCGTATCGGCATCGCCGTGGATGAAAAGGGTGGGAGTTTTTGATTTGGCAACCTGTGCGAGAGGAGAATTATCCCTGAATTCAAAGCCGAGTTTTGACTTAAGCGCAGGATTAACGAGAGAAAGAATAATCTCTGCAGGGAATTTTGTTGTTGCCTTAATCTGGTTGCAGTATTGCTCCCACATATTTGTGAATCCGCAATCCTCGATGCAGCAGATAACATTTGAGGGCAATTCCTCGCCCGTTGCGTTCATCACCGTTGCCGCGCCCATTGATGCGCCGTGGAGAATAATTTTTGCATCGGGATTCATTTTGATAATGAGAGTTACCCAATCAATGATATCAAGTCTGTCAAGCCAGCCCATTGTGCAGGTGTCTTGCTCGCTTTTGCCGTGACCTCTGAGATAGGGGAGCAGCACATTACAGCCCATTTCATAAAAACGCTTTGTGAAAATGCTGTTCTGCGAGGGGTCTCCCGTGTATCCGTGGCAGGAAATTGCGTAAAGATTGCTGCCCTCGTTTTCGTAGAAAATTGCGTGGAGACAATCGGAATATTTATTGAAAGTAAAAAGATTTTTGTATGTGTTCTGACGGTAAAATTCAATGCCTGCCTTCGCCTCGGGGGATTCGTAGAAGCATTTGCTGTCTTCCGAGGGCAAAAGACCGCCCTTGGCAATGATAGCCTTGATTCCGTCTTTGCTCAGATAGTCCTTGATAAACTTTTTGCCTATCGTTTCGCACACGGCACCTGCGGCGGCAACGCCGATAAGAATTTTATTGAATATTTTATCTTTCTTGTTACCCATTTAAGCCTCCGTATTTGAAAATGCTGTGCAGAATAAACTGCACAGCACCTTTATCAGTCTTTGTTCTTGTGTCTGATGATTTTTGAAGTAGTGGTTTTTTCAAACTCTTTTCTTCTGATTTTGAACTTGAGAATGCTCTTGAAGGGGGGGAGCTTTGCGTTGACTGCATCAATAACATCCTTAAAGATTTCGTCAAGCTCTTCGTCTGTGAATTCTTCCTCGCTCTTGCCGTAGCGCTCGCGAAGCTCTTCAAAGTTGGGATAAATTCTTGCGCCTACAACGATTTCGCCCTTCTTGTTTTCATCTGCAACAACAAGGCTTTCGCCAACGCGGATATCTGTGCCGAGGTGATATTCAAGCTCCTCGGGGTAAATGTTTTTACCGTTGCTGGTAACGATAACATTCTTGCATCTGCCTGTGATGTAGAAACGACCCTTCTTATCCATATAGCCCAGGTCGCCCGTGTGGAACCAGCCGTCTTTATCGATAACCTTTGCGGTTTCTTCGGGGTTTTTGTAGTAGCCAAGCATAACCATATCGCCCTTAACGCAGATTTCGCCAACGCCGTTTTCGTCGGGGTCAAGAATCTTTGCTTCGCTGCCGGGAATAACCTCGCCGACGGATTCCGCAAGGTGGAGTCTGTCGTGATTAAGGATTGCGAGGGGAGCGCATTCCGTAAGACCGTAGCCAAAGATAATCTGAATGCCGAATGCCTCGAAGTCCTTGAGAATCTGGGGATTTATGGGTGCGGCACCGCAGATGATAAGGCGCATATTGCCGCCGAAGGTGTCGATGATTTCCTTGAAGAATACCTTCTTGAGGTCAATGCCGACCTTTGCCGCCGCCTTTACGATTTTGCTGCCGATTTTGAAAAGAGTTTTGCCGTGAGGCTTTGCTTCAACAGCTTTCATAAGGCGTCTGTGAACGGTTTCAAGCAGAAGGGGAACAGCAACAAAAACAGAGGGATTGAACTCCTTCATATTCTTGAGAACATATCTGAAGCCGTCGCAGAATGTAACCTTTGCGCCGCAGTAGGATGCGAAGAAAAGAATGATTGTGCTTTCGTATGTGTGGTGGAGAGGAAGCATTGAAATGCCGCAGTCATCGGGAGTGATTTTGATAATGCCCATTGCCGCCATAACCTCGTAGCAGAAGTTTCTGTGGCAAAGCATAACGCCTTTTGACATACCCGTTGTGCCTGATGTGAAAAGGAGAGAACACATCTTATTGGGGTCGATTTCAGCGTCAAGGAAACGTGTGTCACCCTGAGCAAGAAGCTCCTTACCTATCTCAACAAGGTCTGTAATGTTGAGAATGCCCTCTTCCTTGGCGGTGTGAATCATAACTATCTGAAGGTCGCTCTTGAGTTCGTCTTTTCTCTCCGCAAGCTTCTTTGCAATCTTCTTATCGCAGAAAATAAGCTTGACGTCGGAAACATTGAGAATCATATTGATGTCATCAAAAAGGAGTTCCTTGTCGATGGGAACGATAACACCAACGCCCGTTACGGTTGCCATATATGAAAGGCACCATTCGTAGCTGTTTTCGCCTGCAACGGCAATCTTCTCGCCTGCAAGACACATATCCGTCAGCGCTGTGCCGAGAGCCTTGATTTCTTCACCGTACTGCTTGAAGCTGATGTCATAAGGCTCGCCGCCCGTGGTTTTAACCGTGAATGCGGGTTTGTCTCCGTAAAGCTCAACGCTCTGGTTGATAAGGTCTCTTAAATCCGTGATTTTTCTTACGTCGTAGAACTTCTTGTTGTTTTTCATCACTTTGCCCCCTTGAAAAATTTCTATATGTAAAATACTATAATATACGACAAAAAATATACGACAAAAACATTCAGTATTTTATCACAGGTACGGCTAAAATTCAATGAATAAATTATTAAGAATTTTCTAAATATTGTGTATGAATCAGGGGGATTTTAATATATTTTGCGTTTTTGCACCAAAATTGCAATTAAGGTGCGTTGATTTTGTGCAAATAGCAGAATTGCAATTTCGGGTGTTTTGTCACGAACCGTTTTGCATTTTGAATTTTGCACTTTGCACCAATAAAAAAGCACCCCGAAGGGTGCTTTCCGTTAAATCATTTCAACCATTTTATTTAAGTTTTCAAAGCCTATTTCAATGCCCTTGAGGCAGTCCTCAATGCCCTCAAATTCAATGCTTACATAGCCGTCATAGCCTGAATTCTTTATAATTGAAAGGCATTGGAAAACGGGAATATCGCCGTGACCTATAACCGAGCCGCGCAGATAATTTCCGCCTCTTGATTTGAAAAATCCCTTGCCGGGGTCAAGTCCGTTGCCGCTTTTGATGTGGAAATCCTTTGCGTGAACGTGCTTTATGTAGGGTGCAAGTCTGCCTGCAGCATCGGCGCTGTTTTCATCGGCGCAGGCAAAGTTGCCCATATCAAGCAGCACACCGAAATTTGCGTTGCCGACTCCGTTGACGATTTTCTCAACTCTTTCGCTGTCCTGACAGAAAAATCCGTGATTTTCAATCATTGTGGTAATGCCCTTTGAGGCGGCATATTCCGTTATTCTTCTGCATCCGTCAACAATGGTGGAAAGCACCTGCTCAAAACCTGCAAATGCCTTTATATCATCGGGTACACCCCAGGCGGCATCGTGGCGCAGATTTTTTGCGCCGAGGATTTCCGCAATATCAATCTTTTTGCAAACACGCTCAACCTCCGCATCAACGCCGTTTTCACCCAGCATATTTGCGGAAATTGTGTATGCGGTAACGGGGAGACCGAGCTTTTCGCTCTCCTCCCTTATCATTGCGGCATATTCCGCCTCGCTGACTCCCTCGGGTGGGATAAGGTCGGTGAATTCAATGCCGTCAAAGCCCATTTCTTTGGCTTTTTTCATTACTGAAAGCTGACTTTCGCTGCCTGCATTGATAAGCTGCTGAAAGCTGTAACTGCTTACTCCGATTTTCATTCAATTACCCCAATTTCTTAAGGAATTCAACCGCTGCGCCGATGTCCTTTGCAGGGTCGTCGCCGACTTCTCTTTCGATTGTAAGGAAGCCCTTGTAGCCGATATCTTCAAGTGCGTTGAGGTATTCGGGCCATTTAACGCTGCCCTCGCCGAGAGGCACTTCAAGGAATGAATCCTCTGTGATAATAACATCCTTTTTAAGACCGTAAACGATTTCGGGATCCTTATAGAAAATCTGCTTGCCGTCCTTTGCGTGGGTGTGAACGATATATTTCTGAAGATTATAAACAGCCTGAACGGGATCATCGCCCGTAACCATAACAAGGTTTGCGGGGTCAAGGTTAACGCCTACGCCCGTTGAGCCGAGTGAATCAAGGAATTCCTTGAGTACGGCTGATGTTTCGGGACCCGTTTCGATTGCAAAATGAGCGCCGATGCTGTCTGCATAGCGTGAAAGCTCAAAGCAAGCCTCCTGCATAACCTTGTATCTGTCGTTGCTGCTGTCCTGAGGAACAACGCCGATGTGAGTTGTAACAACATCTGTGCCCAGTTCCTTTGCAAGGTCAATGATTCTCTTCGATTTTTCAACCTTTTCGGGGTTTCTGTCTGCAAAGCAGAATCCGCCGCCGCCAAGGTCACCGCAAAGAGCGGAAATAACAAGACCGTTATCCGCAACAAGGTTTCTGAAATCTGCTCTTTTCTGTGCTGTCAGGTTTTCGGGAGCCATTTCGCCGCGTGTTGAATAAACCTGAATACCCTGTGCACCCACAGCTGCAGCCTTTTTTACTGCGGTGGGAATATCTGTTCTGAAACTGTCGATGATAACACCGATAGGAAATCTGCCCATAATAATTTCTCCTTATGTGAAAAACTTTAACTTAATGATATCAAAGCTTGGTAAGAATATCAAGTTTTTTTTATAATTAACTTTACATTTTTTAAATTTGTGATATATTATTTAATAGGTAAATTTGACTTTCGATAATATGGAGGTGTTTAATATGTCAAAAATCAAGGTTGCCGTTATCGGCTGCGGAACGATTGCGAATTCATCGCATATTCCTGCATATATTAAAAATGATGAGGTTGAAATCAAGTATTTCTGCGACATCATTCCCGAAAGGGCAGAGGCGGCGGTTGCAAAGTACGGCTGCGGCAAGGCGGTTGCTGATTATCACGATTTTCTTAATGACCCCGAGCTTGACGCTGTTTCTGTCTGCACCCACAATGATTTCCATTCAATTATTTCAATTGATTTTATGAAGGCGGGCAAGCATGTTCTTTGCGAAAAGCCTGCGGCAAGAATTCTTTCCGAAGCTCTCGAAATGCAGAAGGTTGCTCACGAGACGGGCAAGGTACTGAATATCGGCGTTTGCAACCGTTTCAATACATATGTTATGAAAATCAAGGAGCTTATAGATGCAGGTGAGCTTGGCGAGGTTTATCATGTTCACGCAGCTTTCCGCAAGTTCCGTTCAATCCCCGGCATCGGCGGCGATTTTACTACCAAGGCAAAGTCAGGCGGCGGCACACTCATTGACTGGGGCGTTCACTTCCTTGACCTTATAATGTACTGCTGCGGTGACCCCAAGCCCCTCACAGCCTCGGGCGAGGCATTCTGCAAGCTTGGCAAGGATATTCCCAACTATGTCTATACCGGTATGTGGGCAAAGGAAACGGCAGATATGAACGGCACATATGATGTTGACGATTCCGTTACGGGTCTTATCCGTACATCAGGTCCCGTTATCAGCTTCAACGGTGCGTGGGCGCAGAATGTTGGCGATGACGAAATGTATGTTGACTTTATGGGTGACAAGGCGGGTATCCGCCTGAGCTACTGCTCAAACTTCCGCATCTGGGGAGTAAAGAACGGTATGCTGACCGAAACAAAGGTTGAAGCCCTTGAAACAAATATGTATGAGAATGAAATCAACGATTTCATCAGATGCATAAAGACCGGCGGCAAGAATCAGCAGAATATTGACTATGCCGTTGAAACATCAAAGATAATGCAGGCCATTTATGATTCATCGGAGAATCATTGTGAAATAAAAATTTCCTGAAGAAAGGGTTAATGAATTATGGATATCAGAATTTTTAAGAACGATGCAGAAATCGGCGTTGCCGCAGGTAAGCTTTTCTGCGATTTCGTGAAGGCAAATCCCGGTTGCGTTCTCGGACTTGCAACGGGCGCAACTCCTGTTCCCACTTATAATTACATAGCAGAGCAGTTTGCCGCAGGTGAGGTTACATTCAAGGATGTAAAGACCTTCAACCTCGACGAATACTGCGACCTGCCCAAGACTCATAAGAACAGCTACTACACATTTATGAACGAGAATCTTTTCTCAAAGCTTGACATCAATCTTGATAATGTCGGTTTCCTTGACGGCAATGCACCCGACCCCGAGACAGAAAGCGCACGCTATGCGGCTGATATCGCATCAAAGGGCGGAATCGACATTCAGCTTCTCGGCATCGGCAGAAACGGCCACATCGCATTCAACGAGCCTGCTGACGAATTCACAGGCGAGAGCCACAAGATTAAGCTTACCGACAGCACAATCGAGGCTAACTCAATCTATTTTGACGATATTCCCATGCCCCGTTACGCAATGACAATGGGCATCGGCTCAATTATGAAGTCAAAGAAAATCGTTCTCATCGCAACAGGCGCATCAAAGGCAGAGGCGGTCAAGGCAATGATTAACGGCCCCGTAACTCCCCGGTGCCCTGCATCGATTCTTCAGCAGCACGCTGACGCAGTTATCTTCCTTGACGAGGCTGCAGCATCTCTCCTTTAATCAAAACCCTCACGGAGGTCAAAAACAATGGACAAGAAAACTTTTTATATAACAACACCGATTTATTATCCATCGGATAAGCTTCATATCGGTCATACTTATTCAACCGTAGCGGCGGATGCCATCGCACGCTACAAGCGTTTTCAGGGCTTTGACACCTTCTTCCTGACAGGCACAGACGAGCACGGTCAGAAGATTGAAGACAAGGCAAAGGAAGCAGGCGTAACTCCCAAGGAGTACGTTGACAAAATCGTTGCAGGTATCAAGGATTTGTGGAAGCTGATGAACATTTCAAACGATAAGTTCATCCGCACAACAGACGATTACCACGAAAAGGCAGTTCAGAAGATTTTCACCAAGATGTACGAAAAGGGTGATATCTACAAGGGCTACTACGAAGGTCTTTACTGCAAGCCCTGCGAGTCATTCTGGACGGAAACTCAGGCTGTTGACGGCAAATGCCCTGACTGCGGCAGACCCGTTACAAACGAGCGTGAAGAAGCTTATTTCTTCAAGCTTTCTGCTTACGGCGACAAGCTCCTCAAATATTATGAAGACCATCCCGGTTTCATTGAGCCGGTCAGCAGACAGAACGAAATGGTGAATAATTTCATCAAGCCCGGTCTGCAGGACCTTTGCGTTTCCCGTTCATCATTCAAGTGGGGAATTCCCGTTCCCGTGAACGAGGACCACGTTATCTATGTATGGCTTGATGCTCTTACCAACTACATCACCGCTCTCGGCTTCGGCTCGGAGGATGATACACTTTATAAGAAATTCTGGCCTGCAGACGTTCACCTCATCGGTAAGGATATCATCCGTTTCCACACCATTTATTGGCCCGCATTCCTTATGTCGCTTAATGAGCCTCTGCCCGAAAAGGTTTACGGCCACGGCTGGGTGCTTCTTGAAGGCGGCAAGATGAGCAAGTCAAAGGGCAACGTTGTTGACCCCGTTATCCTTGCGGAAAGATACGGCGTTGACGCTCTCCGTTATTATCTTCTCAGAGAAATTGCTTTCGGTTCAGACGGCATTTTCTCAAACGAAAACCTTATCAACAGAATCAATTCAGACCTTGCAAACGACCTTGGCAACCTTGTTTCAAGAACCGTTGCAATGGTTCAGAAATATTTCGGCGGAACAATTCCTGCTCAGCGTGAAGCAGGCGAATTTGACGCAGACCTCAAGGCTCTTGCAGAAACCACAAAGGCTGATGCAGAGGCAGACCTTGATAAGCTCAATTTCTCCGTTGCTCTCACAAATATCTGGAAATTCGTTTCAAGAACAAACAAATATATTGACGAAACCGCTCCCTGGGCGCTTGCAAAGGACGAAGCAAAGCAGGCAAGGCTTGCAGAGGTAATGTATAATCTCTGCGAAAGCATAAGAATCATTTCAATTCTCATTGCTCCCTTTATGCCCGAAACCTCTGCAAAAATCAGAGCACAGCTGGGCGTTGCAGAAACCTTTGAATGGGAAGAAAGCGGCGTGTTCGGCAAAGAAGCAACCTATACGGTTGTCAAGGGAGACATCATCTTCCCCAGAATCGACCTCGAAAAGGAGCTTGCAGAGCTTGAGGCGGCAAAGGCTGCGGCAGAGCCCGTAAATCCTCTCAAGGAAGAAATTCAGGGCGTTGCAAAAATCGGCATTGAAGATTTTGCAAAGGTTGACCTCCGCGTTGCAAAGATTACAGCCTGCGAGCCTGTCAAGAAGGCAAAGAAGCTGCTCAAGCTTACCCTCGATGACGGTACGGGCGACCCCAGAACGGTTGCATCGGGCATTGCGCTTTACTATAAGCCTGAGGAGCTTGTCGGCAAGAGCATTATCCTTGTTTCAAACCTCAAACCCGTAACCCTCTGCGGCGTTGAAAGCCACGGAATGATTGTTGCGGCTGATGCAGGCGAGGATGTTAAGGTTATCTTTGTTGACGGCGTACCTGCAGGAAGCAAGGTAAGATAAACTATGAACAATATCTTTGACAGTCATGCACATTACGACAGCGAAGCTTTCAATGATGACCGAAAAGAGCTGTTAAGCGCCCTGCCTGAGCAGGGCGTTTGCGGCATTATCAATTGCGGCAGCGATATGGCATCCTCGCTCACAAGTCTTGAGCTTGCGGATGAGTTTGATTATGTTTATGCCGCCTGCGGAATCCATCCCCACGAAGCGGAGAGCTGCAAGGACGGTTATCTTGCCGTGCTTAAAAAGCTTTGCGGCGAAGCAAAATGCGTTGCTGTGGGTGAAATCGGACTTGATTATCATTATGATTTCTCGCCCCGTGATATTCAGCAAAGGGTTTTTGAGGAGCAGCTTATGCTTGCAAAGGAGCTTGACCTGCCCGTTATCGTTCACGACAGAGAGGCTCACGAGGATACTCTTAACCTGCTGAAAAAGTACAAGCCCAAGGGCGTTGTTCATTGCTTTTCGGGTTCGGTTGAAATGGCAAAGGAAATCGTAAAGCTGGGTATGTATATCGGTCTGGGCGGCGCTGTAACATTCAAAAATGCCCGAAAGCCCCGTGAGGTTGCGGAATATGTGCCGTCTGAAATGCTTCTTATTGAAACCGACTGCCCCTATATGACACCCGTGCCGTTCAGAGGCAAGCGATGTGATTCATCTTTTATTCCCTACACGGCAGAGGTTATCGCCGAGGTCAGGGGAGTAACTCCGCAGGAAATCCTTGATTTGACAAGGGTTAATGCCAATACACTTTTCTTTAAATGAATTGTGCATACGCACATGATAAGATGAATTGCTCTTTCAGAGCATGAATTGTTACTGCGTAACATTAAGGATAGGCTCCGCCTATGACCGATTGCAGGGGCGATTCACGAATCGCCCGAATAAAAATGCGTCGCAGACCCTTAATGCACCAAAGGTGCAAATCATGCATTTGAAAAATGCAATTCATGACAAAGTCAATTAATGCCGTAAGGCAACTCATTTGATTTTCGGATTGGAGCTGTAATATAATGTTTTTACACGAAAAAACCTATGATATAGACGAGCTTGCAAGGCATAATCTGCATATTCATACCCGTTTTTCAGGCTGTGCAAAGCCCGAAATGAAAGCACTGGATATCATAAAAACAGCCGAGGCGGCAGGGCTTGAAATGATAGCTATGACAGACCATAACTACATAGACAGGCAGAATGCCGTTGCTCAGCAGAGATACGATATTCTCCGTGAAATCAAGGACCTTGAAACAAATGTAAAGGTTTATGTCGGTGCAGAGCTTTCGGCTTACGGCATCGGCAAGTTTGCGGATGACATTGCCTGCGACAAGTCTCTTGATTACCGACTTTACACAACCAATCATTTCCATCTCAAATATTGGGAGCATCCCGAAAACAAAACTCCCAGAGGCTATGTTGAACATATTCTTGCAATTGTTGACGGTGTTATCGAAAGCGGCAGAGTGGATTGCTTTGCTCATCCTTTTATGTCGGGTTATATTCATACCTTTGACGATTTCAAGGACGTTACAAGAGCTTACACCGATAACGAACTCGGTGATATAATGGCAAAGGCAAATGCCCGTGAAATTGCCTGGGAAATCAACGTTCCCGCCGTCAGAAAGGACCCCGAATTCCACCGCAGATATTTCAACATCGGCAGAGAGGTCGGGGTAACCTTCAATATGGGTACGGATGCTCATCTTCTTTGCAACATTGACCCCAAGCAGTTTGCCGACGAATTAAAACAAATTCTTTATTAAATGCAAAAAGGGTAGCCCCGAAAGGCTACCCTTTAAAATTTTATTTCTTCTTTTTCTTTTCTGCTTTTTCGGCTGCTTCGGTTTCGATTTCGTCCTTTTTCTTGAGTCTGACATTAACAAGATAGGCAAGAAGATTGTAGATAACCGAGCTGATGGGTACGCTGAGAAGAATTCCCAGTACACCGCCGACTGTGCCGCCGAGAGTTACGGCAACAAGCACCCATATGCCGGGCAGACCGACGGATTTGCCCACAACCTTGGGATAAATCAGGTTACCTTCAAGCTGCTGGAGTATGACGATAAAAACAACAAACCACAGCGCTTTCATCGGGTTATCAAAGAGGATAAGAAGTGCGCCGATTGCCGTGCCGATAAATGCGCCGAAAACGGGGATAAGCGCTGTGAAGCCCACAAGCACCGAGATAACCGCCGCATAGGGCATCTTGAAAATAAGCATACCGATGAAGCAAAGCACACCGATAATAACCGCTTCCGTCAGCTGACCCGTGATAAAGCTTGTAAAAGTTCTGTCTGCAATTTCAACGAGGTTTACAAGGCGGTCAACATCGTTCTTTTTGGGCAGAAATGCCTGCAGCAGCTTCTTCGCCTGAGCAGAAAGTCTTTCTTTCTGCGCAAGAAGATAAAGGCAAAACGCAACCGCCACAATCAGATTGACAATACCCGTTAAAATCGAGCCTGTGAAGTTTATTGTTTTGTCAACAATGCCGCTGCTGTTGATGATATTCTTGAGCGTGCCGAGGATTTTATCCGCATTGAAGCTCATTTCAGGCAGAGTTATACCGTGGCTTTCTGCAAATACCATCAGCTTCTGCGCCCATATTTCAACCTGAGCAAGGTATTGAGGCACGGATTTGATAAGAGTCTGCAAAGCATTGACGAATTCGGGGATAATCATAAATACCAATGCGAAAAGCAGACCGATGATTATAACCGTGCTGAGTATAAGGCATACGGGTCGCCTTGCCTTTGAACGCTTTTTTTCGTCGCATTTTCTGAAGATTTTGTCAAAAATCTTTTCCAGCGGACGCATAAGCACATTAATCACAAACGCAAAGCAGAAGCCTGTCAGGAACGGGGAAATCAGCGAGAAAAATCCGCTTACGATACCAGAAATTTTGTCCGTGTTATTGATTCCCCACGCAAGCAGAATGATGATTACCGCCGCACCGATTATATATTTAAAGGTGTTGCGGTTAAACTCAAAAACAAGCTTGCCTGAGTCCTTTTTCTGCTTTTTCTGCGGAGCTTCAACTCCGCCGTCCTCGGGGATTACGCTTGCGATAAGTTCTTTTGAGGTCGGCTCGGAAGGCTGAATGTTATTGTTTTCCATTTGTTCACCTTAAAATTTATGCTTCTGTTTTTTTGGAAATATCCTTTTTCTTCATAAAGATAACGCCGATAATCATAATGATTGCAAAGATGATGAGATAGCCGGGGATTTCGCCTGCGTGAGCCTTGATTGATGCAATAACCATAAATATACTGCCTGCAACGGAAAGCAGGGGAGCAACAAAACGCTTTGCGCCCTTGAATTCCTTGTTTGCCATCATCTTGAAGAAAATGGGGATATAGAAAGGATAAATAGTAACAATGGGAAGCTCTGTGGGGTCAAACGCAAACATACCGAGCTTGTCGCTGAACGAGCTGAATGATGCGCAGTAGAAGTAGAAGAGCCAAGCGGCGCAGAGGAGAAGACCGAATGTTGAGGAGTTTGCAGGCATATTTGTGTTTTTGTCAACATCTGCAAAAACCTTGGGCGAGGGACCTCTGCCTCTGGTTGAGAGTGAATAAAGACCTCTTGTGCAGCCCAGCATAAGACCGTTGAGAGTGCCGAGGCAGGAAATGATAACGAAAACGAAGATGCCCGTACCCATAATGTTGCCGAATACGTTTGCAAAGGCAACCTTTGCGCCCGTCATACCGTTAACAAGCATTGTTTCGTTGTCAACTGCACCTGCGAGACCGATGTAATAGAATACATAAATTGCAACAATTATAATTGCGCCGATAACAAGCGCTTTAGGAAGATTTTTCTTTGCATCCTTGATTTCTGCATTGATTGAGGTTGCGATAATCCAGCCTTCATATGCAAAAACCGTTGCGCATACGGCGCTGAATATTGCGTCAAAGCTCGATGCAGGGGGATTGATGTTGTTTTCGGCAAAAACAGAGGGGTCAACAATTTCGGTAAAGTTTCTGATGAGTGTGCCGTTGCGAAGACCGAAAATTGTGCCTACAACAGCCATAAGGAGCAGGGGAACAAGCTTTATGAATGTTGTGGAAACCTGAAATTTACCTGCAATTACGGGTGAAAGCGAGTTGAGAGCATAGCTGCCTACAAGGTAGAAGCAGGCAAGCGCAAAGCAAAGACCGCTTGTTTCGGGGTTTTCCTGATTGAAAACGATGAGAGTGAATCTTGCGGAAAGCCACGCAAGAGCCATTGTGAGCGTAGGATAATAAATGGTTGAAAGGAACCAGCCTGCAAGGTAAGCGTATTTCTCACCGACTGCGGCTTCGGCATAGTCAACAACGCCGTTTACCTTTTCGTATTTTGTTGCCATAATTGAGAAGGTGTATGCGCAGATAATCATAATTATGCCGCCGATAACCCATGCGAGAATACCGAGCTTGAGGTTACCGCCCGTAACCTGAAGGATTTTTTCCGCCTTGAAGAATACGCCGCTGCCGACAACAATGCCGACAACCATACAGATTGCGGTGAGCAAGCCGTATTTTTTCTTGAGTTCTGTAGCCATAGAAGTACCTCCCATATAAGTAATTAATAAAATTTTACAATTTTATTTAATTGTTGTCAACAATTTTATTCAATTATTCGCAGTATAATCTTTATGCTTGCCTAATCGGTGCGGCTGTGGTATAATAATAAAAAATTCTTTGCGGAGGATTTTATGGTTAAAAGGATTGTTTCGTTAATCGGTGCGGTGCTTGTTGTTATGAGCATATCCGCTTGCAAAAAAATAGAGAATAATCAGGTCGGTCAGTCTCAGTCGGCTTCATCAACGGCTGCAGAAACCCGGATCCCCAATAGTTTCAAGGATGTTTTGCCCGATTTTGATTTTGACAGCGAGCCTGTTGAGAATTATAGAGAGGGTCTGAGCTACAGCTTCAGCGCCGAATGTTCAAAGAGTAAATTCAGAAAATATGTTGATAAGGTCAAAGCTGCAGGCTTCACCTCAAAAGCATCCGAGGGAGAGGGCTATTATGCCGCATACAGCGATGATGGATATTACACGGAAATCACCCTTGTCAACGGAAATATAACGGTTTATATCAAACGGAAATAAAAGGTTAACGGGCAGCTTGCGGGCTGCCCGTCTTTTTGCGTTCAAAGTAGGGGCGACCCTATGTGGTCGCCCGTCTCGTAGGGACAGCCCTTGCAGCTGTCCTCGGCGTGATGTGGGCATCACGCCCTATGTTTCAAATGAAACATAAATTAACATCGTGGGGGCGATTCACGAATCGCCCGAAAATCAACAACCTGCAAAAAATCGGGTACGGGTGAAACCCGTTCTTAATTTTGCACTTATAATATAATGCATATAAGTCCGCTGCAACCCTCGTTTATGACTCTTTCAAGGGTTTCGCGCAGCTTGAGTCTTGCATCGGATGGCATACGGTAAAGCTTGTTGTGCAGACCCTCGTTGACAAGTCTGTGCAGAGAAGTGCCGAAAATGTTGGATTGCCATATCATTGAGGGGTTTTCCTCGAATTCCTTGAGCAGATATTTTATCAGCTCCTCGGACTGGCTTTCCGAGCCGACTATCGGAGCAACCTCTGTCTGAATATCCGCTTTCATAATGTGGAGAGAGGGCGCGCTTGCCTTAAGGCGTACGCCGTATCTGCCGCCCTGCTTCATAATTTCAGGCTCCTCGAGGGTCAGGTCGTCAACATCGGGCAGCACAATGCCGTAGCCCGTAGCCTCAACCTCGTCGAGAGCATCCTGAATCCGCTTGTAGCCGCTTTGCGCCGCGGCAAGCTCCTTCATTTTTTTCATAAGCTGCTGTTCACCGTCAACGGCAATTCCCGTTTCTTCTTCAAGGATTTTAAAGAAAAGCGAGGGATTGAGGCTGACGGTTATTTTTGCGCTTCCGTCGGAAAGATTCATATTTTCAACCGTTGATGCGCTTATATGCTCCGCCTCGGCAAGCCTGCTTGTAAAGGCTTTTACATCGCGGACTCTTTTCAGGTCGGCGGCAAGTGAGCTGATTCTGCCAAAAACATCGGAACGCAGCCAATGCTCCTTGTTAAGGGATGTTATCCACGCAGGCAGGTCGATTTTAACCTCTTTAACGGGGAATTCAAACAGAATCTGTGACAGAATTCCGCTGATTTCCTCCTGACCGAGTTCAAGGCAGTTGACGGGCATAACGGGTACTCCGTAGCTGTCTGTCATTTCTGCGGCAAGGCTTGCGGCGGCAGGTGAGGCGGGATTTTTGCAGTTGAGCAGAACGATGAACGGCTTGTTCATTGCCTGAAGCTCGCGGATAACTCTTTTTTCCGCATCGGCATATTCGGCACGGGGAATTTCGCTGATTGAGCCGTCTGTTGTGATGACAAGACCGATTGTTGAATGTTCCGTAATTACTTTTTGCGTACCCATTTCCGCCGCCATATTGAACGGGATTTCGTCCTCGTACCAAGGAGTTTTGACCATTCTGGGGGCTTCGCCCTCGATGTAGCCGAGAGCCGATGGAACTATGTAGCCCACGCAGTCAATCATACGCACCTTCATTTTTGAGTTTGACGGCAGAGTGATTTCCGCCGCCTCGTCGGGAATGAATTTCGGCTCGGTTGTCATAATTGTTCTGCCTGCCGAGGATTGGGGAAGCTCGTCGGTTGTTCTTTCTCTGCGATGCTCGTCGCTGATATGAGGGATTACCATTGATTCCATAAACTTTTTGATGAAAGTTGATTTGCCCGTTCTCACGGGTCCGACAACGCCGATGTAAATGTCACCGCCCGTGCGCGCGGCAATGTCCTGGTAAATAGTGTTGTTTGCCATTTCAAGTCCTCCGAGTTCACATTTTTATTGCTTTCCGTAAACAATATGCAAATTCGGGACAATGTATGACCAATTTAAATGCAAAGTTAAGGTCACTTTTGATTGTATGCAGGGGCGATTCACGAATCGCCCGAAAAAACAAACGGGCGGATGATATCCGCCCCTACCGAATAAATTATTATATTTTCACTATGGTAGGGAACGGATATTATCCGTTCCGAATGTGCCGTAAGGCGCATAACATATGCAGACCTGACGGTCTGTCGGGTTGTCGGAGTTGCCAACCCCTACAGATGAGGCGGTGTAGGGCTGGGGATTGCTCACGCCGCAAATTTATGCGGGTGACCGCAGGTCGCCCCTACGGTGTTGTTTGATAAAATCGGTAATTTTTAATTGCGAATTTAAAAAACAGCCCGAAGGCTGCTTTTTAAAACGATTCTTTTATCAGTTCATATGTTGAAATAACAATCACATCTTCATCCCTGCGTGTTTCAACGGGAAGTTCGCTGCTTGCAGGCTCGAGTGAGCCGTCTGCGGTAACCATCATAAACTGCGGATAGCTCTTGTTTGAGCGCACCGTGGGCTGACCCTTGTAATTCAGCGCCCAGTTCACAAATCCGCGGTATTCGTCGCTGAAATCGCTGTGTCCGTTATCCCTGAAGAACCAGGTGTATTCAGGGAATGAGCAGGTTGATGCATCGATTATTCCGTCGGGTGAAAGGTGGTTGTGGCCGCAGCTTCTCTTTGCCTGTGTGTAGTTGTCGCCGAGAGTTTTTGTGATGGGTGCGCAGGTTGCGCCCAATGATGTGTATTTTGTGTCGATAAGATAATCGGACTGCTCAGCCTGCGTAAGAGTAACGGGGATTGATGAAATGTTGTAGCCCGATGCGATGATTATGCTTGCTCCGTTTGCCCTTGCCTGCTTAAGGAGCTTTTCGGTTTTTGCCTGCACATTGTAGTGGTAATAGTCAAGCTTTTCAATGAGTTCGTCATATTTCGGGTCGCCCTTGAACATAACTTCCTTGGCTTCCTCATAATCTTCTGCAGGCACAAACGCCCAAAGACCGGGCATTGTTGCGAAGATATCGATAAGACATTCGTCGAATATTTTTTCAAGCTGAGTGTCGAGCATACCCTGAACGTAATTGAGGGCGAAATCCACAAGACCGTAGCTGTTTATGAGCGAAAATACCGAGCCGATGAGCTGACTTGTTGCGTCCTCATAGCCCGTAATACCTTTGAGGTATTCCTCAAATGCATCGCCCTTGCCTGAAATTGAGATTTTTTCGGTAAAGAGTGCGCCTACGAGCGAAAGACCCTGATATGCAGGGGAAAGACAAACGATTTTGTCAATGTTTTTGCTGCCGTAGAGGGCAAGATATGAGGTGAGAATTGTGTTGCCCTGGCTGTGGCAGACGAATGAAATTTTGCTGTGACCTGTTGTTGCTTTTATTTCATTCACAAAATCTCTCAGGAGCTTTGCATTGTCAACGGGTAAAAGTCGCCAGTCATAGAGGAAATGGAAATATTTGTCGTCAAAGTCCTCGTCGGGGTATTCGTGAGCAACCTTGTGAAGATCATATTCAATTCCGTCAAATTCAACGCCCGAATTTTCGGGTGCGGTGCCGTCAGGATTGCAGGCTGCTGCGCCGAGCATTTTTTCTGCACCCTTGATTGCATATGTGCCGAAAATCTCGTCGTTGCCCGTGAGCAGACCGCCCATAACGGCAACAAGCAGGTCAGGCACGGCTGAGGCAATTGCATCGCCCGAGGGAGGGAAAACAGAAACGGGCTCGTCGCTGTCAAGCTCATTGTAAATGGGAGCGCCGAAGCCGGGAATGTAGATTACGGGAGTGTGTCCGCACTTGCAGCTCTTTGCGGCAAATGCAGGTGTGCATATGCCGAGCATAAGCACGGCGGCGAGGATAATGCTGATAACTTTTTTCATTTTCTTTTCCTCCTATATTGAAAATTCAGCCGCTTTTGCCGTTGCCAGCTTGTCGCAGCGTTCGTTTTCGGGGTGACCTGCGTGACCCTTGACCCAGACTATTTTGTATTCGTGCTTGCGTATTTCCGTTATGAGTTCCTGCCACAGCTCGGGGTTGAGAACGGGTTTTTTATCCGCCTTTTTCCAGCCGTTTTTCATCCAGTTCCATATCCAGCCCTGCAGAAACGCATCCGCAACATATTTTGAATCGGTGTAAATAGTGATGTCGCATTTCTGATTCAGCTTTTTGAGAGCCTCGATAACGGCGGTCAGCTCCATACGGTTGTTTGTGGTCGGATTTTCGCCGCCGCTCAGCTCCATTTCACGGCTGCCGTAGCGCAATATTGCGCCCCATCCGCCGGGACCGGGGTTGCCTGAGCAGGCGCCGTCTGTAAATATATCAACCTTTTTCAGTTCAGACATAAAAATCTCCATAACAATTATAATTTCAAATTATAACATTAATTTATAGGATAAACAATAGCAAATCGGGTTATTTTTAAATAATTTTGCCAATAATAATTCATACCGACCTGAAAAATATGACAAAGGATGATTGTATGAAAGCGGTAATTATGGCGGGCGGCGAGGGTAGAAGACTCAGACCCTTGACCTGCACTCTGCCTAAGCCTATGGCGAAAATTCTCGGAAAGCCCATAATCGAGTATATTTTTGATTTGCTCTGTGCAGGAGGTGTTACCCGTGCGGCGGTTACGCTGGGATATCTCCCTCATATGATTGAAAATGCCTATGAAAACGGCTACAAAAACCTTGCTCTTGACTTTGTGAGGGAGGATGAGCCGCTGGGTACTGCAGGGAGCGTGAAGAATGCGGCATCGGGGTTTGATGAGCCGTTTTTTGTTGTCAGCGGCGATGCGCTCTGTAATTTTGACCTGAAGAAAATTATGGCTTATCACAAGGCGAGCGGCGCAAAGGTGACGGTTGTTGCAACGAGTGAAGCGGACCCCAGAGAATACGGAATCATAAAGGTTGACAGAGAAAACAGGGTTGTCGGATTTGTGGAAAAGCCCTCGTGGAATCAGGCTGTAAGCAACCTTGCAAACACGGGCGTTTATGTTATCAATCCCGAGTGTCTGGAGCTTATTCCAAAGGGCAGACCCTATGATTTTGCGGCGGATTTGTTCAGAGAAATGCTTGAAAAGGATATGCCGATTTACTGCTATCATACCGATGATTATTGGTGCGATGTGGGCAATATCGAGGCTTATCTCAGGTGCCAGCGTGATGCCTTTGACGGCAGAATAAAGCCGCTTTCGGGCGAAACTGCAAAGGATATTTACACCGAAAAGGACTTGCCCGCGGGGGATTACAGCATAATTCCGCCCGTGTATATCGGCAGAAATACGGAAATCGGCAACGGTGCGGTGATTGGTCCCTATGCCGTTGTTGACAGCGGCTGCAGTATCGGCGCAAATTCAAGGGTAAGATATTCCGTTATTCACGAAAACAGCTGTCTTGCCGCCAACACGGCGGTTACGGGTGCGCTTGTCTGCTCGGGTGCCGCACTCAGAAGCAGATGCTCGATGTTTGAAAACAGCGTTGCAGGCTCGGGAAGCGTTATCGGTGAGGATGCGTGCATAAAGTCGGGCGTGTGCATATGGCCCGGCAAGCTTGTGGGCAAGGGTGCAACCGTCACCTCAAACCTGAAATACGGCAATATCAGAGCTGAATATTTCAGCGGCGGCAGAGCGAATGAAAAAAACGGTTTGATTCTTAATGCGGAAACCTGCGTGCGGCTCGGTCTTGCCGTCGGAAGTGCAGGCAGATGCAGACGGATTGCCGTCGGTGATTGCGGCACGGAAGCTTCGCGCATTATGCGGCTGGCACTTGCGGCAGGTCTTGCCCAGACGGGTGCGGCTGTGTGGGACTTGGGTGAATGCTTTGATGCTCAACTGAATTATCTTGTTAATTGCTGCGGTCTTGATGCAGGGCTTTTTGCTTTTGCAGGTGAAGAAAAATATGTGTCACTTTGCGCTTTCGGCGGTCTGAGCGTACCCCGAAGCCTTGAAAGGCAGATTGAAACGGCGGTTGCAAAGGGCGAATTCCGTGAGGGTGTTGAATCCGAGCTGTCTATGCCTGCGAATATGAGCGAGGCAAAAAAGTTGTATACCCAAGGGCTGATGATGCAGGCGCCGGACGGGCTTAAGGGAATGGCGGCTGTTTTTGAATGTGAGAATGAAAAGATAAAAAATCTTGTTTCAGCCTGTGCGATAAAGCTCGGCGCGGAGCTTAAAGGGGAGCTGATTTTCAAAATCAGCGCCGACGGCACAAGAGTTACGGCTGTTTCGGGGCGGAATTATGCGGAGTATGACAGCCTGCTTGCCGTGTGCTGTCTTGACGAAATGCGCAAGGGCAGGGATGTCGCCGTGCCTTACGATGCGCCTGAATTCCTTGATTCCCTTGCCGACGGTTGCGGCAGAAGGGTGCTTCGCTATCTCTCAACTCCTGCGGATAACTCAGATTTGCGTGCAAGGCAGCTTGCGGCAAAACAGCCATTTGTGCGTGACGGGCTTTTCCTTGCCGTAAAAGTGCTTGCAATTATGAAGGAGAGAAACTGCTCACTTGACAGCTTGCTTTCCGATTTGCCGCAGAAATTCATCGTAAAAAGAAATGTCAGAATTTCATTTTCTCCGTCATATCTGATTTCTCTTGCAGGCAAGGACAGCCTCGGAGTGAGGAATGATTTTGAGGGTGTAAAGATAATCCGTAACGAGGGCAGGGTGCTGATAATTCCCGACAGAGGCGGAGAAAGTGTGCGTATTCTTGCGGAATCGGATTCAATGGAAGCGGCAACGGAGCTTTGCGCCGATGTTGAGGATATAATCAACACCGCATCGGATAAAGTGTAAACATTGTATTAATTTATATATAATACTTGACTTATCTTAATAAAAATTATAATATATTATGGGGCAGGAGCAGACTGCAAGTAATGTCTGTGCCCGATTATATAACATGAGTGTAGGGCGGGGGCTTGCTCCCGCCGTATGGAAAACATTAAATAACATAAACAACACATATACAAACAAAACAGTAAAGGAGAATTTATGCAGAAAAAAACAAATAAAAACACTCAGTCCAAAGAAAACAATGCTAAAAAGGATAACAATAAAAACCAGCAGAGAGCAAAGAAGCCTTATAAGAAAAGTTTCTATAAAAACAGAAACGGCTCTGCGAAGAAATACAGAAAGTCTGCACCCGTCAACGAAACACCCGTAAGAATCGCATTTCTCGGCGGTCTCAACGAGGTCGGCAAGAATATGACTCTTTATGAGTACAAGGACGATATGTTCCTTGTTGATTGCGGTCTTGCTTTTCCCGACCCCGAAATGCTCGGTGTTGACCTTGTTATTCCCGATTTTTCTTATGTGGAAAAGAATGTCGATAAGATAAAGGGAATTGTTATAACCCACGGTCACGAGGACCACATCGGCGGTCTTGCATATCTGCTCAAAACGGTGAATATTCCCGTTTACGGAACAAAGCTGACCATCGGTCTCATTCAGGGCAAGCTCAAGGAACACGGGCTTCTCAGCAGCGCAAAGCTCAACGAAATTGCTCCCGGCGATGTTGTGAAGCTGGGCGGCTTTGATGTTGAGGCAATCCACGTTAATCACTCAATCCCCGATGCAATCGCTCTTGCAATCAAGTGCGAATGCGGAACGATTATTCAGACGGGCGACTTCAAGATTGACAGCACACCCATTGACGGCGGAATGATCGACCTCTCGCGTTTTGCTCAGCTCGGCGACGAGGGCGTGCTTTGTCTGCTTTCCGATTCAACCAATGCGGAGAGAGCAGGCTATACCGAAAGCGAGCGCAAGGTCGGTGAATCCTTTGATGTGCTTTTCCGCAAGGCGGGCAAAAACAGAATCATTGTTGCCACCTTTGCATCAAATATCCACAGAGTTCAGCAGATTATCAATGTTGCTCATTCACTCGGCAGAAAGGTTGCCATTATCGGCAGAAGCCTTGAGAATGTTGTGAATATCAGCGCACAGCTCGGCTATCTCAACATTCCCGATAATGTAATGATTAATGCTGACCTGATTAATAAATATCCTGCGGAGGATGTTGTTGTTATTACAACGGGCAGTCAGGGCGAGCCGATGTCGGCTCTTTCACGAATGGCTTTTTCGGACCACAGAAAGGTTGAAATACGCCCCGATGACTATGTTATCATTTCCGCTACACCCATTCCCGGCAACGAAAAAACCGTCGGCAAGGTAGTCAATGAGCTTCTCAAGCTCGGCGCACACGTTATTTACGAAAAGATGTATGATGTTCATGTTTCGGGTCACGCGTGTCAGGAAGAGCTGAAGCTTATAATGGGACTTGTGAAGCCGAAATATTTCATTCCCGTTCACGGCGAGCAGAAGCATCTGCGCAAGCACGCAATGCTTGCAGAGGGTATGGGTATCGGCACGGAAAATATTTTTATTGCCGATAACGGCTATGTTGCCGAAATGACAAATCAGTCAATCAAGAGTGCCGCTCCCGTGCCTGCAGGAAAGGTCTTTGTTGACGGCTCGGGTGTAGGCGATGTAGGCAGCGTTGTGCTTCGTGACAGAAAGCACCTCGGTCAGGACGGTATTATTGTTGTGACCGCTTCGCTGGATTATGAAACGGGTCAGCTCATTGCAGGTCCCGAGGTTATTTCCAGAGGTTTTGTTTATGTCAAGGAAAACGAGGAGCTTATCGCTCAGGCTCGTAAAGCCGCCGAAAAGGCGCTTGAAAACTGCTATTACAGCAACATCAGCGACATAAACGCAATCAAGGGCAAGCTCAGGGATGCCGTTTCTCATTTTGTTTATGAAAAAACAAAGCGCAGCCCCGTGATTCTGCCGATTATTATGGAGGTTTAAATGAAATTCAAGGGTTTCTGGTATGACAGCCTGCTTATATTTCTGACTGCGGCTATTGCGGCGGTCTTTATAGCCATAACGTTTTTCTTTGAAAAGCGCATTGCTGTTGCGGAATGCCTTGCCTTTGCTCTTGTGATTGTTCTTGCGGTTTACAGAGCGTTTTCCGCAAAAAGCAGATACAAAAAGTTTTTGATTAAATCCGCCAAAAAGCTGGATTATACCGATCAGAAGGTGCTTTCCAATGCGCCGTTTCCCGTTGCCGTGTGCGATGAGGACGGCATAATCACCTGGTGCAGCGAAAAATTTCTCGATGAAATCGCAAAGGGAGAGATTACTTCTGCGGAGAATATAACCGCCTACTCAAACGGCACGGATATACATTCGATTGTCAACCGTGAGGGCAACTGTGTTCTTGTTGACGGCAGATATTATACTCTCTATACCGTTTCCTACAGGTCATCGGGCAAGGGCTACACAGCCGTTTATTATCTTGATAACACAAGCCTTAAGAAAACCGAGCTTGAATATTTCAATTCCCGACCCTATGCCGTGCTGATTGAAATGGATAACCTTGACGATTCCAGAAGCGATTTCAGGGAAAGCGAGCTTGCGGAAATCCGCAGCCGCATTGAGGGCGAGATTGACAGCTGGGCGGAAACCCACGACAGCGTTATGAAAAAGGTCAGCGATGACCGTTATCTGATTGTTACGGAGCAGCAGAATTTCAGCCGTATGACGGAGGAAAGATTTACCGTGCTTGAAACGGTCAGAAACTATGAATACAAGGAGTCGAAGGTCGGCGCAACCCTTTCAATAGGTGTTTCGGGCGGCGATAATATCAGAGCCTGCGAAAAGGGAGCGAGAAAAGCTCTTGAAATGGCTCTTGGCAGAGGCGGCGACCAGGTTGCAATCAAAAATAAAGACGGCTACGATTATATCGGCGGCGTATCCAAAAGCGCAGAAAAGAAAAACAAGGTGCGCACCCGCATAGTCGGCTCGGCGCTTGCAGAAATAATCAAATCGAGCAGTAATGTTATCATTATGGGTCACTCTTATACCGACCTTGATGCCATAGGCTCAGCCGTGGGAATTGCCTGCGCGGCGCAGAGTCTGGGCATACCTGCTTACATAGCAACGGACAGAAAAAAGACCCTCGCATCAACGCTTATCGAAAGGCTTGATGCCGACAACAAGGGCGATATCATCATCGGGCAGGATAAGGCACTTGAGCTTGCGGATAAAAAGAGCCTGCTTGTTGTTGTTGATACTCATATTTCCACCTTCGTTGAATTCCCCAAGCTGCTTGACAAGGCGGAAACAAAGGTGGTTATTGACCACCACAGAAGGTCAAAATCCGAAATTGAAAATGCGGTTATTTTCCACCACGACCCCAATGCATCCAGCGCCTGCGAAATGGTGACGGAGCTTTTGCAGTATATCAATCCCGATATGAAAATCGAAAAGTATGTTGCGGAGGCGCTTCTTGCAGGCATTATGCTTGACACAAAGGATTTTGTTATGGGTACGGGTGTGCGTACCTTTGAAGCGGCGGCTTACCTTAAGGATAAAAAAGCCGATATGATAAGTGTCAAGAAGCTTTTTGCAAATTCGCTTGAGGTCAACAAGCTGAGAACAAGGGTTATTTCCGCGGCGGAGAATTACAAGGGCTGTGCCGTGTCGGCTGTGGATTTCGAATCCCCCGATGTGAGAGTTATTGCGGCGCAGGCGGCGGACGAGCTGCTTAAGGTCAGCGGAATAAAGGCATCGTTTGTTATGTTTCAAAACGGCGATTGTGTCAACATTTCTGCGCGCAGTCTCGGCGAGATAAATGTTCAGGTTATTATGGAGGCTCTGGGCGGCGGCGGCCACCAGACAATGGCGGCTTGCCAGCTAAAAGGCAGTACCGTTCAGGACGCAAAAGAGTCCCTTCAGAATGCAATAAATAAATTTTTTGAGAATAATTAAGGAGATAAAAAGATGAAAGTTGTACTTCTTCAGGATGTCAAAGGTCTCGGCAAAAAAGGCGAGCTTGTCAATACATCCGACGGCTATGCAAGAAATTTTCTTTTCCCCAGAAAGCTTGCAATGGAGGCTAATGCTCAGGCAATGAGCGAGCTTAAAAACAGAGAGGCTGCCGAAAAGCACCGTATTGATACGGAAATTGCCGCAGCTAAGGCTAACGCCGCAAAGCTTGAGGGCAAAACCGTGAAGCTCAGCGCAAAGGGCGGAGCAGGCGGCAAGCTCTTCGGCTCGGTAACATCAAAGGATGTTGCGGGTCTTATCGCAAAGGAATTCGGTATTGCTCTTGACAAGCGTAAGGTTGTTGTGGAGGATATCAAGGCATTCGGCACCTATCCCGTTGAGGTTAAGCTTTACAACGGCATTTCAGCCTCAATGTATGTGAGTGTTCAGGAATAAAAACGGAGAATAAAAATGGCAGATAACGGATTGTTTTCATTGGACAATATTCAGATGCCGTTCAGTGCCGAGGCGGAGCAGGCTGTGTTGGGCAGTATTCTTGTTGACCCGTCCTGTCTTTCGCAGGCGGCGGTTTACATAAACCCCGAATCATTCTATCTTCCTCAGCATTCGGCAATATTTTCCGCAATGATAACTCTGGACAGCACGGGCAAAACCATTGACCCTCTTGTTGTGCTTGACCTTCTTGTGCAGCAGGGTGTTTATGATAACGGCTCGGGCAGGAATTATCTTTTTGAGCTGGCGCAGATGGTACCCTCAACGGCAAATGTTGAGATGTATGCCAAAATCGTGCGTGAAAAGTTCTATATGCGTACTCTTATCGGCATTTCATCCGAAACGATTGAAAGCGCCGTGTCGCAGGAAGAAACCGCAGATGCGCTGCTTGATAATGCGGAGCAGAAAATTTATAATATCCGTCAGGGCAAAACCTCAAATGCCCCCTCAAAGCTTAAGGATATCATCGTAAATAATGTTTACGATACCCTCAAGAAAATCACGGGTGAGGACAAAGACCTCTATAAGGGATACACAACGGGTTACAGCGACCTTGATAAGATTCTGACAGGTCTCAACAAGTCGGACTTCATTCTTATCGGTGCGCGTCCTGCGATGGGTAAAACGAGCTTTGCGCTCAACCTTGCACGCAATGTTGCGGCTCTCGGCAAGCGTAAGGTGCTGTTCTTCTCGCTTGAGATGACAAAGGAACAGCTTGCAATGCGTGTTCTCGGCACGGAGGCAAGGGTTTCCAGCCATAAGATGAGAAACGGCAATATCACTCAGGATGAGTGGGTAAGGCTTGGTATGGCAACAAGCGCGCTCAATGATTGCGAGCTTTATTTTGACGATACTTCAACCATCACCGTTCCTGAAATGAAGGCAAAAACAAGGCGTCTTGGCGGCGTTGAATGTGTTATTATTGACTACCTCGGTCTTATCAAAGGCAGCACCCGCACGGAAAACCGTGTTCAGGAGGTCAGCGAAATCACAAGAAACCTGAAGATGATGGCGAAGGACCTCAATATTCCCATCGTATGCTGCGCACAGCTTTCCAGAGGCACGGAAGGCAGAGGCAAATCCCACAGACCCCAGCTTGCGGACCTTCGTGAATCGGGTTCAATCGAGCAGGATGCGGATATCGTTATGATGCTTTACCGTCCCAATTATTACAGCGGCGAAAAGGACGATAACGATGAGCAGGAGGCACCCCGTCAGGATGTCAACATTGCTGAGGTAATCGTTGCCAAAAACCGTCACGGCGAAACGGGTACGGTTGAATTTGCGTGGGACGGCGAGCATACGCTCTTCCTTCAACTGGAGAAAAACCTTGATGATTGATAAAGTAAAATCAACGATTGAGAAATACAATATGATTCTCAAAGGCTCAACGGTTGTTGCAGCTGTGTCGGGCGGCAGCGATTCAATGGCAATGCTCAGCGTGTTGAATGCGCTTAAGGATGAGATGGATTTCACTCTTTGCGCGGCTCATGTCAACCATTGTCTGCGAGGCGAAAGCGCAGATGCGGACGAACGCTTTGTCTGCGAAAAATGCGGCGAAATCGGCGTTAAGCTTTATGTGAAACGAGCCGATATTGCGGCGCTTGCGGCGGAGCAGGGGATTGGTCTTGAAGAATGCGGCAGAAATGTACGCTATGAGTTTTTTGATTCAATCGGAGCGGATGTTATCGCAACCGCACATAATCTGAGCGACAGGGCAGAAACCTTCCTCTTCAATTTTGCAAGGGGCAGCGCATTGCGCGGGCTTTGCTCAATTCCGCCCGTCAGGGGTAATGTTATCCGTCCGATAATTGACTGCACAAAGGCGGAAATCCTTGAATACTGCGAGGCAAACGGCATTGCTTATGTAACCGATGCCACCAACGCGGATGTTGTTTATTCACGCAACAGAATAAGGCATAATGTTGTGAGCGAACTAAAGAAAATCAACCCCTCATTTGAAGCAGGCGCAGGCAGATGCATTTCCGCCCTCAATGAGGACGAAGAATTTCTTTCTTCACTTGCAGATAATGCGGTTAAGAGTTCGGAATGTAGCGGCGGATATTCCGCCGAGGAGCTTTCTTTATTGCCCTTGCCCATAAAGAAAAGAGCAATTATAAAAATAATTGAAGCCGTCAGCGGAGTTACCGCCGAATACAAATTTGTTGATAAAATCTGCGCTTTGCTTGAAAGCGGAGGCTCAATGCAGATTAACGGCGGAGTCACCGTCAGGGTGCGCAAGGGTATGCTTGATTTTCCAGAGGAAGCAGATGCACCGCAGACTGAGGAGCTTTGCGAAAAGCTTGATTTCGGCTCAGCGACAATAACGGCGAATTTTATTAACACGGGCGAAACAAATAATTTACAAAACTTTTCAAATAAGGTATTGGAATATCACCTTGATTGTGATAAAATACACGGCAAGGTAGTTGTGCGGAGCCGTATGGATGGCGATTCCGTGACCCTTGCTTCGAGAAAATGCACAAAATCCCTTAAAAAGCTTTTCAATGAGCTTGCAATTCCGCCCGAAAAGCGAAATTCGGTTGCGGTTTTTGCGGATGATGAGGGGATTATACTTGTGGAGGGTGCGGGCGTTGCAATGCGCACCGCAGTCGGGAAGGATACCGGAAAAATTCTGACAATAAAAATTGAAAGATAATTGATAATTGAGGATGTGGAAATGATGATTAATGACATCGAGAAAGTATATTACAGCGAAGAAACACTCAAAAATATTGTTGACCGCCTCGGCGCACAGATAAGTGAGGACTACAAAGACAAAAATCTCCTTCTTGTCAGCATTCTCAAAGGCTCTGTTATTTTTATGGCAGACCTTATGCGTGCCATCACCGTGCCTTGTGCAATCGACTTTATGTGCGTTTCGAGTTATGCGGATAAAACCGTGTCCTCGGGTGTTGTTAAAATCGTGAAGGACCTCGATATTAACCTTGAGGGCTGGGATGTGCTTATTGTTGAGGATATCCTCGACTCAGGCAAAACCCTCAGCTATATCAAAAAGATTCTGCTCAGCAGAAATCCCAAGAGCATCCGCATCTGCACTCTGCTTGATAAGCCCGAGCGCAGAGTGGCTGAAGATATTTATGCAGATTATTCAGGCGCAGAAGTGCCCGATGAATTTGTTGTTGGCTACGGTCTTGATTACGATGAAAAATACAGGAATCTGCCTTATATCGGCGTCCTTAAAAGAAGCGTATACGAAAAATAAAACCGATTTCATTGGGGAAAATAGATTAAGGAGTGATTGTTTAAATTGAATCCTAAAAACACCAATTCAAATAAGCAGAAGCGCAGAGTTTCGTCAATTCTGGCGTATATTCTTATTCCTCTTATGCTTATCAGCGCTATCGCTTATTTTATGACTGCCCAGAAGCAGGAAAAAACAGAATACTATCAGATTGTTGCTCTTTTTGATGAGGGCAAGGTAACCGAATATTCGCTTAACCTGAGCAGCGGTGCGCTTGTTTACAAGGTTGAGGGAGATAATACGGAAAGAACCTTTTCCGTGCCCAGCGTGAATCTTTTCATTGAAGATATTCACAGCGGTGTTATTGAGCATAACAGACAGAATCCCGATAACCCCATAAAAGCGAAATATGTTGCAGGCTCAACGGGTCAATGGCTCTATAATATAGTGCCTACTCTGCTTTTGCTTGCAGTTATGGGTATTCTCACCTTTGTTATGTTCAAGCGTATGAATCAGACAATGAGCAATGAGAATAACCGTACTCTCAGTTTCGGCAAGGCGAGAATCAAGCAGGCGAAGGATGAAAAGAGAAAAACAACCTTTGCCGATGTTGCGGGTGCAGACGAGGAAAAGGAAGAGCTTGAAGAAATCGTTCAGTTCCTCAAAAACCCCTCAAAGTTTGATGCACTCGGCGCAAGAATTCCCAAGGGTGTTCTCCTTGTAGGCCCTCCGGGTACGGGTAAAACCCTGCTCGCAAGAGCCGTTGCAGGCGAGGCTGATGCACCTTTCTTCTCAATTTCAGGTTCCGACTTTGTTGAAATGTATGTCGGTGTCGGCGCATCGAGAGTGCGTGACCTTTTTGATCAGGCAAAGAAAAGCTCGCCCTCAATCATCTTCATTGACGAAATTGATGCCGTAGGCCGCCACAGAGGCGCAGGTATGGGCGGCGGACACGACGAAAGAGAGCAGACTCTCAACCAGCTGCTCGTTGAAATGGGCGGCTTCGGCGCAAACGAGGGAGTAATCGTTATTGCCGCCACAAACCGCCCCGATATCCTTGACCCCGCGCTTCTCCGTCCCGGCAGATTTGACCGTCAGGTAACGGTTAATTATCCCGACACAAAGGGCAGAGTTGAAATTCTTAAGGTACACGCAAAGAAAAAGCCCCTTGCTCCCGATGTTGACCTCAACAGCATTGCTCACGCAACCGTAGGCTTTACGGGTGCAGACCTTGAAAATCTTCTCAACGAAGCAGCCCTCCTTGCCGCAAGATGCGATAAGAAAGCTATTACAATGGAAGAAATTGACGAGGCGGCTCTTAAAGTGCAGGTAGGCTCGGAGAAGAAGTCTCACAAGATGAACGAAAAGGCAAAGAAACTGACCGCTTATCACGAAGCAGGTCACGCAGTTTCAAGCTACTATCTTGAAAATGAAGACCCCGTTCATCAGATTTCGATTATCCCCAGAGGTATGGCAGGCGGTTATACGCTTTACAGACCCACCGAGGATAAGCATTACACCTCAAAGAAAGAAATGCTCGACAGTCTTGTAGGCCTTCTCGGCGGACGAGTTGCAGAGGCACTTGTACTCGGCGATATTTCAACGGGCGCATCAAACGATATTGAGCGCGCAACGGAAATCGCAAGGAGTATGGTCACAAAATACGGTATGAGCGAAAAGCTCGGTCCCATTGCCTTCGGCAGCGACGGTCATCAGGTTTTCCTCGGCAAGGATTACAACAATGTCCGTAACTATTCCGAGAGCGTTGCGGCGCAGATTGACGATGAAATCGAAGTAATTGTCAGAAACGCTTACACAAGAACGGAAACAATCCTCAAGGAGCATATGGATAAGCTTCACTTAATAGCGCAGTATCTTTTCGAAAACGAGAAGATGAGCGGCGAAGAATTCGCAAAGTTTATGGAAGAAAAGCCCGAAGCTCCCGCGGAGGAAGTTTCAGAGGAAACTGCAGAATAAAAATTAACCTCCGACCGTGAAAAAAGTCGGAGGTTTTTGATTTAATATATGAGTTGTCAGCCTCTCTTGTCAGAGAGAACCAAACAGATATCATAACAATATAATCGGAGTGTAGCGACCCTTAACTTTGGATTTTGCACTTTAAAAGCACCCCTCGGGGTGCTTTTTTTATGACCTTTTTGTAATCTTACCTGCCGCAAAGCAGAGTACGAATGCCGCAATATCCGCCGCAACGATTGTTGAGCCTACGGGTGTGCCGTAAAGAATGGCAATGAATATGCCCGTCAATGCGCAGGTGACGGAAATAACCGCAGAGCTTATGATAACCGAGCGGAAGCTCTTGAAAAGCCTCATTGCCGAAAGGGCAGGGAAGATAATCAGCGCAGAAATGAGAAGTGCGCCGACCAGATTCATCGCAAGTACGATTACAACAGCCGTTACAACCGCAATCAGTATGTTGTATGCCTTCGTGTTTGTGCCTGTTGCCGAGGCAAAGCCCTCATCAAAGGTAACGGCAAAAATTCTGTTGTAGAACAAAACAAAAACAAGAATAACAACCGCCGTAAGCGCAAGGCAGAGGATAACATCGGTTTTTGAAAGGGTCAGTATTGATGTTGAGCCGAAAAGAGTTGTGCATACATCGCCGCTGACATTTGATGATGCAGAAAAAACATTCAGCAGCAGATAGCCCAGAGCAAGAGTGCCTACGGATATCATTGCTATGGCGGCATCGCCTTTTATTTTTGCGCTTGAGCTGAGTCCGAGCAGGAGAATTGCCGCCGCTATCGTCACGGGCAGAGCAACCGCCATCGGAGCGGCATTGCATACAGCGGCAACGGCAATTGCGCCGAATGCAACGTGGGAAAGCCCGTCGCCAATCATCGAGTATCTTTTAAGCACAAGGCTGACGCCCAGAAGAGCGGCGCAGAGCGCAATCAGCACTCCTGCGATAACTGCATATTTTACAAATGTGTAGCTGAAATACGTGGAGATTGTTTCAATTATATTCATTCTTCGCAACCTCCGTCACAGATAAAGCAATGGCAGCCGTCGCTGTTTTTGTAGTCATCCTTTGTGCCGAAAAACAAGGGCTTGTTGCCGATGTGGAGAATGTGGGATGCAAATTCAATGGCGGCGTGGATATCGTGAGAAACCATAATAACCGTGATTCCCTCTCTGTTGATATCCGAGATAAGTCGGTAAAGATTTTTTGTAACAACGGGGTCAAGTCCTGCTACAGGCTCGTCCAGAATGAGCAGCTTTTTGCTCGCGCAGAGCGCTCTTGCGAGCAGCACTCTCTGCTGCTGACCGCCCGAAAGCTCTCGGTAGCATTTATCGGCAAGGTCTGCGATATTCAGCTTTTCCATAATATTCGCGGCTCGCTTTTTCTGTACCTTTGAATAAAAGGGTCTTATTCCGCAGCCGTTAAGGCAGCCCGAGTGAACAATTTCCTTTACCGATGCGGGGAAATCCTTCTGCACCTCGGTCTGCTGGGGGAGGTAGCCGATTTCATTCTGCTTAAGCCCCTCTCCGAATTCGATTTTGCCTGCTATAACCGATTTCTGACCGAGCAGGGTTTTCATCAGCGTGCTTTTTCCCGAGCCGTTTTCACCGACGATGCAAAGGTAATCGCCTTTGCCTACGCTGAAGTCGAGGTTAGTGACAATTGCCTTTCCCTCGTAGCCCAGAGAAACTCCGCTTACATTTATAAGAGCCATCAGTTGAGTGCCTCCCGTATAACTTCAAGATTATTTCTCATTATTCCAATATAGGTTGTACCGTTTTCAATATCTGCCATTGATACTGATTGACAGGAGTCAAGCGCGGCTGTTTTTGCGCCCGTTGACTCGCAGATTGTTTTTGCAATTGAGCCGTCGGAGCCGTCAATGGTAAGCACAACGGGGAGCGAAAGCTCCTTTGTTTTGTCAATGAGAAATGCCATCGTCTGAAAGCTTGCTTCACTTTCCGATGAACAGCCTGCGAATGCGGCATAATATTCCAGACCGTAATCTTCAACAAGATAGCGGAAGGGGAAACGGTCCGCAAAAAGCAGAACATTTCTTTTTGCCTCGTCAATGGCAAGGCGGTATTGCAAATCAAGCGTGATAAGGTCTGCAATGAATTTGCCTGCGTTTGCTCTGTAGCGGTCTGCGTTTGCGGCATCAATTTCGCTGATGATGTCGCATATCTGCTGGGTTATCGACGATGCATTGCCGATGGAAAGCCAGATATGCTCGTCCTTTTCGGTATTTTCCTCTTCGGAATGGTCATGCTCCATACCTGCAACATATTCCTCGTCATAGGCTTCAACAAGGTCCATAAGAGCAATTGTTTTAAGGTCGGGATTGTTTGCGGCGGAAATAACACCCTCAACCCATTCGTCACTTGCGCCGCCGATATAAATGAACAAATCAGCAGAGCCGATTGTGATTATGTCCTGCGCTGTAGGCTCAAAGCTGTGAAGGTCGCCGCCGTCATCTGTCAGCAGAGTCAGCCCCTCGTCCGTGCCGATAATGTTCTTCACAAAATCATACTGCGGGAATGCGGTGCATACGATGTTGAGGTTATTTTTCGGCGTTTCTTCGGTTGTGCCGCCGCAGGCGCAAAGGCAGAGCAGAGCCGCCATAATAAGAATTATTGATAAAATCTTTTTCATTTTGTTCTCCTTTATTTGCATACGCTGCATTTGCCCAGCAATACGGTGTGGCTGTCAACCTCAAAGCCGGTGGTGTTCATAATGTTATTCTGCATCTGCGCGGTTGTGCTGCTGTCAAGATGATAAACCTTGCCGCAGTCCGTGCATTTCATATGCAGATGTCCCTCGCACTTTTTATCGCTGATGTATTGATAAACAAAGCTTCTGCTGTTGCCCTTGACCGTGCGGTGCACAAGACCTTCGTCAACCAGCTTTGTCATCAGGCGGTATGCCGTGCTCTGGCTTATTTCGCCGATTTCTGCTATTATTTCTTCAATCGTGAATGCTTTTGAGCTGTTGCTCTGCAAAAAATCAATCAGGCTTTTGCGCTGATGAGTGTTATATGTTTTCATTTTCAGATTCCCTCCGAATTTGAGAATAACTCCTAAATTATTATACATAAAAAAATAATAAAGTCAACATAATTCTCGCCTTTGGTTGACTTTATATTAATTTTGATATAAAATACTATCATTAATATATTAAAGGAGCGACCAAAATGAAAAAACGCATTTTCTCAATCGTTCTTGCTCTTGCAATGATTTTCGGCATCTGCGCTTCGGCAACTGCTGCTGATGACAGCGTTCTCCGCTTTGGCGAAAACGGCGAGTTCAAGATTATGCACATCTGTGACTGCCAGGATAATTATCCTGCAAGACCCGAAATGATCAAGTTCCTTGATGCAGTAATCAAGGAGTATCAGCCCGACCTCGTTGTTCTCGGCGGTGACAACACCGTTGCAAAGGAGAAGGATGCCGCAGTTAAAGAGCTTGTTGACGTTTTTGTTAACAACGAAACATACTTCACTCTTGTTTTCGGTAACCACGACCATCAGCAGGGCTACACAGACGATGAGCAGCTTGTAATGTATCAGAAGCACGGCGGCAAATACTGCCTTGCATATGATGAGGATCCCAACCTTACAGGTACTGCTACTCACGCTCTTCCCGTTATCGGCAGCAGCGGCAAAACAGAGCTTATGCTCTATATGTTCGACTCAAACCAGTACGTATCAGTAAATGATTTTGAGGATGAATACGACAGCGTAAATCCCGACCAGATTGAATGGTATATCGAAAAGAGCAAGGCAGCTGAAGCTGAAAACGGCAAGGTTATTCCCGCTCTTGCATTCCAGCACATCATCGTTGGTGAAGTTTACGATGCACTTTTCCACGAGTCACCCATCGAGCTTGGAGAGCTTTCAAGAAGCTTCAACGGCAAGATTTATTCATTCCTTCCCAGAACAGAGAACATTGAGTCAGGTTTCCTCTTTGAGTTCCCTTGCCCCGGCTATTACAACCACGGTCAGTTTGACGCAATGGTTGAGAGAGGCGACGTTATGGGTATCTTCTCAGGTCACGACCACACCAATGATTTCGTGACAGAGCTTGACGGAATCAAGATTGTTAACACAGGCGGTGCAACACACGGCGGCTACAGCACAGACTTCAACAGAGGCGTAAGAATGATTACCGTTAACGAAAACAACCCCGGCACTTTTGAAACTGAAATGGTAACTACAGGCGACCTCGCAATCAGCAACAGCGATTTTGCTTCAGCAGTTGGTCTCAGCAAGTTCGGCGCAACAATCGTTATTGCATTCGGTGATTTCCTTGAGGCTATGGGTAAATTCACAGGCATTTTCTCAAGACTCTTTTAATCGATAATCGGCAGTTCAAGGGCAGTCCGCAAGGGCTGCCTTTTTATTTGTAATGCAGGAGTTGTCGGGTGATAAATGATGAGTGATAGGTTAAGAATAGGCTCTTATGGCAAAAAAATCCCCCTTGCCGATTGGCAGGGGGATTTGTCTGTTTTATAGCTTTTTTTAATTAGCTGTACATCTCAGTGTAAGCGAGGTTCTTTCTGATATTATCGCTGTACTTGTCTGAAACGCGCTCTGTCCACATTGTCTTCTCGTCAACAACATTCTTGCCGTCTTCCTTGAAAAGGTCTTCCTGGAAAGCGGTGAGTTGCTCGGTTGACTTTGCGGTTTTGATAGCGTTTTTCCAGTCAAGGTCGTCTGTGTTGTCGCTTACGAAATACATAATGTGATAGCCGTATTCTGTTTCAACGATGCCTGTGTCGCCTGCTTTTCTTGCATCGTCAAAGCTCCATGCTTCAAAGTTTTCAACATAGTTGTCGCTGATTCTGATGTTCTCATAAAGACCGCCTGTTTCTGCCGAAGCTTCGTCTGCGGTGTTTTCCTTAACCATTTCGATGAATGCTTCTTCTGTAACCTTGTCGCCGAGACCCTTGAGCAGGTCGTTGGCTGTCTTGTTGGCTGCCTTCTTTTCTTCCTCTGTTACATTGTTTTCGTCCTCTGCGTCAAATGCGATGAGGCAATGACGGACTGAAACGCTGTTGCTGTTGTATGAGGGCTTGAGAATGAATACGATGTTAGCTGACTTTTCGCCGCTGAAGGTGTTGATTTCGCCTGACTTGCGGTCTGCTGCGAATACCCATTCTGCGCCGTCCTCACCGATAGCTGATGTGAGTGAGGTGAGAGTAGCAGCTGTAAGCTTTTTAGTTGTGTCGGTTTCGCTTTCGTTATATGCCTTTACAGCGTCGATGAATGTTGTTTCATCTGTTGCCTTTGCAGCAATATCCTTTGCAGCAGCGATGAGCTTGTCATTCTCTGCCTTCTGTCTTGCTGCAAGAGCCTCGTCTGTTTCGCCCTCGTTCTTTGTAAGAGTCTTGAAGGAGATTGTGTAATAACGAATGTCTGCGTAGTCGTAGTTCTTCTTGTTCTCTTTGTATTCAGCGCTGATAATTTCGTCTGTTATGCTGTCGTTAACCTCAGCCTGCTTATTATCTGTGAAGTTCTGAGCGAGAAGCTCCATTTCGAGCTGCTTAACGAAAGTCTTTTCGTTGAAGCCTGAGCCGAAATATGTCTTGAGGAAAGCGTTGAGTGAGTAGTTATTTTCTGCAGCCTGCTGTCTGTAGGTTTCAACGGTTTCGTCGATTTCAGCCTGCTGATCCTCTGTAAGAGTGATGCCTGCTGCAACAGCCTCGTTGTAGTAGCCTACTGTCTGCTGTGCGATTGAAATTGCGTTCTGCTTGATAACCTCTGACCACTTGAGAACATTGCCGTCCTCATCCTTCTGGGTTGAATCCTGCTCATCGGGGGGGAGAGAGGAGTCAAAGCCGAGGGGGTTGTAGCCGTAGTACTCTTCATACTGATAAGCCTGATTTGCTATATCGTTGTATGCCATTGAGTAGTAATAATTAAACTGAGCAACGGAAACTTTGGTGTCGCCGACTGTGAGTGCGGTTGCTGCTCTGTCGATGATTCCTGTTGATTCGAGGATTTTGAATCCTGCAAAGCCGACTATTGCAACTGCAAGAACGATTGCAACGACCTTTTTGATGATGCCGATTGCTGTTGTTCTCTTTTCTATGCTCTTTGCGTTTTTCTTTGCTGCCTTGGCTATTCTTGCTTTACGCTCCTCGCGGTAAAGTTCAGCCTTGCTTTTCGGGCTTTCGTTTTTTGCCATTAGTGTTCATCCTTTTCTTTTATGTTTTGGTAACCGTAGAGGTTAAATGCCGACCGAACAAAATCGGCACAATAACAGTATATTATACTATTTTTAAGAAATTTGCAAGCGTTTTTATATAAGTTTATAGGTTATTAACAAATAGGGAGTGTATTATTTGGTCAGAGTGCCGTTAAGGAACTCTCTTTTGAACCATACATCGGGAACATCAAAGCTTTTTCCGTTAAGATATTCAAGGCAACCCGCATCGGTTGAGAAGGTGAAAACCAGCCTGTATGAATAAAGGAACTGCTTTTTGTAGCCCAATGCTTTGTTCAGGGCATTGGTGCCGTATTTGCCGTCGCCGAGAAGGGGATGACCTATGCTTGCGAAATGCGCTCTTATCTGATGAGTTCTGCCCGTGAGAAGTTCAACCTCAACAAGACTCAGCCCGTCTTTTTCGGAAATGACGGAATATTTTGTGCGTATTTCTTTTGCGCCTTTTCTTTCGCTTGTGTAAACATCAACTCTGTTTTTCTTTTCGTCCTTGATAAGCCAGCCCGTGAGCAGACCGCTTTTCTTTTTCAGCGAGCCGTGGACAACGCAGAGATAGTATTTCTCCATTTCTCTGTCCTTGAGTTTCTGATTGAGTATCCGCAGGCTTTCTGCGTTTTTTGCGGCAATGACGATTCCGCCCGTGTTGCGGTCAATTCTGTTAACGAGTGCAGGCGCAAACGAATACTCATCCTTGGGGTTGTATTCACCTTTTTCGTAAAGATAACGCTTGACTCTTGTGATAAGCGTGTCGTTATATTCTGTTTCGTCGGGGTGGGAGAGTATGCCCACCTTTTTATCGAGAAGAAGAATATTTTCATCCTCATAAACGATGTCAAGCTTGCGTGATGCAGAGAGAAAATCGTATTTTTCATCCGCAGGGGCAAAGAATTCATCGTTTATATACATATCAACAACATCGCCCTCGCAGAGCTTGGTGGAGATATCGCCCTTTTTTGAGTTGATTTTGATGCGCTTTGTTCTGATGTACTTATACATCAGCGATTTGGGCAGAGCGGGTACAGCTTTAGAGATGAATTTGTCAAGTCTCTGACCCGAATCGTTTTTTGTGATTGTGAATGTTTTCAAAATAATCGCTCCGAAAAAATATTTGCAAATAATAAATTTTTGTGTATAATGAAGGACAGAAAGAGGTGCTTGTTTTGGCAAAAAGTAAAAAAACACCTGAAAATCCACACGAAAATCACAGAGCAAGGCTCAGGGAAACCTTCCGAAAAGCAGGAATTGACGGTATGCCCGACCATAATCTGCTTGAGCTGCTGCTGTTTTATTCGATTCCGAGAAAGGACACAAATGAGCTTGCCCACAGGCTTATTCACACCTTCGGCTCGCTCAACGGAGTGTTTGATGCGCCGTATGAGGAGCTTCTCAGGGTTGACGGCATAGGAGAAAGCTCGGCTCTGTTGATTTCATCAATACCTGCGCTTTGCAGACGCTATGCAGAGGGTATGGTGTCGGGTAAAATTAACCTTTCCGAGCCTGCGGATGCTATGGAATATGCCGTGAGGAAATTCTACGGCAGCAAGGTCGAGGAATTTTATATGCTCTGCCTTGACGGCTCGGGCAACCTGACAAACTGCTGCAAAATCGGCGACGGCACGGCATCAAGCGTAGCGATTGACAAACGCTCCGTGCTTGAAGTTGCGTTCAGGAATAATGCAGACAGAGTTATATTTGCCCACAACCACCCTTACGGAGTTGCCGCTCCGTCAAAGGACGACATCACCCTGACCGGTGAAATGTGCGCGCTGTTGAAAGGTGTGGGAGTGCGGCTTGCCGACCATATTATTGTTGCCGGAGCCGACTCGCTTTCCCTCGCATCGGTTGAAAAATTCAGAAACTTATTTATTTAGGACAGCTTTTTACGGCTGTCCTTTTTTAATATTCAATCTTAACCGTGTGAGTGCCTTTGCCTGCGGTTATTTTTAATATTGCGGCGCCGTTTATGCCCACAGGCTCAAGCGAGTATTCGCCGTCGCAGGTGATTGTTTTCGCAGCCTTGTGCAGATAAATCTCCGTAGGTGCGGAGTATTCCTTATCCTGCTCATAGCAGAGAGTGAAAATATCGTTTTCTCTGTCAATGCCGTATTCCTTGATTTCGCCGCATATAGCAACGGGCGAAGTTTTTACGAGGCTTGTCATAATCGGGTCATTAAGCAGACCGTCATAGTATGCCCAATAGGTCTGACCCCAATGGTAGCTGTCAAATTTATCGAGGAGATAGTTGATGTGGAAAAGCCAGTCCGTGCCTTCGGATGCGCCGCCCCATTCGCCTACGAGCAGAGGAATACCCAGCCTTTGCTGTGAGCGTCTGTGTTCGTCAAAGATAGAGCCTACACGGCTGTTGCTTGCGTATTTGTATGCAGGAGTATCAACCATAAGGTCGTATGCGTGAGGAGCAAAGCAAAGCTTTTCCTCCTGCTTGCCGTCATAGTTAACGGCAGGTGTGGAATAGGGGATGCCGAGATTTGAATAATAGCTGTTTTCCATAATGATAATGCCGTTATCCGTAACCTCACGCACAGCCTTTGCGGCTCTGTTGATGAATTGCGAATAGTTACCCGTATCAAATTTTTTGATAAGTGCATCGCCTGCGCTTGTTACCTTGCGGAAAAGCGTGGGATCGTTGAACGGCTCAAGGCAGCGGATTGCGTTGCCCGTAACAAGCTGCTTTAACATCCACAGCTTTTTGCATCTCTTATCCGTGATAACGGTTTTCGCAACGCTCATTATGAGGTTTCTGAAAACCTTGCCGCCGTCGCTGCCGGGGAAAGGCTCGTTCATCAGGTCAAAGCCGAAAAGGGCAGGATGGTCTTTGAAACGCTCTGCAACGTGCTTCCACATATCGCAGTAGTAAGTCTGCAGGGGAATGCCGTTGTATTCCTTGTTTGCCCAGAAGTTGTCAAAGCAGTTGTGGATTGCCTTGCCCCAGAAGTAGCCCTCAGCCCATACAAATCTTGTGGGCTTGAACTTTGCACCGTCTGTGAGGCAAGCCCATGCAGGTGCGCCGTCAGCAGGGGTGTCAATCGTACCGCCGTAGAGGTCCTGATGCATATCAAGGAAGAAATATATGCCGTATTTTGCACACAAATCAGCAACCTTCCGGACCTTGTCAAGATATTCTTCATCGTATTTGCGTGGCTCAGGCTCAACGCCGTCCCAGGTGAGACCGAGCCTTACCAGATTAAAGCCCATTTCGCTGAACTGCTTTATAAGATTTTCGTCAAAATCAAGGTTATAGATTTTTCGGGGGCTTTTGGGGTCATATGTACCCTTGTCGCAAAGATTCAATCCGTTGAAAATTCTTTCTCTGCCTTCGGAGTCAATGAATTTCTGCCCGAATGTGGTTATTTTTAGCATAAAAAATCCCTTTCCTTTTGGTTATACACCATAATTATACCATTGATAAAAAACAAATGCAACAGTTTTATACTGTTACAAAATTGCTATTGCACCCAAGGAAAATATATGGTAAAATAATAGTGTAAAATTATACAGATAAGGAGTAATTACATTGGCAGCTTCAAAATTATTCAAAATGTATTGCAGAACATATCAGGGCATTTTCAGAGTAGCGGTTAATTTTCTCAATTGGAAAGAGCCTGAACTTGTCAAGGGTGCAGGCAGCGTTAAAAAGCTTCCCGAGGTTGTTAAGTCCAACGGACACGACAGCGTGCTTGTTGTAACCGACAAGGGTCTTATGGGTCTCCACCTGCTTGACGGTCTTTTTGAAGGTCTTGATAAATCGGGTGTCAAGTATGCTGTTTATGACGGCACACAGCCCAATCCCACAATCAACAATATCGAGGAAGCAAGGCAGCTTTATGTTGATAACGATTGCTCAGCGGTTATCGCATTCGGCGGCGGCTCACCCATGGACTGCGCAAAGGTTGCGGCGGCAAGAATCGCTCGCCCCAAGACGAGCGTACAGAAGATGAGAGGCACTCTCAAAATTCTCAAGAAACTCCCCACAATTTATGCAGTTCCCACAACTGCAGGTACAGGCTCGGAAACAACAATTGCAGCCGTTGTTTCAGACCCCACAACTCACGAGAAATATGCGCTTCAGGATCCCGTGCTTCGTCCCAAATATGCGGTGCTTGACCCTGAGCTTACGGTAGGTCTGCCTCCTCATATCACTTCAACAACAGGTATGGACGCTCTTACTCACGCTGTTGAGGCATATATTGGCCACAGCAATACCAAAGGTACCGCTGCGGCAGCTGAAAAGGCAACAAAGATGATTTTTGAAAATATCCTTAAGGTTTATGAAAACGGCAAGGATATTGAAGCAAGAGAAAATATGCTTGAGGCATCTTATCTTGCAGGTATTGCATTCACAAGGGCTTATGTAGGCTATGTTCACGCAATTGCCCATAATTTCGGCGGTATGTACGGCACACCTCACGGTCTTGCAAATGCTGTTATTCTTCCCTATGTGCTTGACGCATTCGGCGAAACGGCTCACAAGCCTCTCGCAAAGCTTGCCGATATCGCAGGACTTGAAACTGCAGGTATGAACGAAGCACAGAAGGCAGAGCTTTTCATTGCGAAAATCAGAGAATTCAACAAGCTTCTCAACATTCCCGAGCATCTTGATGTTCTTCAGGAAAAGGATGTTGAAACTATTGCAAAGCGTGCAAACAGAGAGGGTAATCCTCTTTATCCCGTTCCCAAGATTATGGATGTTGAAGACCTTAAGGTTATTATCCGCAAGGTCGGCAATCTTGATTAATTCAGTCAATCTGAAAGTATTATCCGTTTTTTGATGTCCTGATATATTTTTATTTGCCTCTTTTTATGCTATAATTTCTTCAGAACAGAGCAAAGGAGTGGAATAAAATGAAAGTTCGCAGAATAATCAGCTTTATATTGATTTTTGCTTTGCTTACGGGTACCTCTGCAGGCATTGCTCTTGCCGAGGACAATAACAAATGGGAGCCGAAAAATGACGAGCCGTTTGTTTTTGTTCACGGACTTAACGGATGGGGCGGTGCAGAGGATATAAACGGAATCGTTCCTTATTGGGGAGCCACAACGGGCGACCTTATGGCTTATCTTCAGGGCGAGGGATATGAGTGCTATTCGGCATCCGTCGGTCCTCTCAGCAGCGCTTGGGACAGAGCCTGCGAGCTTTACGCTCAGCTTTTGGGAACAACCGTGGATTACGGTGAGGCTCATTCAAAGGCGCATAATCACGACCGCTATGGCAGAACTTATTACAGCGGACTTGTTCCCGATTGGGGAGAGCTTGACGAAAACGGAAAAATGCAGAAAATTCATCTTATCGGCCACAGCTTCGGCGGAACAACCATCCGAATGCTTATTCAGCTTTTGTCTGATGGCTCGGCGGAGGAGCAGGCGGTAACTCCTGCAAACGAGATATCGGGTCTGTTCACGGGCGGTAAGGATAAATGGGTAAAAAGTGCAACAACAATCTGCACTCCTCATAACAGCTCCACGGTGTATTATCCTCTTGTTGCTCTGAAGCTTGATGTGATAGTTCAGTTTATAAGCTATCTTTATGCAGGCATAATGGGCAGGTCGATTTTCAACGGAGGTATGGTTGATTTTCACCTTGAACAGTTTGGGCTTACGGATGTTCCCGGCGGCGAAAAGGCGGATAATCTCATTTCCGCAATGAAGCTTGTGCTGGAGAATTCGGATGATTCCTGCCAGTATGACCTCACCCCCGAGGGCGCGGCTGAAATCAACGACAAGCTTGATATCAATGAGGATATTTACTATTTTTCATATCCTTTTTCAACAACCGAAAAACTGTCCGTATTGGGCATTGAGGTTCCGATTATCAGCACAAACCCCGTTATTTTCCTTACGGCTGTCGTAATGGGCGTTATGCAGTTCACCGACCCGTCAACGGGTGTTGTCTATGACGAAAAATGGCTTGCAAACGATGCACTTGTGAACACGGAGAGCGCAAAATACCCCCTCGATGAGCCTCATAAGGAATTTGACGGCAGCTATGAGAAGGGTGTCTGGAATGTTATGCCCGTTCAGAAAGGTGACCACGGCACGGCGATAGGTCTTTTTGCCGACAAAGAAAAAACACAGAGCTTTTATCTTGAGCTCTGCGAAATGCTTGACGCATTGCCTGAATAAAAAAAACAAAGAACTGTCTTTGGGAGACACTTCGTAAAGAAGTGTCTCCCAAGTTTCTTTTTGCATATTTTTCTCAAAAAAATTCAACAAACTTTTTTGTGCCTCAGATGTTACAAATGACTTTGTTTGTCTGAATTTAACAAAATAATATATACACAGTTGTGCAAAAGATACAAAATAAAATTTGCCCTTTTTTCATTTCTGTTAAGGCTGAATAATTTAAAAAAGTTAATTGTTTGTGAAATATGCACAAATATATATATCTATATTTGTGCAAAATCACTTGACTTTTTTGAGAAATCGTGTATAATAAAGCCATAACGAAACAGAAAGGATGAATGTAAATGAATTTCGAAAAAGTAAGTTATGAAAAGAAGAGAGAACTCCTTGATGAGATCTGCAGCGAGAAGAAGTTTCTTACATTCAAGAAACTCGTTAAAATCTTTGAACTGAATGCACTTCTCAGCGACCGCGCATAATGCGGAAGCCGAGGGCTGATTCTCTCAGCACCTCTTCGTAAAAACATCACCTGCGGGTGATTTCATATAATCTGAGGAAGGCGATGCCCGACTCAGGCAACAGAAAAACAGCAGACCGAGAAGCTCAGGCTTTTCGGTCTTTTTTGCGGTTTATTGAATATAATAAAGTGAAATCAAAAATCGGCATAGTAGAGGCAGATTTAAACGGTCATAGGCGAAGCCTATCCTTAACTTTTCACTTTTCATTATTCATTTTTCACTGAAAGGGGTTATACATATGAATTGTTGCATAACCGAGCTGCGATGCAAGGAAGTTATCAACAAGGCTGACGGCTGCCGTCTGGGGCTTGTGAGCGATGTGGAGGTGGATACCTGTTGCGGCAGGGTGGTTGCGCTCGTTATTTACGGCAGACCCAAGTATTGGGGAATCTGCGGCAAGAGGGAGAGAATAAGAGTTTGTTGGGAGGATATTGAGGTTATCGGCAGTGATACAATATTGATTTGTAAAGCCCAATGCGATGATTCACGGCGGCGAAGATAAAGAAAACCCCTGCAGCGCGTAAGCACCGCAGGGGTCGATTGTTATGTAAGATTAATATTTGAAGTTCTTGTAGAATACGTGAGCTGTACCTGTTGCGTTGCCGCCGCCTGCTGTGTCGATAACAACGTTCATGTCGAATTCAACTGTGAGGCTGATGAGGTGACCTGTTGCAGCATCGATTTCTGCCTTAACAACAGCGTTGTTGTAGCTTTCTTCAATAACAGCGCCTGAAACAACCTGACCTACTGCAGCGTAGATAACGGGAGCAGTCTTGTGGTCAAAGTAGCTCTTGTCAAGATCGCCAACGCAGATACCGCACTTGTCGATGGGAGCCTTTGTCCATGATTCTGACTTTGAAGCCTTGCTGGTGCCGGGCTTAACGTTGAGTACGATTGTGTACTTGCCGTTGCTCTCTGTGCATTTTGCAGCTGTTACGTCAGCTTCTGTGAGTGTGCTCTTGCGGAGGTAGTGGTGAGGAACGTCCTCTGCCCAGTCGCCCTTTGTTACGTCCATTGTGTACTTGTTCTCTTCACCGATGCCCATGAATGAATAAACAAGGTCACCGAAGGTCTTGAGAAGGAAGCCTGCGTTAAGCTGCTCATTATCTGTGTAACGAACTTTGTTGAAGCCTACCTTTGCTGCATATGCATCGTTGATTGTCTTGTTGTAAAGAGCAATGATTTCAGCTGTTGTTTCGGGAGCCTTCTCAATTGCAGGAGCTGTTGACTCTGCTTCTGTTGATTCTTCAGCAGCTGAGGGGTCTTCTGCTGATGCATCTTCAGCGGCTGATGTGTCTTCAACGGGAGCTTCTGTCTCTTCTTCAACTGCATCTGTGATTTCTTCAGCAGCTGTGGTGGTTGTGGTTTCGTCCTCTGTGTTTCCGCCGCAGGCTGCAAGGCCGAGAAGCATTGCAAGTGCAAGCAGAATTGCAAGAATTTTTTTCATGGTTTATTCTCCTTTTCATTTTATAATAATGCCTTCAGGCATTTTATACCGATTCAACAAATCGCATGAACGCCGCAAAGCCTTCTTCGGTGCGCTTGAACACACCTGCATGCTCAAGCACGGTTGAGAATACCTTGCCGACCTCTGCTCTGAGAATGTCTGTTACATTCTCTGCGTTTACATCGCCGTACGCAGGCAGGAATTCCTCCACCCAATCTGCGTGAGATGCGGTTGCTTCGTCTGCGCGCAAATCCTTGCCGCTGACAATTGCATCCGCAAGAATTTCAAGCTCATTTTTGAGTCTGGGGGGCAATACCGCAAGACCCATAACCTCGATGAGACCGATGTTTTCCTTCTTGATGTGGTGAAGCTCTGCGTGGGGATGATAAACGCCCATAGGATGCTCGGGGGTGGTTATGTTGTTGCGCAGCACAAGGTCAAGCTCATATTTCTCGCCTCTGCGCCTTGCAATGGGAGTTATCGTGTTGTGGGGTGCGTCGGTGTGAGCAAATATAAATGCACTCTCGTCCGTATATTCGCGCCACTTTCCGAGGATTTTATCCGCAAGGTCAACAAGCTTTTCGGGGCTGTCGGACTGAAGCCTGATTGTTGACATAGGCCATTTCACGATGCCTGCATCAACATCCTCAAAGCCTGCAAAGCTGAATTTCTTTTCGATGGGAGCGCGCTCCATTGCGAATTCGTATCTGCCGCCCTGAAAATGCTCGTGGCTGAGAATCGAGCCGCCGACTATGGGCAGGTCTGCGTTTGAGCCAACAAAATAATGGGGGAAAAGCGTAACGAATTCAAGCAGCTTTGCAAAAGCTGATCTGTCTATTTTCATCGGAGTGTGTGTACCGTTGAAAACAATGCAATGCTCGTTGTAATAAACATATGGTGAATACTGCAGGCACCAACCCGAATTATCGATGGTAATAGGAATGATTCTGTGATTCTGCCTTGCGGGGAAATCAACTCTGCCTGCGTAGCCCTCGCATTCCCTGCAAAGCTGGCATTTGGGATAACCCGACTGCGGTGCATTCTTTGCTGCCGCAATAGCCTTGGGGTCTTTCTCGGGCTTTGAAAGGTTAACGGTGATATCGATTGTGCCGTAATCGCCCGTATACTGCCACTTAAGGTCCTTTGCGATTCTGTCGCGGCGGATATAATTGGTGTCACAGCTGAAATTATAGTAAAAATCCGTTGCCTTTTCGGGCGATATCGCATAAAGTGAACGGAATTTTTCGATCACCTGTGAGGGACGGGGAGTAAGCGCCCCCATAAATGCGGTATCAAACAAATCCCTGTATGTAATCGAATTTTCAATTATGCCCTTTTCTGCGGCATAGTCGCAAAGAGCATCAAGGATAACATTGATTTCGCCGTCAGCTTCGGCGCAATTGTCATCGTAATCGTTTTTCTTGAGAAGATAAAGAATACTGTTTGTGCAATATGCTTTGTCGCTTTCTTCGATAAGACCGCGTTTTGCGGCATATGAAATAAGCGCTTTGATGTATGAATCTGCCATAAAATACCTCTTTTTTGTTTCAGGTAGATTCATTATACACTTAACTTGTGATATGTGCAAGTATAAGTTTAATTTTTATTTATAAACTATACCAATTTTAACACTTTTATGCTAAAATGTCACAAAAGGGGATGATAAAATGAATTTTTCAGATGCAATTATATGCATACTTTTTGTTATGCTTGCCTCAAGCTACGGCTGGGGAATGAGAGGCACGGTTATCGGCGGTGAAAAGGGTGCAATGCTTCCCGGCGCGTTTGTCGGGCTTATTCTTGCGTGGTTTGCAGGCGGCGGAATAAGAGAGAATTTCTGGTTTGCGGCGGCTGCAGGTCTTATGGGTATGACTTACGGCGGCAGCGAAACCTACGGAGAAACCCTCGGCTTTGTGCTTAAAAGAGAAATCGGCGAATACCGCCCCGTAAAGGGTTATGCAGGAGTTTTTCTTAAGGGTGCGCTGTGGTTTTCAATCTGCGGCGGCTTCATTGCGCTTTCGGTATCCTCAATGGCAGGTGATATGTATTCCAAGGTGGATTTGGTTGTTTTCTGCCTGCTTATTCCTCTTTTTCAGCTTGGAGGATATCATCTTTTTAATACTCCCTACGACAAAGAAAAGGGTATTCATCCCAAATGTTATTATTCAAAAACACGCCGCGAGGAATGGGGCGGCAATCTCGTTACCCTTATTGCAATGATTGCAATGGCAACCGTAAAGGGCGACGGTCTTATGCTTTCAATGATATGCGGCGGATTTCTGGGTGGCGGCATCGGCTGGCTTATTGCGCTCAGGTTCTATGAAATTTCCGTATTCCCGATGAAAAACGGAAAATATATGTTTGACCGCTTTATCAGAAACGGCATTTATGACGGCTGGAAAACTATGGAGTTTACCCTCGGTGCAATCGGCGGCGCAGGCATTGCTGCAGGCTTCTGTGCAGGTTATGCAAATGTTGAAAAAATAAACACGCTCATTGCATCTGTCGGCAGAAATACTCTGCCCGACTCCGCTGAAGCCGTGATGCCGTTTGCAGTTGCGGCGGTTGCCGTCGGTATAATCGCCGTCAATGCATATGCTTTGTACTGCGACAAAAAAGGCAAAAAAACAAACGACCTGCTTTCAGACAGAATTGAGCGTACATTATATAATGTAATACCTATGATATTTGTACTCATCGGCTCGGCATATGCCGCAAGGCTGATGACCGTTTTTGCGCTTATCCTTGTCTGCGCAATCAAATGCGTGTTTGAAAGGCTCGGTGATGCAAAGCTCTTTCCGCTTTATGCGGCAATCGGTTTTGCCGTGTGTGCTGCGGTTTTTGCAGGGGATATCATCATCGGCGGTTACAGCCCGATGGGAATAATCGTTGCAGGCACAGTTCCTTATCTGCTCGCCGAGCTGCTTCACGCCGCCTCAAAACAGCGCAGAAACGAAAAAAGCGTCAGAGATGCGCTCACGAAAACCGCTTTTGCAACCGTTTATCCCTGCTTTTTGATTGAGTGTGCCGTTTTATATGCGGTTTCCTGCAAAATTTTTGGATTTTAATATTTACTTTTTGCGTTTCGTGTGTTAAAATATTAAAGTGTAAAAGCGTTCTGAAAGGAAGTATACGAAATGGCTAACAAAATCAAAGACGATAATGTTGATTTTCTCTTTTCGGCAATTCTCAATCTTCAGAGCCTTGAGGAATGTTATGATTTCTTTGAGGACCTCTGCACTGTACCCGAGCTTAAGGCACTTTCGCAGAGAATCGTTGTTGCAAAGATGCTTAGAGATAAAAAGGTTTACAGCGATATAGTTGCGGCAACGGGCGCAAGCACCGCAACAATCAGCCGTGTTAACCGTTCATTACAGTACGGCTGCAACGGCTATGAGGAAATCTTCAAGAGGATGGAGAAATAATGTCATACGATGATTTTTCCAGATTCTATGACCGTCTGACAGATAATGTTGAGTATGAGAAGCGTGCAGATTATTTTTGCAGGCTTCTTTCGCTGTGCGGCATAAACGGCGGAATACTCCTTGACCTCGGCTGCGGCACGGGCAGTATGTCCGTTAAAATGGCTGAAAAGGGGTTTGAGGTAATCGGTGTTGACAGCAGCGTGGGTATGCTCGGCGCGGCTCAGCAGAAGATGTTTGAAAGCGGTCAGCATATGCTGCTTCTCAATCAGCCTATGCAGGATATCGACCTCTACGGTACGGTGGATTGCGCAATCTGCGTGCTTGACGGCATAAATCACCTCGACGGTGCCGATGATGTTAAACGTACCTTTGAAAAGGTTTCCCTTTTTATGAATAAGGGCGGCGCATTTGCGTTTGATGTGAACACAATTCATAAGCACAGGAATGTGCTGGCGGATAACGCCTTTGTTTATGAATTTGATGATTTGTTCTGCGTGTGGCAGAATAATTATAACTGCGATGACAACAGCGTTGACATCTCGCTCGATTTCTTCGAGGAGGAGGACGGCGTATATTACCGCAGCGGCGAAAGCTTTTCTGAGCAGGCATATGAGCTGAGCGATATTTCGGCTTGGCTTGAGGATGCAGGCTTTGAAATAATCGGAATTTATGATGACCTTACGGAAGATGAGGTCAGGCCCGACAGCGAAAGGGCAGTATTTTTAGCAAAGAAGAAGTGATAATATGAGTGAACTTGTAAGAATGATTTCATCCGACGGTACTCTGACGATGATTGCGGCAGACACAACGGATATAATTAACAGAATGGAGCAGATTCATCAGACATCTGCGGTAACCTCGGCTGCACTCGGCAGACTGCTGACGGCGGCATCAATGATGGGTGCCGTCCTTAAGGGTAAGGATAACAGTATTACTCTGCGCCTTAACGGTAACGGCCCTGCAGGGTCTGTAATTGCAGTTTCGGACAGCGAGGGTAATGTCAGAGGCTATGTGTCAAATCCCATTGTTGAAATTCCTCTTAATAACAAAGGTAAGCTTGATGTTGCGGGCGCAGTCGGAACGGACGGTACTCTCACCGTTATGAAGGATCTGGGTATGAACGAGCCTTATATCGGTCAGGTGCCGATTATCTCGGGCGAGATTGCAGAGGATATTACAAGCTATTTTGCAATCAGCGAGCAGCTGCCCAGCGTATGCGCATTGGGCGTGCTTGTCAATCCCGATTTGTCAATCAGGGCGGCAGGCGGCTTTATCATTCAGCTTCTGCCTACGGCGCTTGATGATACTATTGATAAGGTTGAAGAATGTATCAAGGATATTTCATCCGTAACGCAGATGCTCACAAGCGGTATGACCCCCGAGGACATCTGCCGCAATGTGCTTAAGGGCTTTGACCTTGAGATTCTGGATACCTCAAACCCCGAATACAGATGCAACTGTTCAAGGGATAGAGTTGCCAAGGCGCTTATCAGTGTCGGCAAGGAAGGATTGCTCGAAATGGCGCAGGAAAAGATAACGGAAGTATCCTGCCATTTCTGCGAAAAGAAGTATAAATTCACCTCCGAAGAAGTGCTGAAATTTGCCGAAAAATAATTCTTTATATGAACTAAAAAATTTTTTAAAAATTTTTGAAATTTTTTTAAAAAAAGGGTTGACAAACTCGAAAAAGTAGTGTATTATAACGTACGTTGCTTGACGAAAGCAACGCCAACGTGGGAGCATAGCTCAGCTGGGAGAGCATCTGCCTTACAAGCAGAGGGTCACAGGTTCGAGCCCTGTTGTTCCCACCATTTGGCCCGGTAGTTCAGCTGGTTAGAACGCTAGCCTGTCACGCTAGAGGTCGACGGTTCGAGCCCGTTCCGGGTCGCCATTGAGTGACCTGTAATGAAAATTACAGGTCATTTCTATGCCTCTGTAGCTCAGTTGGTAGAGCAGTGGACTGAAAATCCACGTGTCGTTGGTTCAATTCCGACCGGAGGCACCAATAGGTGCGGATGTAGCTCATCTGGTAGAGCGCCACCTTGCCAAGGTGGAGGTAGCGAGTTCGAGCCTCGTCATCCGCTCCATTTTTTTAGCATAAATCTGTGCTGAAAATCATAACTTAATAATGTGTGGTGCCATAGCCAAGTGGTAAGGCACGAGTCTGCAAAACTCTGATTCCCCGGTTCAAATCCGGGTGGCACCTCCAAAAAGAAAAGCACTTCTTCGGAAGTGCTTTTTCTTTTTGTGTTTGTGTCCGCAAGGACACAACTCCGTTTATCTGCTTTTGCAGATAACTTCATTTGAGCGTAGCTCAACTTCATTGTCCGCTTGCGGACACAAAACGAGGTTGCCTTGCGGCAAACAGTGTTGTGCTTCGCACAAACGATATGATGCTTCGCATCAATGAAGTTACGGCTGCGCCGTAAATGAAGTGTGCCTTCGGCACAACGAAGTTGCCCTTCGGGCAAACGGATTGACTTTAGCACGTTGTAATTTTATATTGTGTAGCAACAGCGGGTTGCTTGTAAACCTGATCGGCTCGTATTATAATAATATCGAGGTGATTGTTCTATGGAAACAAAAGATATTATTCTTGAACTGAGAACAAAAACAGGTCTGTCACAAGAAGAGCTTGCAGAAAAAGTATTTGTAACCCGTCAGGCAGTTTCTCGCTGGGAAACAGGTGAAACTGTTCCGAACACCGAAGCTTTGAAGTTGCTTTCAAAACTGTTTGATGTATCGATTAATACATTGCTTGGCTCACCGAGACAGCTTGTTTGTGAGTGCTGCGGTATGACTGTTGATGACAGTAATATAAGTCACGAAAAGGACGGCTCTTTTAATGAGGAATACTGCGAGTGGTGTTATGCCAATGGCGAATATACCCTTGATTTTTTTGAAAAGTACAGAGAGCTTGGCGGAAAAGAAAGATTTGAAGAGTTTAAAGGACAGCTTATTCACGAAATTAATACCTTGTTTAATGTTGAAGGCTTACCGAAGGTGGAAAACCTTAATGTTTTGCCCGGCAGCTTCGTGAATCTTGAATATCGTCTTCCGAACGGGCAGGTGGTAAAATTTCTTGATGATAACGCCACTTATCTCGGCAGTCAGCTTGAATGTGAATTCGGTGGTGACCGTTGCTTCGGTATTGTGGCAAATATGGACTTTTTACTCGTCTGCACTTATGAGGAAAACGGTGAAAATCCGGAATTGGTTATTTA